>CAMDHP010000031.1 GCA_945898185.1 Akkermansia muciniphila | reverse complement strand
TGGAGAAGATTCAAACTGAATCCCAAGTAAAACGCGCTCGAGGGCGGCGTCAGCGGTATCACCGGCACAACCTTCTTCCACTCGCCGGCCGGGATCTGCACCGTCGTCTCCCCGCAGGGTGCCTTGTTGAAATCAAACCAGAGCACACGGAACAAAACCTGGCTGGTCGGGCTTATCCGTCCCGATACCTCCCACGAGGCCGTGCCGGTCACGGTCGGCAGACAAATCAGCACCTGCTCGAAGGCGGAGGATTTATTGTTCTCCAAACGCAAACTCCTCACTCCCTTCCGGTCGCTACGCAATTCCGCAACCAAGCCCTCCCACGGCTCGGTCCGCGCCACCCAAGGTTCGGTCAAACCAGGCTTGTAGAGCAGCCCCGCAATATGCAGGTCGGAATTCCGAGCGCCCCGCCAGCCGGCATCAACCAACAGTTCGCGCCCAGCTTCGAGCTTGCCGCCCGCCAGAAGCCAATCTGCCGAAGGCCCCCAATCGGCGCGGGCAAAATCCGCCGGAATAGTGGGCGAAAGCGCGTAGGGTTGCTCCGCCCGAACCGCGGCGACGGTCTCCAAAAAGGCTCTCCGCGCCGAGCGATCCGCCGCGCGAAGCGGTGCCAGCGCCGCCAGCGCCGCCCCATCGCCACCCCCCGCAGCCAGCACCGCGCGCCCCAGCGCCTCGCGCGCCTCGTTGAGCTCGACGTAACGCTCCGAAACGCTGAAGGCTGCTCCGACCAGCGCCACGCGCGCCGCGGCTTTTGCATCGCCGGCATCCGCCGCCGCCCGGGCCGCCGCGTCCAGATAAGCCCGAAGCCGCCGCCGGGTATCGGGCGGAAAAAGCGCCGCCTGCGAATCGTTACGGTAATGCTTTAGCCAATACACCGGACCGCCCTGCCCCGCCCAAAGCGCTTCGCATTTCTCGTAAAACGCCCGCATTGGCGACGCAGCACTGCGGAAATAGCGCCGGTAATATTCTGCCAGCAGCGCGCGCGGGGATTGCTCGGGATCCTGCAATAGCTGAGCAACCAGCCAGGGCTGCGGGCCGTCGAGCCCCCAATTTGAATTCAGCTCTGCGAAATAGTCGGTAAAGCCGGTCCGCCGTGCGTCGCGCAGGTGCCGCGCGAGCGTGGTGGTGTGAATACGCGGGACCAGAAATCCGTAGCCGTAGATGTAGTCGTAGAGCCCGAGCCGGTGCGTTCCCTTATCCGCCCAGGCGTGCTGCAGAGCCGACTCTTCGCGCCGGAAATCAGGATCAAACAGAAGGCTGCGATCCGCGGTCAAGAAGGGCACCACCTGAGGGTGAAGCGGGAAACTCGGCACCTGCTCGGTCCAGTAATAGGCCAGCGCGCCGATAAGTTTATCCGGATGCTTAAACGCCACCTGCGCCGCCACGGAGTTGGTAAAATTAAAGACAAGGTCGCTGTAAACCGGCATGTGCCTGAAATACCGGGGCGGATCCACCCAGCGGCGGGTCGCTTCGGATTCGCCGTAACGAAGGGCGTCGTTGATCCCGACCGAGAATGAAAGTGCCTCGGGCTTGGCGTCGAAGTGGTCGTTCGCGGCCCGCGCTGCGAGGGCGGCCGACTCAGGCGTGCCGAGCTCGGGGTTCCAGTTGGTCCGGGTCTTAGGCGGACGAGTCCGTTCGCCGGCAATCAGCGGGAAGAACTCCGGGTGGGTATCGAAGAGTTCGGGCCGAAAGATGTTGGCGAGGTTGTGCGAGAAATGCAGGCCAGGGCCGAGCCCGTTGCGTCGCGCCCACTCGCCGCCGTCAAGGTTGTCCACCCCGTAACAGGTGCGGGTCAGGAATGCCTGCGGACCGGGCGGCGGCGGCTCGGCACCCGGTTCGTGACCAAGCTCACCGGGGAGAAACCAACGCGCTAATTCGGGCGTGCGCGGGACGGGATGCAGCCGCCGCCAACGTTCGTGGACCTCGCGCCGCGCCGGATTGGCGGAGAGTGCGGCCGCGCTTAAAAGCGCGAGCACTGCCAAAGCCAGCCCGCGCCAGCGCCGTCCGCAGGCGGATGCGATGCGGGCGTTCATTTACCAGCTCCTCCCACCGCGGCGGTGAGGACCGGCAGACGCAGCCCCATTGCGGCCAGAGCCTCGAGCACCGGAGCGAGTTCAGGATCGCTGATTGCTTCCTCGACCGGACGGTCAGAAGTGAGACGGATAAAATACTGGGGCTGGCTGCCTTTGACCGCGTAGGCCATCGAATCTCGCCACCACTTAAGCGGATGCGGGGTGGCGTTGAAACGGTCGCCATAATCATAGAGCTCGTCGCCTACCAAATGCCAGAAAAGCACGTATTGAGTCGGCCCACCGCCTGGCGGCGTGAAACGGCGCCATTGAGCTGGCTTGAGCGCTATCTTGCCGTAAGCGGCGGGGACACCGAACTTCATTTCTTCGCACTTCCAACCGTTCTCGGTCCAGCAGCGGTCGGGGGTGTGTGATGCGACTTTATGGGTGGGCATCCGGCCGGCGCGCCAGTAGGCGACGTAAACCCCAAGCGAGCGCGGGCCATTGCGGTAGGTCAGATACGCGTAGTCGTCGAAGTTCAATATGCGCTCGGCAGCCTCGGCCACAAATTCGCTGGGGCCGAGCGGCTCCACCCGCGAAACCCACGCACCGGCAGAGGTCGGGAGGCGCTTCACCAACTCGCCGGCCGCAATGCCGCCGCCAGCTTCACCATCCTTGATATTGCGCACACTCAAAAATTGCAGACCCACGCCCCCGATTAGAATCGTGGCGACAACGGCGAAGAGGATGCGGTTTTTTTTCATCGGAGCACGAAAGGCTTGAACCAATCAAACCCGCCGCTCCCTCCACGCAAATCCTTTATAGAGCGCCGTCACGGCCCGACTCGCCGACTCGTCGGCGCCCCGCTCACTCCACTCTTCGCGCAGGCAAGCCAAACACCTTGGTATCCGCCTCCACATCGCGCAAAATCGCCGAGCCAATTCCAAGGTAAGCGCGGTCTCCGATCTTCAGACGGGGTGCCACCGCCACATGGCTGCTGAACCAGACTTCGCTGCCCACCTGCACACCGGCAGTGACGTCACAGTGGCAGTTGATCTGCGTCCAATCGCCGACATTCGCGTCGTGGTCCACGGTCGCGTGCATGTTCACGACCACACCTTTACCGATGACGTTGTAGCCCGATACCACCGCGTAAGGGCAAAGGATCACGCCCGCGCCGAGCTTCACCTGGTCGCCCACCACAGCAGTGCGGTGGATGAGCGTGATGAATTGTCCGCCGCTCGCCTCGATGCGCTCAAAACAGCGCCGCTTTATCGCCGGGACACCCATCGCGCAGACAAACACTTCGTCGTCGGCGGGCCGGTGGTCCTCGATCCGACCCAGCCAGGGCGCAGGCACATGGAGGCCCGAAATCGCCTCAACGTTGTCGTCAAGAAATCCCTTCACCGTCCAGGCCTCGCCACAGCCAAGCGACTGCCGCGCCCACGCCAGCACCTCGCGTCCAAAGCCTCCGGCACCGATGATTATGAGCTGTTTCATGAATTAAAAATCCCGGGCTTTCGTAACACGCACTTAGATCGTGCCGGAATCCACAAACAGGTTTTGCCCCGTGATGGAGGCCGCGCCTTCGCCGAGCAGAAAAACCACCGTCGCCGCCACCGATTCCAAGCTCGCAGGTGCTTTGAGCGCGGTCCGTGCGTGGATGCGCTGACGCTGTTCCTCGTCGAGCGCGCCGCTCATGGCCGTCTCCATGAAACCCGCCACCACACAATTTGAGCGGATGCCTCGGGCGCCCCATTCGCGCGCGGTGTTTTTTGAAAACGCCTCCAGCGCACCCTTGGTCGAGGCATACATCGCAAGGCCCTTGTAACCGGTGTGCGCGCTGATCGAAGACACGTGCACAATCGAGGCCCCTTTGCCGTGCAGCAGAGCGTTGCGCACAAACTGCCGCGTGGCCATCATCGGCGCGAAGACGTTCAACGCATACATCGCCTGCAAACGCGCGAGATTGAGATTACTCACGAGGTCGTCGTAAGCCGTCGCCGCGTTGTTCACGAAGCCATCGAGCGGCACCTGCAAACCCGCAAACTCCGGACCGAATACCACCTTCTCCACACCGTCTGCGTCAGCCAGATCGAACGCGCAAAACTTCACTCGCCCGGGGGCCGCCGCCGCCAGCGCCGCGAACTCCGGTGAGGTCGCACGGCTCACACCGTAAACCGTCCAACCTGCCGCCACCACCGCCCGCGCGATTGCGAGGCCCAGTCCGCGCGAGACCCCTGTGATGAGGATGTTTTTCGACATGAGGCGCATAGTTAGGCGGCGCACCCTCCGCCCGCAAGCCCCGCTTAAGCACCCAACTGCTTGCCGGTGCGACCGCGCGCGATCCGCCCTACGAACTTGATGAGACGCGGCACTTTGGCCGGCTGCAATCGTCCGCTTAAAAAGGCTCTCAGCTCCGCCTCATCCGGCACCGGCGAGGCCACGAGCTCCGCGACCAGAATCTGCCCGAGCACCGAGTTTGCACGGCCGTAAACCCGCGCCTCGATCACTCCAGGATAGGCAAGCAAGACCGCCTCAACCTCGCCCGGGTTCACCTTGTGTCCGCCCACATTCACCCAATCGCGCTCCCGACTCAAAATCCGCCAGCGCAGGGGCTCGTCCCCCACCCGCTCGACCGTGTCTCCGGTGCGATACCAGCCGTCCGTCACCGATTGAGCACCTCCCGCAAAATCACCCAAGAGGTCCGCCGCGACTTGTAACTCTCCGTCCACGATGCGAACGCGTCCGGCCAGTTCAGGAGACACGGAAAACACCTCCCCTTCTGCCACGAACAAACTACCCGCCTCGGTCGAGGCATACACGTTACGAATCCGCGCTTCCGGGAATCGGGCCGCCAGCCGCGCCCGCAGGCCTTCGTCGCAACGCTCGCCGCCAAGCGTCACCGCTCGCACTCCGCGCGCCTCTACCAGCGTCGTGTCGTGCTCGCCGCCCGCCGTGGCGCCGAGCAGCAGACGATAAAAACTGGGCGTGGCCGAGAGGTGTGTGATGCCTTCCGCTTCGATCATCCGCCACACCGCCGCCGACCCGTGGCCGAATAGTTGAACGAGCGCGTTACCGTTAAAAAATGCCTGCAAAATTACCTGCACGCCCGCGATGTGGGTCGCGTTGTAGGCCATTCCCCATACGTCCGCCCCGTGCCGTTCGCCGAGCCGCACCATGCGGCTGAGTCCGGCCAGACCGTGCGTCACCTGCTTTGGCAGCCCGGTCGAGCCCGAGGTGAACAGAGTGAGTTTAAAACCGCCCGGGCTGACGCCGCCGCCCTCTCCTCGGCGCGGTGCCGCCACCATCGCCGCCGCGTCCTCAAAGCAGCGCCCCGGCACGCGCACCTGCTCCGCCAGTCGCTCCGCTGTCGCGCCGACGGAGGCCGCCTCCTCCGCGCTAAAGTCCACGTCCACCAATGTCAGCTCGCAGCCAAGCAAGAGCGCCGAGAGCAAACCTAGCACCGCCTCCCCGGGATTTGCCGGGCGCAACCAGGGTCGCAACTCCACCATGCCCACACCGACCGACGCGCGAAGTTCGCCGTAGGTCACCCGCGCTCCACTCAGCGGATCGCGCCAAAGGCAATCGGAGTCGGCGGGCCGCGCTTTCATGGCTGCGCGGCCGGGAGACGCGCCTCGACCTCGCCCGCCGTGCGCACGACTCCGGCGGCAAAAATATCCACGCCAAAAGCCTCCTCCAGGCGCACCGTCAGCTCGGCCATGTCGAGCGAATCAAATCCAAGTTCCTCGCGCAGTCTCGTCTCCGGCGGCAGCGCGGCGATGGCAGGACGGCGTTTATTAGCCAGCACTTGATTAACAACCGAGAGGAGCGTGGGGGCAGGCTTCATGTGGGTTCGAAGTTCGAATCATTACCGCCGCTCGGCAGTCGCCATCCGGAAACAGCGCTCGGCATGGAGGAACACCACCGCCCACACCAGCGCCACGACCATCGTAACGGGCAGCAACCACCAGCCGCCAGCGCGCACCGCCATCACTACCGCCGTCGCGATCACGATCTGGAATCCCAGCTCCCAGCCGGTCACGTAAACGTGACTGAATCCGCTGCGAATCAGACGTTGATAAAAGTGTTCGCGGTGCGGCTCATACCAGCGTTCGCCGCGCGCGACCCGGCGCGCCAGGGTCACTCCCGTATCGAGGACAAAGTTGGCGTGCAGCAAGCCCACCGGCAGCAACAACCACCAGCCCGTTTCACAAGCCAGCCACCACCCCAGCGCCGCCAGCAAAAATCCAAGCGGTGCACTGCTCACGTCACCCATAAACATCCTCGCGCGTGGAAAATTATGCGGAAGAAATCCCGCCGCCGCACCCGCGACCACCAGCGCCAGCCACACCAGCGGATGCTGCACCGGCACGCCCGCCGCGAGGGCCAGCGCCGCCGTCGCCAGCGCCGTCACCGCCGCCTGCCCTGCTGCCAGTCCGTTGATTCCGTCCATGAAGTTAAATGCGTTGGTGTAGCCCGCGACCCAGAGGAAACCGACCAGCGCCAAAACCAGGCGGCTCGTCTCCCAGGTTCCGATCTGCGGCACCCCTACAATGGCCAGGACCGAAATCGCCGCCGCCGCGTGGCACCCGAACCGCACCCGAGCGCCGACTGATTTCAAATCATCGCAAAAAGATACCACCGCGAGCACCAGCACCGCCGCGCCGAGAGTTAAGATCGGTGCCAGCTCCGGCTGCTCGCCTGAAGTCCAAGCTAGGCCGACGATGGCCCCGAGCAAGGTAAGGATAATCGAAACTCCTCCGCCCCGCACCGTCGGAATCGCGTGCGACGAGCGGGCGTTGGGTTTATCAATTACCCCAAGACGGCGCAGGCACCAGCGGGCTGGCCAGCCCAATAAAAAAACGCATCCAACACTAAGAAGTGGAGTTAAGAGGAGGGAGAAAAGCATAAGCGACTGTTGCGGCAGAAACCAGACAGTGGACCGCCATTGACCGCTGCCAATCCAAAGCCGTCCTTCGACGTTAATTTTTCGTTACTCGAACTGCCGCCTCGGACGCGGCTCTTGCGAACAACGTTGCGGAGCCTTCATGCAACCGGCACCACACCCGTCCCCTTTAAAACTCGCGGTCGGTGCGAAGTTTTTTTTCTTCGGACTCGATATGATGCAGCTGCCGCCAAAGCAGGCCGCCGAGCACGCCAAACGCGACCAGCATGAACAGCATCGCCGCCAGCGGCCAGCCGCCCAGACCGAGCAGCATCCCCTTGCGCGCTTTCGCCTGGGCCGAGAGTTCACCGCTAGTGCGCAGTGCCTCGAGGTTCAGGCGGATCGACTCTTCGCGCTGCCGACTTTGGTAGGAATCAAAAATAGAGCGCAGCTTATCCAATCGGTAGGCCAGCGCCTCGTCTTTTTTGCCGTTCGCGACCAGCAGGAGATACTCTTGCAGCGCCTGGTTGTAGTTGGACGAAGCCAGCCAAAGCGGCTCCTGCGCATCCCCGGCCTGAGGCGGACCTTTGATAAAGATTTCGGTAATGCGATCGAGCTCGGTCTGCCGCGCATCCTGCAAACGCGCCATGATAACATTCATCTCCGCTTCGTCCCGTGCCAGCAGCAAGTTGCCCGCCGCCCGGTGTGTATTGGTGGAGTCCTGCGCGAGCAGCATCACCTCGTGCAAACCAGGCACCGCCGTGGTGAGTTCGCGGGAGTAGCGCTCGTCGAGTCGCTCGATAACCAGATACGCCACCAACCCCGTGGCTAGGTTGGAGCATAGCAGCAGGCCTACCAGCATCAGTAAAAAACGCGGCGGACGTTTGGCGGTGGAGTGCATAAGAGAGAAGAGGGGGACGGTTAAACCACAGGCGGGTTACGCCGCGGCTCAACCTGCCACGACGCCCCCCACGTCGCCGGCGTGCCGCCGGATATACAGGCCCAGGCTCATGAGAGACCAGAGACGGAACGCATCCCGCGGGGATCGGGTGACCGCGAGTTTCTTGAGCGATTGCTCCGCATTAAAAGAGAAGCCAAGGCGGCAGTTAAGTGTCTCCGCCGCCGCGTGCAACTGATCGCGGAAGGGGCCGAGCAACAGCTGCCCGCAGGAAAGGTTGAAGCCCGTTTTGGGCCGGCGAATGATCTCTCGGTTAACCTCCGAGATAACCGAGGCAATAAGGGGCTTTTTTTCATTTTTGCCCGAATGACGCCGAAGGGGCGGGATGCGCAGCACGCACTCGACATACTTTTTACCAAGGAAGGGCAGGCGGAGTTCCTGCTGGTTGGCCATGGTCGCCCAATCGGCATCGCGCAGAAGCATGTTGCGCATGTAGCCTTTGAGTTCTGCCAAGGTAACTTCATTAAACGGGTCCAGCCGCGCAAACTCTCCGGGCCAGTCGCTCGGCACCCGCCAACTCTGAACCAGCCCTGCGGCGTCCGGCCAGAGGCCTTGGATCTGCGTGTGGGTGTAAAAGCGGCGTTTCTCAAAGGCCATGCGCCAGAGGCTAGGCGCCTCGTTGAGCATGAGTTCGAGCCGCTCCGCTGCAACCGGGCCGCGCATCGCGTCAAAACCGTTAACCGCGCCCCATTTGAGCATACCCGCAAAGGGCCCCGACGCCGCCACCATCCGCGCCAGTTTCGGCAGGCTCTCGGCGTGCCCGTAGGCCCCGTGGAGTTCATCCGCCCCCGTGCCGCCCAGCGCAACGGTAAGCGAGGCCGCCTTGGAAGCGCGCGACACGAGATAGGTGTTCAAGCCGTCGCCAGACGGCTGGTCCATCGCTTCAAAGCCGTCTCGCACCCAGGCCAGCACTTCCGCTTCGTTGAGCCGGACAATCTGGTGGCCCAAGCCAAGGTTTGACGCCGTCCGGGCCGCGAGCGCGCCTTCATCGGTCGATGTCAATTCGCCCGCCAAAGTGAAAGCCGTTACGCGTTCGCGGTCCGCCTTCGGGATAGCCTCTAAAATCGCGGTCGAATCTATGCCCGCCGAGAGAAACACCCCCGTTTTCACCTCGGCATCAAGATGCTCGTTCATCGTCTCGCGCCACACGTCGGCGTGCCAGGCGCCGACGTCTCCCGACGGCGGCGGCGTCTGCATGATTTTCTCGATCGGCCAGAATGACTCCGTGCGCATTCGCTCGGGCGTATCAGCGCTGATGACTCCAAAGTGCCCCGCTGGGAAAGAGTGGATTCCCGAAAAAAGCGTATTCGGCTCTTGGAGACACCCGAAGCGCAGATAGTCCAGCACCCCCTCGGCGTGCAATCCCCCCGCCCACACGCCGGACTGTAAAATCGCCCTCACTTCCGACGCAAATATCCATCCGCCCGCCCGGGTTCGAGCGTAGTAGAGCGGTTTGATGCCGAGCGGGTCCCGCGCCACGATCAGGCGCCGCGCCCTCGGGTCGTAGAGCAGGACAGCAAACATGCCGTCCAACTCGGCAAAAAACGCCGTCCCGCGCGCCGCCAGCCCGCGCAGCAGCACTTCCGTGTCCCCCGTGCTGGTAAACGCCGCCTGCCCGCCCAAGCTCGCCCGCAGCGAGCGGTAGTTGAAAATCTCGCCGTTAAACGCAATCACCGCCCCGCTTTCCGTATCCCGCATGGGCTGCGCCGCCGCATTGGAGAGGTCGAGAATCGAGAGGCGCGTATGCACAAGGTGCATGCTCCGATTCGCCCCGGTCTCAGCGCTCCAATGGCCGTGCCCGTTCGGGCCGCGATGCGCGAGCGATCGCTCCAGACGCTGCGCATCGAAGCGCTCCGAGCCAAAATATCCAGCTATGCCGCACATGGTTGACGCCCGTTAATGGGAAACTCCACCGCTCAAGCGGGAAGGCTGCAATTTGTAATGCGCATGGGGTGGGAGCAATGACACAGCCCTAGTGTAAAACAGGTTGGCAATGAAAAACGCCAAGAGATATCCGGCCCCCGGCGCCCTTATGTCGTCAGGGCCTCATGACTCAAAAAGCCGTCACGGTTCCGTCGCGCTTCGCGCTTTACCCCTTGTTTGAGCGCCGGCACAAACCAAGCCACCGTGCCTGCTCCCAATCGCATCCCTGCCGCCCACCTCACTCGCGCGCTCGATCAGCTCGCCTCGTCCATCGCTGCCCGCCACCCCGCCGGCGCCGCCCAGACCCTCGTCCTCCTCGGCATCGCCAACGGCGGCGTCCACGTCGCAACCCGCCTGCAACTACTCCTGCGTAAACACTACCCCGAGGGAGCACGCCCGCGCACCGGCATCATCGACATTTCATTTCACCGTGACGATATCGGCCGCCAACCCATCCCGAAGGAATTTACCCCCACTCTCATCCCGATTGATGTCACTGGCGCCACCGTAATTCTCGTGGATGACGTCCTTCAATCCGGCCGCACCGTCAAAGCCGCCCTCGACGAGCTCTTCGATCATGGCCGCCCCGCCAAGGTCGAACTCGCCATTCTGGTTGACCGCGGCGGCCGCACTCTTCCCGTCGCCGCCGACTACACCGGCCTCGTCGTCAAGGCCGGCGCCGACGAAAAAATCACCGTCGTCCTCCATGCCACCGATCCGCGCCACGACGCCATCACAATCGCGGCGGCCAAGCCGCTGAAATCCAAAGCGGTTAAATCCTAAAACAAACCCCTTCGTCGCGCCCCCCTTTTTTTCGCCGCTCCCTTGGCTTTTATCATAAGGCATTCGTCATTAAAAACATCCACCTATGTCCTGGACTCGCCGCCACCTCCTGACGCTCGAAGAACTCTCCCTCGCCGAGATCGAGCAGATCCACGTCACCGCCACCGCCTTTAAAAAGATCCTCGGTCGCAGCGTGAAAAAGGTCCCCGCCCTCCGCGGCAAGACCATCGTCAATCTCTTCCTCGAGCCGAGCACCCGCACCCGAATGGCCTTCGACATGGCCGCCAAGCGCCTCAGCGCCGATGTCATCTCCCTCGATGCCGCCAGCTCTTCCACCACCAAGGGCGAAACCCTGCGCGACACCGCCGAAAACATCGCCGCCCTCGGTGCCGATATGATCGTCATCCGCCACAGTTGCGCCGGATCGCCCCTCTACCTTTCAAAAATCCTCAACATTCCCGTCATCAACGCCGGCGACGGCTCGCACGAGCATCCCACCCAGGGCCTCCTCGACACCTTCACCATGAAGGAGCACCTCGGCACCTTGAAGGGGCGCCGCGTCGTCATTCTGGGCGACATTCTTTTCAGCCGCGTCGCCCGCTCCAACATCCATGCCTTGGTCAAGTTCGGCGCCGATGTCACTCTGGTCGGCCCCGCCACTTTGGTGCCCCCTTCCCTCGAAACTCTGGGCGTCCGCGTTTCCCACGACTTGCGCTCCGCCCTGGCTGACGCCGAGGTTGTCATGCTATTACGGATACAGCATGAACGCCAGACTGCAACCATGTTTCCCAGTCTCGGCGAATACACCTCCATGTTTGGCCTCAATAAAACCCGCGCAAGCTGGCTGCACCCCAAGGCGATCATCATGCATCCGGGCCCGATCAACCGCGGCGTCGAGATTGATAGTGATCTTGCCGACGGCAATCGGAGCGTGATCCTGGAGCAGGTCACCAATGGCATCGCCGTCCGCATGGCCTGCCTCTACCTCTGCGCCGGCGGCAACCCCGAAGCCGTCACGCCGACCGCCTGAGACCTCAAACAGTTTGGCCACGAAAAACACGAAACGTCTCAAAAATCTTATGAGGTTCGGACACATAAACCAACTCTGCGACGCCGTCCGTGAAAATAGCGTTTCCCTGCATAAATACCATCGCCAGGGCCATGCCGAGAAAATCTGCGAGAATGGTCTCGCACACCGCCTCCGCAAACACGGTCTGAAGGTTCTCCACCAGTATCCGCTTCACGTCTATGACGAGGACGGCACGCTGCTTGGCGAATTTTTCGCGGATCTTTTCATTGAGGATCAACTCATTGTGGAGCTGAAAGCCACTCGCAGTGCCATAAACGAGCACATCGCCCAGTTGCTTGGCTATTTGAAATCGGGACGCATCGAAACCGGGCTCCTTATCAATTTCGGGGCCCCAAAGCTTTACGTCAAAAAATACCTTATGACCCAAGCTGGCGACTGATACCTCTTTTTGTGCCTCTTCGTGTTTTTCGTGGCCATCCTCTGATTCCTACAACCCATGCCGCTCCTCCACCTTACCAACGCCCGCGTCATTGATTCCGCCGCCAAACGCGACGAGCCCGCCGGCGAGCTCTTCATCCGCGACGGCGTCTTCGTCGCCCGGCCTTCCGCCCTCGCCCTTAAAAAGGCCAAGGTCGTCAACGCCGCCGGCCTTGTCGCCGCCCCCGGTTTGGTGGATGTCCATGTCCACTTCCGTGAGCCCGGCCAGACCCATAAGGAGACCATCGAGACCGGTTCCCGCGCCGCCGCCGCCGGCGGCTTCACCAGCGTCATCTGCATGCCCAACACCGCCCCGGTCGCGGACAACACCGGCACCATCCAGCTCATCAAGGACTCGGCCGGCCGATCCTCCTGTATCCACGTTTACCCGACCGGCTGCATCACCGTCGGCATGAAGGGCCAGGCCCTCGCTCCCATCGGCTCGCTCAAACGCGCCGGCGTCGTCGCCATCACCGACGACGGGGACTGCGTCCAGTCCAACGAGCTCATGCGCCGCGCCTGCGAATACGCCCAGATGTTCGATCTGCCGCTCATGGACCATTGCCAGGACCATTCCATGACCGTCGGCGCCGTGATGAACGAGGGTGCCCTCTCCCTCAAACTCGGCCTCAAGGGCTGGCCCAACGCCGCCGAGGACCTCATCGTCGCGCGCAACTGCATCCTCTCCGAATACACCGGCGCGCACATCCACATGCAGCACGTCTCCTCGCGCAATGCCATTGAGATTCTCCGCCGCGCCAAGGCCCGCGGCGTGCGCGTCACCGGCGAGGCCACTCCCCACCATTTTGCTCTCACCGAGGACGGCGTCGCCACCTACGATACCCACTTCAAAATGAACCCTCCCCTCCGCACCGAGGCGGATCGCCTCGCAATCATCGCCGGCATCAGGGACGGCACCCTCGACATCCTCGCCACCGACCACGCCCCGCACACGCCCGACGAGAAAGACCGCGAATTCGACCTTGCCCCCAATGGTATCATCGGCCTCGAAACCGCCCTCGCCGTCTCGCTCGAGATCCTCGTGCGCAAAAACAAATTCAAACTCGCGACCGTCGTGGATCTCTGGACTCGCAAGCCCGCCTCCCTCTTCAAGCTCCCCGCCGGCACCCTCACCGAAGGCGCCGCCGCTGACCTCGTGCTTTTCGACCCCGATGCCGAGTGGACTTACGACGCCAAGGCTGGCTTTTCCAAATCCCGCAACAGCCCCTGGCACGGCCAAAAACTCCGCGGCCGCGTGCGCAGCACCTACGTCGCTGGTAAGCTCGTCTTCAACGCCGGCTCCCTCGTCGCCCGCTGATCGCCGCCCTGCCGGTTCGGCCGTTTTTCGCTCCCGCACTCCCTTTACCCAGCCATGCACGATGCAGCCACCCTTGCGGACTACACTCGAAATAGCTGGCGTCGCGGAGCCGCGCTCTATCTCGAACACCCGTTCGTAAACGGCGCGCGATGGTTTCGCTACCTTTCGCGTCGTCTCTGGCCAGGCCGCGTCCTGCGGTTTACCGATGGCCAGGGCAATCGCTACCTTTCGATGAAGAACAACTTCACGTCATTCGCCGTCGCCGTCCTCGGTGAACGCGATCCGAATGTGATGCGTTTCCTCCGCCGCTGGGTCCGTCCCGGTTTCGTTGCTTGCGATATCGGGGCCAACATCGGCACTTACACCGTTCCTATCGCCCGCCTGGTCGGCCCCTCCGGTCACGTCGTATCTTTCGAGCCCAACCGCCCGACCTACGCCTGCCTCCGGCAAAACATCCGCCAAAACCGCCTCGCCAACGTCACCCTCCTTCGCGCCGCCGCCGGCCCCGAGTCAGGCACCGCCGGTCTAGTCGTCACCGCCGATAATTTCGGCGAGGTCCACCTCGCGCCCCCCGGCGGTGTCGCGACCGCCCGCGTCGCCGTCACCACCGTGGATGCCGAGGTCGCCCGCCTCCGCCTACACCGCGTGGACTTCATCAAGATAGACGTCGAGGGCTTCGAGCTCGCCGCGCTGCGCGGCGCAACCCGCACCCTCGACAACAACGTCAACCTCGTCGTTCAGACCGAGATCGTGTCCGCCCACTCCGCCCGCTATGGTTTCGAAGTCGCGGACTTGGTGGCCTTCTTCTCCGCCCACGGCTACGCCCCTTACACCTGCGACCCATCAGGCCAAATGCATCCCGTCGCCACCGCCGCCCCCGAATCCGAGGTCGACTGGTTCTGGGCCCGCTCTCCCACCGCCCTCGCCTGACCGCCTCGCCCCCCGGGGGGCCCTCGCCGGGCATTCGTCATGCGTCCTTCGTCGTGGCCGCGCCTTCCCGATGCTTTGGCGGACGAGGGTTTTTTCAGCTCGCTGGGCGCAGGCGTGCTGAGTGCTTGCCAGCTCCCGCCGCCCCGTGTCTCGTCACCCCTTTTCACACTGCCGATGACCTCCGCGCAAATCCGCCAGTCCTTCCTCGATTTCTTCCATTCGCAGAAGCACACGATCGTGCCTTCGTCGTCGCTCCTGCCGGACTCCCCGGGCTTGCTCTTCACCAACGCAGGCATGAACCAGTTCGTGCCGGTCTTCCTCGGCGATAAACAGGCCGACGTCTCCAAATGGGCCGGCGCCCGCCCCGCCTCCGACACCCGCGCCGCCGACACCCAGAAATGCATCCGCGCCGGCGGCAAACACAACGACCTCGAGGACGTCGGCTACGACACCTACCACCACACCCTTTTCGAGATGCTGGGCAACTGGTCCTTCGGCGATTACTTCAAGAAGGAGTCGCTCACGTGGGGTTGGCACCTTCTGACCAAGGTCTGGGGCATCCCCGCCAAGCGCCTCTTCGCCACCGTTTACGCCCCAAAGCCCAGCGACCCCTCCGAATTCGACCACGAGGCCGCCGCCATCTGGACCGAACTCTTCCGCGCCGAGGGCCTCGACCCCGCCCTCCACATCGTTCACGGCAACCGCAAGGACAACTTCTGGCAAATGGGCGACACCGGCCCTTGCGGCCCTTGCTCCGAGATCCATTTCAACTTGCTCCCTTCCGACGACGAGGCCGAGGGCCGCAAGGGCGTCAACTCCTCCAGCCCTCGCTGCATCGAGATCTGGAACCACGTTTTCATCCAGTTCAACGCCAACGCCGACGGCACCTTCTCCCCGCTTGCCGCCAAACACGTGGACACCGGCATGGGTTTTGAGCGCGTCGCCGGCATCCTCGCCACGACCAAGAACTGCACCGACTTCACCCCCGAGCCTTCCAACTACAACGCCGACGTCTTCGCGCCCCTCTTCGCGAGAGTCACCGAACTCTCCGGCAAGACCTACACCGGCACCGTTCCGACCAAGCGCGAAGGCCTCACCGAGCAAGAGAACATCGACATCGCCTTCCGCGTCTTGGCCGACCACGCCCGCACCATCAGCCTCTCCATCGCCGACGGCATCATGCCCGGCAACGAGGGCCGCAACTACGTCATCCGACGCATCCTCCGCCGCGGCATTCTCTACGGCACCAAGCTCGGCCTCCGCGTCGGCTTCTTCGAACAACTCGTCGCCCCCGTCGTCGAGAGCCTCGGCGACGTCTTCACGGAGTTAAAAGAACGCCAGGACATCATCCGCCGGGTCATAAAAAGCGAGGAAGAGTCGTTCGGCCGCACCCTAGATCGCGGCCTCGCCATTTTCAACAAAGCCGCCGCCGGCGCCTCCGTTATTCCCGGCGCTCTCGCCTTCGAACTCTACGACACCTACGGTTTCCCCCTCGACATGACCGAGCTTCTCGCCACCGAGCGCGGGCTCACCGTGGACACCGCCGAGTTCGAGCGCCTCATGGACCAGCAGCGCGCCCGCGGCCAGGCCTCCACCAAAAAAGTCATCGTCGTCGCCGCCACCGAGGGCGCCGAGGCCGCCGAGGCCAAGCCCACGCCATTTATCGGCTACGTCATTGAGAAATCCAAGTCCTTCGCCGTCACCATCACCGATGTCGTCGTTGCCGAATCAGGCACCTTCCTTGTCTTCGACCAAACTCCTTTCTACGCCGAGATGGGCGGTCAACTCGGTGACTGCGGCGTGCTCCTCGCTAGGGGCGAAGCCGTCCAGATCGGCGACACCATCAAGGACAAAGCCGGCCGCCACCTTCATCAGGTTTCCAACCTCGACGGCCACATGCTCCCCACCGCCCCGCGCGGCGCCAAACCCGTCTCCGAGAACTTCGTTCACTCGCTGCGCGGCCAGACCGTCGAGGCCGGCGTGAACATGATTCATCGCCGCGCCATCCAGCGCCACCACACCGCCACGCATTTGCTCAACTTCGCCCTGCGCCGGGTCATCGGCACGCACGTCCGCCAGGCCGGCTCCCTCAACGCCCCCGACCGCATGCGTTTCGACTTTGCCCACTTCGAGGCCGTCACTCCCGCCCAGCTCCACGAGATCGAGCACATCGTCAACTGGCGCATCCTCGATAACGCAGAGGTCAAAGGCTACGAGACCGACTTCGACGCCAAGCCCAAGGGAACGCTCGCCTTCTTCGGCGAGAAATACGGCAAACGCGTCCGCGTCGTGGACATCGGCGGCTACAGCCGCGAGCTCTGCGGCGGCACCCACGCCAACACCACCGGCGAGCTCGGCCTTTTCAAAATTATCTCCGAAGGCGCAGTCGCCGCCGGCACCCGCCGCATCGAGGCCGTCTGCGGCCAGGCCGCCTACGACTACGTCGGCGCCGAGCAAGCCCGCCTCCACGCCCTCGCGGCCCAAGTCGGCGCGCCGCTCTCCCAGCTCGAGCAACGTTTTACCAGTCTCCTCGCCGAAAAAGCTGAGCAGGCCAAAAAGCTCGCCGCCCTCGAACAAGCCGCCGCTGCCGCCCAGGCTGCCAAGCTCGTCGCCGGTGCGACTACCCGCGATGGCCTGCCCTTCATTTCCGCTGTGGTCACCTCGGACGGTGCCGAAGCGCTCCGCAACCTCGGTGCGCAAGTCCTCGGCTTGCTCGGGGAAGGGGTGGTGCAGCTCGGCGCGGTGATCGGTGACAAGGCCAGCGTCGTCGCCCTGTGCAGCCCTGCAGCGATTAAATCCGGCAAAAACGCCGGCAAGATCATTCAGGCGTTGACGGCCCAGCTCGACGGCAAAGGCGGGGGCAAGCCTGACCTCGCGATGGGCGGCGGCAAAAACATCGCTAAACTCGCCGAAGTGATGGCCAGCTGATCCTCGCCCCTCCGCATCCTCGTCTTGAAGGTTTGAACGTGAGTTCAAGGGGTCGAGTGGTCCGCCGTCCGCCCGCCTTTTCCATCTGGCCTTTTCCATCTCCCGCCTTGACGCCCGCTCCTGATTGGTTTCGTAATAAGAATTCGTTCCCATGAATTTCGTCTCCTCCCCCTCCGCCAAAGCTTCCGCCCACGTTGTATCCGTGGTCGTCGCTATTGTCGTATCCTCTACGGATACACCGCGAGAGGCCTGAGGAAGTCCCAACTTTCCCCGCCCCCTCCGGTGTTAACCGGAGGGGGCTTTTTGTTTTATAACAAGAAGCGAGCCTCCGAGAGACGCCGGTGGGGGTGGTTCAACAAAAGCCACCCACACATCACCGCCCATGGACACCGAAATCCTTCTCCCGCCGCTCGCCCTCGCGCTCGGCCGCCTTCGCCAACCGTGCCCCGCCACGCCCCGGACCTGGCCCTACGGTCACCAAACCGAGATCATGCCCACCTCGCCGGTCACCGCATCGACCAACGACTTTCTCATCATGGTCCCCGCCGGCGCGCTGCTCGCCGACGCCCTTCCGCCCACGCCCGAACGCGCCGCCGCCGTCACCGGCCCAAACGCGGCCCGCACATACTGGTTCGATCTTTGAAATCGCCGACACTTCCCGCCCAAGTCCGATCTCGCATTCGCCCTACTCCACGATCTCGGCCTGATATCCGCCTCCGAAACCGGGGCGATAAATAGCCGCGCCTCCGAGCGCCGCCAGCGTCACGAAGTGAGCATCGCGCGCATAAATCCGCCAGCCCCGCGCCGCCGCCGTAGCCGAGATTAGATAATCATTCCAAGGCAGCGTATGCCCCGCCTCGCGCCCGCGCCACGCCAGCGCCTTGGCCGCATCCCACTCCGCCTCGCGACACTCCTCATACGGAAGCACCGCGAGAAACATTTCCAGCGCCCGCCGCTCCTCGCGCCTCGCGCCGCCCAGAACTTCCAGTTTCACCGGCGAACACAATGCCGCCTCGTATTCATCAAGCAGAGCGCGCAGCGCCACCTTGGTCGCCAAATCTCCCTGCCGCCGCGCCGCTTCAATCCACACCGAAGAATCAACCAAGACCATGTTGGTGCCAGTTAAGGGTTGTATGCTCAGTGGCCCTGCCGCGCCGTTTCCTCGGGCGTCGCCACCGGATAGTCAAACGCGCCTTCCATCAGCAGTCGGCCAAACTCGCGGGCCTTTTTGCGCTTCAAAAACTCTTCCACCGCCTGCGCGACGGCCGGACCTTTTTTACGTTCACCCGTGACGGCCACCAACTCGGCCATGGTCGCATCATCCAGCTCAACAGTGATTTTCATCCCAGAAAACAGGACCGAGTCCTTATTTTAGTCAACGATTTAAAGGGAATCTCATTATTTCATCACAAGCTCTTCGTCTTTTACCGTAAACCGCACCGCCGTGCCGTCGGCGATTTCGCCGCTCACGAGGGCGCGAGCGAGTTTCGTTTCAACGTGGCGTTGCAGAAAGCGTTTCAGCGGACGGGCGCCAAACACCGGATCGTAGCCTTTCTCGGCCGCCCACTCGCTGGCTTTTTTGTCGAAGACGACCGTCACGCGGCGCTCGGTCAGGCGTTTATTCAGGTCGGCCACGAGCAGCGCGACGATGCGGGTGATCTCTTCGAGCGTGAGGGGCTTGAAGAGCACGGTCTCATCAATGCGATTCAGGAACTCGGGGCGGAAGGCTTTGCGCAGCTCCATCATCACGCTTTCACGCACGGTCTCGGGGATCGTGTCGCCGGTCACGCCTTCGAGCAGGTAGCGCGAGCCGATGTTCGAAGTGAGGATGATGACGGTGTTCTTAAAATCCACCGTGCGGCCCTGCGAATCGGTGATGCGGCCGTCGTCGAGAACTTGTAGCAGAATGTTAAATACATCGGGATGCGCCTTCTCAATCTCGTCGAAAAGCACGACCGCGTAGGGCTTGCGCCGCACTGCCTCCGTGAGCTGGCCACCTTCGTCGTAGCCAACGTAGCCGGGGGGCGCACCGACGAGGCGCGCGACGGAGTGCTTCTCCATGTATTCCGACATGTCGAGGCGAACCAGCGCTCCTTCGCTGTCGAAAAGGGTCTCGGCGAGCGTTTTTGCGAGTTCGGTTTTGCCCACTCCCGTGGGGCCAAGGAAAAGGAAGCTGCCGACTGGGCGGCGCGGGTCCTTGATGCCCGCGCGGGCGCGCAGGATGGCCTCGCTCACGAGTTGCACGCCCTCGTCCTGGCCGATGACGCGGTTGTGCAACACGTCGCCGAGACGCAAGAGTTTCTCGCGCTCGCTTTCGATCAAGCGGGTGACGGGGATGCCGCTCCACTTGGCGACGATCGTTGCGACCTCGTCGGCGGAGACCTCTTCCTTGAACAGCTCGGTCTTGGCGGAGCTCTCTTCCATCTTTTTCAGCTCGGCCTCGAGCTGCGGGATGCGACCGTGGCGCAGCTCGGCGAGTCTATTGAGGTCGTAGTCGCGCTCGGCCTTTTCGAGCTGGATGCGCGTCAAATCGAGCTCGGTGCGCACCTTTCGCACGCGCTCGACCGAGGCTTTTTCGGCCTCCCACTTGGCGCGCAGGCCGGCGGCTTGCTCGCGCACGTCTGCGAGTTCGCGACTGAGTGGTTCAAGGCGGACTTTGGAAGCGTTATCCTTTTCGAGTTTCAGCGCGGCCTCCTCGATTTCGAGCTGGAGCACGCGACGCTGGAGGGCGTCGAGGGCCTGCGGGGCGCTGTCCATATCGGTGCGGATCATGGCGCAGGCTTCGTCAATGAGGTCGATCGCCTTGTCAGGCAGGAAGCGGTCGGCGATGTAGCGCTCAGAAAGCACGACCGCGGAGACGAGCGCGTTGTCCTGAATGCGCACGCCGTGGTGGAGCTCGAAGCGCTCCTTCAGGCCGCGCAAAATGGAGATAGCGTCCTCGGTGGAGGGCGGCTCGACCAACACGGGCTGGAAGCGACGCTCCAGAGCGGCATCCTTTTCGATGTGCTTGCGATACTCATCGAGCGTGGTCGCGCCGATGCAGTGCAGCTCGCCTCGTGCGAGCATCGGCTTGAGGAGATTACCGGCGTCCATCGCGCCTTCGGATTTTCCGGCACCGACGATGGTGTGGAGCTCATCAATGAAGAGCAGGATGCGGCCGTCGGAGCCCTTCACCTCGGCGAGCACAGCCTTGAGGCGCTCCTCGAATTCCCCGCGGTATTTTGCGCCGGCGATGAGCGAGCCCATATCGAGCGAGTAGATGATTTTGTCCTTCAATCCTTCAGGCACGTCGCCGCGGATGATGCGCTGGGCAAGGCCCTCGACGATCGCGGTTTTACCCACACCGGGCTCGCCGATGAGCACGGGGTTGTTCTTCGTTTTGCGGGAGAGGATACGAATGGCGCGGCGGATCTCGTCGTCGCGACCAATGACGGGGTCCATCTTGCCCTTCTTGGCCTGAGCGCAGAGGTCGATGCCGTATTTGGAAAGCGCATCGTAAGTGGACTCGGGTTGGTCGGTGGTCACTCGCTGGTTGCCACGCGTGACCTTGAGGGCGGCGAGGAGTTTGGTGCGGTCGAGGCCGAAGGACTTGAGGTATTTCGCGAAGGAGTCGGGCTTGGCGACCTCGACCAGGCCGAGCAGAAGATGCTCGGTGGAGACGAACTCGTCCTTGAGGTTTTTCGCCTCGGTCTCGGCACGAGAGAGAGCGTCATTCACCGCCTGAGTGACGAAGACCTTGGAGTTATCGGTGCTGCCCGAGCTGCGTGGCAGGCGCTCCAGCTCGCGCTCGGCAGCGAGTTGCAAGGCGGCGACGGTGAGGCCGGCCTTGTCAATCAGCGCGGGCACGATGCCGTTTTCCTGTGCCAGAAGAGCGAGCAGTAAATGCCAGCTCTCGACCTCGACGTGGCCGTGGCGGCGGGCGACGGATTGGGCCTCGGTCAAAGCGGCGCGGGACATCTGCGTGAGGTTTTCGGGATTCATGGTTTTTGATTACGCATCGCGCGCGCCAGCAACGGAGCGAACGCTTACGCTTTGGACGCAGGGTAAAACCCCACTACCCGATGGCAACGCGTCACACCGGCGCGTCAAAACGCGGGTCAATGCGTCACACTCCCGCGCTCGCTTGCGTGCGGGTCGCGGTCCCTTCAATCCATCCCCTAATGTCCGCGCGCGTCTCCACCGCCACCCATCTTCGTTACGCCGCCGGCTTCATCGCCCTCGGTCTGCACGCCGATGCGAGTGCGGAGCTCGCGGCGATCGCCCCGAACGATCAGGCAACGCTTTCCGTCCTCACTTTGCGTGCCCGTGTCTGTGCGGAGCTCGGGGATTGGCCTGCCGCCGCCGCCTTGGGCGATTCGCTTTGCCAACGTGCGCCGGCCATCGCCGGTCATTGGATCCAGTGGGCTTACGCCGTCCGCCGCCACACCGGTATCCCCGCCGCCCGCGAGATTCTGCTCACCGGCCTCGGACTCCATCCGCAGGAATCAATCCTCCATTTCAACCTAGCCTGCTACGATACCCAACTTGGGAACCTGCCCGCCGCCCGAGCCCACCTGCGCAACGCGTGCACGCTGGAGAGCGCTTGCCGCGAGGTGGCCCTGGCCGATTCCGATCTTGAGCCCATCAAAACTTGGGTGACAGCCGGAATGCCTCCCGATTAGGAGAAACGCACCGGCACCACCGCGGGCAACTCCACCGGCACGTCGCCACGCTCCGGCCCCGCCTGCGTAGCCGCCTCGAAACCTATTCCTGCGCCCCCGCCGAGCCGCGCTCCATCACGGCGCCAGCCAATTCAGCCCCACCTGCAACCACAATGGCACCACCAGCAGGCCAGCCGCCGTCGTCCCCAACACCACCTGCACCGCCGTCAAAGGCTGCCCGCCGTAGTGCTTTGCAATTACAATGGGTAAAACTCCAGCCGGCATCGCCGCCTGCACGATCAAAACTTGCTTCACTTCGTGCGGCAGCGGTAGCAACGCCGCCAGCGCCAGCATAAACACCGGCAACACGCCGAGCCGGAGCGCGCATGCCAGCGGAGTGACCTTGCGGTCCACCAGCATCCGCGGCGCGCCAAAATACTCCACCAGCGTCGCCCCGATCACCAGCAGCCCGAGCGGCACCGCGCTCGCCCCGCACATCGCCACCGCCGTCTTCACAATCTGCGGCAGCCAAGCCACCGCCCCGCTCGCATTCAAAGTCACCGCCAGCACCAGCGCGAAAACTGGCGCGTTGAAAAGCCGCCGCCATCCGTCGCGCACCGACACCCCCGCCAACACCAGAATCCCCACCGTCCAGATCGCCGCTTCGCACCCGACGTTGAAGACAAAAAGCACCCCCAGCGTCTCCCGACCGAAGAGCGGCTCGACTAGCGGAATCGCCATGTAGCCGTAGTTAAAAATTCCTACCGAAAACGCGAAGGTGCGCAACCCGCTCCCCACCGAAAAGCCCGCCCATCTCGCCACCCCGTAAGCCAGCCCTATCCCGCCCGCCATCGCGACGAAGCCCATCACCGGCCCCGCCAGCAAATTGCCAGGCGTCCGCAGCGCCGCGTTGCCGAGCACGTTTGAAAAAATCAAGCATGGGTAGAGGAGGTTCACCACCAGCTTGAGCAAACTCTCTTCCGCTTCAGGCGGCAGCCATCC
>CAMDHP010000030.1 GCA_945898185.1 Akkermansia muciniphila | reverse complement strand
AACGCCTTGGCCAGCGCCTCGTAGGCGTCGATGCGCAGATGGGAAACGCACCCGAGATAAGCCGAGGGCAAGACCACGGCGCGTCCCTTTTTCACGGCATCCATGAACATATAGGGCGGTATTTTTCGCAGCGGCGCCAGCGCCCGCTCACGCGCCGCCGGGCCGTCGTCCGCCGTGCCGGGGGCTTCGGGATCGAGGCCGACGATCACTTGCTCCACCGGCCAGCCGAGCATTTTTTCGGTCGGCTCCGGCGCGTGCCCGCTCAGGCCGCCGAGCGTGGTGGCGAGGTTCTCCGCGCCCGCGTGGTTGCAGAGGTCTTGAAACGTGGTGCCCGCGCCGGAAACGAGTCCGTAAGTCGTGCCACTCACGACTTTCACCGGCCGCACCCCGCGCAGTTTTTCGCGCAGCACCGCCATGCGCACCTCGCAGCGGGCGATGAGTGTCTCCGCCCGTTCGGGCGCGCCGCCGCCGAGCGCGCGCCCGAGTTCGCGGAGGTTGGCATAGACGTCGCCCAGTGTCGCGTAGCGCTCGAAGACCAGCACCGCCACGCCCGCGCGCCGCACCTGCGCCACCAGCTCCACGCGGCTGTAGTCGGCGAACAGGGCCAGGGTGGGCCGGTGCCGCAGGATTGTCTCGCTGTCGCCCGTAGTGAGGCGTGGATACGCCGCCGCCTCGCGGGCGAGCACCGCGTATTCCGGGACGGTCGCGAGATGACTGAGGGCCGCGATTTGCGCCGGCTCCGCCAGCGCGAGCAGCAACTCGTCCGTGCCGACCGTCTGCGAGACGACTCGCAGGTCTGCTGCTGCGGCGGCTTTTAGCGCCGCGAAAACAGCGGCCAACCAGAAGAAGATGATCCGGAGGCGGGGATTCATGATGGACGCAAAGGACTCAGGGACCGGCGTTGGCGTGATTGGGGTTCCAGTGGCCGTTTGCTTCCAACGACCCGAACCATCCGATGCCGGCTTTGATGTTATCGCCACCGTAATAGTTAGCGCCCGGCCAGGCTGACACCGTGGGCTTCTCGGCGCTTACGTGGCCATCACACCAGGCGACCAGCGCCTTGCCTCCGAAGCGAAAGTGCACGCTCGGTTGGTTTTCCCCTTCGAGCCCTCCGCCCGGGTTGAGCCAGTGGGGCGGCTCCGCAAAGGGATACTCCTGAAGGCCGTTCGCCCGCGCCAGCGCGGTGGTCGCGAACATCACGGTGCGTCCGGGCCGGGGAAGACTGGCGAGGCGGGCGGGCCGATGAGGAGCTTTCGGTGTTTCGGGCATGGGGCCGCCGAGATAGGCCATGTTATAGCCGTAGCCGCCGGCACCGGTTTCGAAGGATTCGGAATTCGGCGCGAGCTCCAGCGCCGCCCAAGCGGGGCAGGTTTTCACCCTTCCATCACGGCCCAGATAGGTGCCGAGGTAGCCCTTCGCAGGATCGAAGGGCGCGGAGGAAGAGGGGCGTGCGCCGTGCCAGCGGGTGTTGTTGTCAAAGGACATCGCCGGGGGGAAAAGCCCCCGCTGTTCCGCGATGTAGGCGAAGGTGGCGGTGGCGAGTTGGCGCAGGTTGCTGCTGCTCACCGCTTGCTGCGCCGTCCGCCTCATCGTGCCCAACACAGGTATCAAAACGCCCGCGAGCACACCCACGATCGCGATAACCGTGAGCAGCTCGATGAGGGTGAAAGCGTGGGGGCGACGGGTGTTCATTGCAGCGTGAGCGATAGACGCAAAAACTGACGCGGTGCCTCGGTGAGGTTTTTCACGCCCTCGAAAGTATAACGTACGCCTTCCGGGGCCGTCTCGATCCGGGGCGGCGACACATGCTCGGCGGCGGACGACCAGGGGGAGGGGAGGTCGGACGCCCATTCGGCCTTTACGGCAAGGTCATCGCGGCCGGCTGCGATCAGGCAGGTCAGCTGCAAGCGAGCGCCATCGATGAGGCCGAGAACCGGCTGATTTTGGCCTCCGTCGGCCGGGTCGCGCGGTTCCGTGCCGAGTGCGTACTCGACAAGGTTGGCTCGCCCGTCGTGGTCGGGATCGGCTGCGGGCCCTGCGAGTGCCGGGTCAGAGAGTTCCGCGGCGTCGAAGCGCGCGGCGAGCCAGCCGGAGAACCCCGCCGCACCGGCCACGTGTCGAACTCCGATAGCATCGAGGTCGAATCCCCCGCTCGAGAATGGAGTGGGCCACGGATCATTGATCAGGCGTGCGAGCGAATCGGCGGTCGCAAAAGCGGGGGTGATTGTGCCCACGACGTCGATGATGCGCACGTGGGTGATCGCGTTCACATCCAGCAGCGGGTTAATCCCCGCCAGCTCGGCGAGGTCGAAGGGAGTGCCGAAACCTTGGCGGTATTTGCCCGCGAGGTTGTTAATGTTGGTCGGATCCACCGTGCCGAAACCGCCTACCTGCGTGTTGGTTTGCGTTTCGGAAAACGCATCGAAGCGAAAAAAGTTAACGCCGTCCGAGCTCACTTCCACGAAGGCAAGTTCGAGGAAGAGGTCGCTGAAGCTGTTTTCAAAAACCGCAAAATCCCAACCGGGACCGTCCGCGATAGGCGAGGCGAAGGTGAGCGTGATGCGTCCGCCGTCGCCCAGTGAAACGACGTCGTAGGAATCACCCGCCGCCGGTCCGATCGCTTGCCCGCCCGCGCCGAAAGAAGCGTAGCCTTTGCTCAGGTCGTTGATCTGGGCCGGCCCTCGCACGAGGTCCGTGAAGCCGGTGGCCCAGGCAACAAACGCAGGGTCCTCTTTGGCGACCGCAAGCGAGCCGTTCGTGCCGGCCGCGCCGTCGTAGGCACCGGCCGAAAGCGCGCCCCCGCCCGCCAGGTAAGCGATGATGACCGGCCAAAAATAGGGAGCCGCTGGCATGGTTCAGCCGCCGGTTTATTGCGCCACCCGACGCCGACGCAGAGTCGTGAAGAGCAACCCGGTGACGCCGGCCAATACCCCGTAACTCGAAGGTTCGGGAATTGCGGTGAGCGCATCCAGCGCGACGTAAGTCGGCGTGTTGATGCCATAGATCCCCACATCGCTGGATTCAAAGGTGAGTGTGACGGTCTTCACATTGCCGCCCAAAGGCGTGAGGTCCACCAGTGTCCACGTGTTGATCAAGTAATCGAAGGCGTTGTCCACCGCTCGGTAGTCGGCGAGGAAAAACTCGACCGAGCCGGTGATTGCATTCGCCGAGTTTCGGCCGGTGAGTGTGACCGATAGATAATCGGGATCATCACCCGATACGCCGCCGAATTTTTTGGAGACGCTCGGCGTCCCGTTGAGCATGTCGCGCGCGGCGTAAGTGGTGTTGGTCAGCCGCACCGATTGCGGCGCCGATTCCGACGCGAACGTCAGCACGGTGGGGGCGCCGTAGGACGATCCGTAGGCCACGCCGTAGTTGGCGTCGCCTAAGCCGCCGCCGGTAAACGCGCTGTATTGGTTTCCGAAGCCCGGCGTCGTGGTGTCGGTGGTATTGGAAACCGCAAAGCCGGACCAGGAGCCGTAAGTATCGTCAAAATCGTTGGAGAAAAGCACGCTTGCGGAGCTGAAACCGGTGTTGTTGGTCACCGGTCCGCCGTTGGCGAAGCTTTCGGGTCCGCCGAGAGGAACATCGTCAAAATCGACGACGAGGGCGTGCGCGGCAGGAGCCGCGACTGTGATGGCAAGCAGGAGCTGCGCCGCGAGGGCGCGCCCGGGAGGGATCGAACGTTGCATGGTATTGTGTGTGGTCTGATCGAGGTGCGAGCAGACTCCGAATCCGATAATTGGATACGGTTGGCCATGCCCCCACGCTTCATTTTTGCGATGAAGAGAAACGTTCCAGCGCGCGCAAAAGTTCCGCGCCAGACGCGTGAGTTCTTCGGGCAGGATGTTCGGACTCCGCATGTGTTGGCGTTTCCTGGAATAGAAATCACCCGCCTCGCCCCTCGCCTTCACTCCCGCGCGAACGCTGGAATTGGCTTTGCCCACGCGTTCACCGGCGTGGTGTGGGTCTGGTCTGATGCGATACCGCAGCGCAACTGTGGCCGGTTCTAACGGCCTTCCCCTGGTCCCGAAAAAATAAACAAAGAACTGCGAACCTCACTCGAGCAAATATCCTCAAACCCGACCTGACAACGTCCTTCCCCGCGCAGTTTTTGCGAAAGGCAGTGCGTGCCTGGGCCCGGTCAAAGAAAGCCGCGTCGAATGAGCACGGTTCATCAACATATCAACATATCCATATGTAAAGATATGTTTTTGACTTCAGAGGGAAATCGCCTTCCGTTTCCATGCTCTCACCTTCCTCCTTTTCGTTCATGCCCGCTGCCCAAACACCGCTCGTCTCCGCCACCGAAATCGCCCTCCGCCGCCTCCTTGCCGAGCGCGTCGCGATCATTGACGGCGCCATGGGCACCACCATCCGCTCCTACAATATCACCGAGGAGCAGGCGCGCGGCGAGCGTTTCAAGGACGCCCCCAAAGATCTCAAAAACAACGGCGACATCTACTCGCTCACCCGCCCTCACGAGATCGGCGACATCCATCGCCGTTTTCTCGAGGCCGGCGCGGACATCATCGAGACCAACACGTTTTCCGCCACCAGCATCGGCCAGAGCGAGTTCTTCATCGAGGACCCGCGCGAACACGGTGGCCGCAAAGACCCCGCCTTCTACCAAGGCGTGATCGACAACCCCTTCCTCCAGGAGCTCGCCCACGACATCAACTTCCAGTCCGCCCGCCAGTGCCGTGAATGGGCCGACCGCATCGCCAACGCCACCGGCCGCCGCCGCTATGTCGCCGGGGCCATCGGGCCGCTCACCGTCTCGCTCTCCAACTCCCCCGACGCCGACGACGCCGGTTTCCGCGTCATTACCTTCGATCAGGTCAAGGCCGACTACCGCCGTCAGATCCGCTCCCTCATCGCTGGCGGCTCCGACTTGCTGCTCGTTGAAACCATCTTCGATTCGCTCAACGCCAAAGCCGCCCTCGTCGCCATCGAGGAGATCTTCGCCGAGGACAATATTCGCCTCCCGCTCATGATTTCCGCAGCCGTCGGTCTCGGCGGCGAAACCATGATCTCCGCCCAGACCGTCGAGGCCCTTTGGAACGCCGTCCGGAGCCACCATCCGCTCTCCATCGGGCTCAATTGCTCCATCGGCCCCGACCTCATGCGGCCTTTCCTCGCCGAGCTCGCGGAAAAAGCCCCCGACACCTTCATCTCCGCCTACCCGAACGCCGGTCTCCCGAATCCGCTGACGCCCACCGGCTTCGACCTCGAACCTGCCGACATGGCGCGCTTCATGGGCGAATTCGCCGACAGCCATCTCTGCAACATTGCCGGCGGTTGCTGCGGCAACACCCCCGAGCACATCGCCGCCATCGCCGGCGCCCTCGCGAATAAGACGCCGCGCAAACCCGTCGCGACTCGTGTCGCGGGCTTGGCTACTTCTGCGGCCCCGTCCGTCGCATCTCCCTTGCCCGCGCCCTCCGAATCCGCGGCGAAGGAGTGCCTTCCCCTCCGCCTCTCCGGCTCCCTCCCTTTCAGCCAACAGCCCGGCACCTACCTCATGATCGGCGAGCGCACCAACGTCGCCGGCTCCCCGAAGTTCGCCAAACTCGTCAAAGCCGGCAACTACGAGGAGGCCGTCTCCGTCGCGCGCCAGCAGGTGGACAACGGCGCCAACGTCATAGACATCTGCATGGACGACGGTCTCATCGACGGTGTCGCGGCCATGACGCGCTTTCTCCAGCTGATCGGCTCCGAGCCCGAGATCGCCAAAGTTCCCTTCATGGTGGACTCCTCTAAGTGGGAGGTCATCGAGGCCGGCCTAAAATGCCTTCAAGGCAAAGGCATCGTGAACTCCATTTCGCTCAAGGAGGGCGAAGAAAAATTCCTCGAACAGGCCCGCGCCATCCTTCGTTACGGTGCCGCCGTTGTCGTCATGGCCTTCGACGAAAACGGCCAGGCCGCCTCCTACTCCGAAAAGATCCGCATCTGCGAACGCGCCTATCGCCTGCTCGTGGACCAGGTCGGCTTTCCGCCCGAGGACATCATTTTCGATCCCAATATCCTCACCGTCGGCACCGGCATCGAGGAGCACAATAACTACGCAGTGGACTTCATTGAGGCCACTCGCTGGATCAAAAAAAATCTTCCCCACGCCAAGGTCAGCGGCGGCGTCTCCAACGTCTCCTTCAGCTTCCGCGGCAACAACCCCGTGCGCGAAGCCATGCACTCCGCGTTCCTCTACCACGCCATCGCCGCCGGCATGGACATGGGCATCGTCAATCCGTCCATGCTTGAGGTTTACGAGGAAGTGGACAAGGAATTGCTCGTCCTCGTCGAAGACGTCATCCTCAACCGTCGCCCCGACTCCACCGAGCGTCTCGTCGAATACGGCGAGAAACTCAAAGCCTCCGCCTCCGGCACCAAAGCCGAGGACACCAGGGTCGAGGAGACTTGGCGCAAAGGCACTGTCGAAGAGCGCCTCTCTCACGCCCTTGTGAAAGGCATCGACCAGTTCATCGACGCCGACACCGAGGAAGCCCGCCAAAAATACGGCAAGCCACTCACCATCATAGAAGGCCCGCTCATGGAAGGCATGCGCGTCGTCGGCGACCTTTTCGGCGCTGGCAAAATGTTTCTCCCGCAGGTCGTGAAATCCGCTCGCGTCATGAAGAAGGCGGTCGGCTATCTCCAGCCCTACATGGAGGCCGAAAAAGCCGTCCTCATCGCCTCCGGCGGTGTCGCCAAAGCGCAGGGCAAGATCATCATGGCGACCGTTAAGGGTGACGTGCACGACATCGGCAAGAACATCGTCGGCGTCGTTCTCGCCTGTAATAACTACGAGGTCATTGACCTTGGCGTCATGGTCTCGTGCGAAAAGATTCTCACCGCCGCCAAAGAAAAGGGCGCCGATATCATCGGCCTCTCTGGCCTCATCACCCCTTCGCTCGACGAGATGGTTCACGTCGCCAAGGAAATGGAACGCCAGGGCTTTAAAATCCCGCTCCTCATCGGTGGCGCAACCACCTCCGCCGCGCACAACGCGGTGAAGATCGCCCCGCATTACTCCGAGCCCGTCATCCAAGTGCTCGACGCCTCGCGCGTCATCGGGGTCGTCTCCCAGCTCCTCAACCCCGACAATAAACCCGCCTACATCTCAGACATCCGCATCAAGCAGGCAAAATCCCGCGAAGACTTCGCCAACCGCCGCCAACTCCGCCCGCTCCTCACGCTTGCCGATGCCCGCGCCCGCGCGCCGCAGTTCGACTGGACCGCGACCGATATCCCGAAGCCCGCCTTCCTTGGCACCCGAGTCTTCCGCGACACTACTGTCCGCGAGCTCCTTGATCGCGAGTTCATTGACTGGGGCCCCTTCTTCAGCGCCTGGGAACTCCACGGCCGGTATCCAGATATCCTTACCGATGAAGTTGTCGGCGTCGAGGCCACCAAACTCCACATCGACGCTCTTGCGATGCTTGAACGCATCATCGCAGAGAACCGTTTCCAACCGGAGGCCGTCCTTACCTTCTGGCCCGCAAACAGCACCGGCGACTCCGTTGAAATTTACGCCGACGAAACCCGCGTGCTCCCGCGGCATACCTTCCACTTCCTGCGCCAGCAAATCGCGCACGACGGCGGCAAACCCAATCTCTGCCTCGCCGACTACATCGCCCCGAAATCGTCCGGTCGCGCCGACTACCTTGGCCAGTTCGCGGTCACCGCCGGCCCGGGGGTCGAGCTCTTCTCCCACGAATTCAAAGCCGCCGGCGACGACTATAACGCCATCCTCGTTCAGGCCCTCGGCGACCGCATAGCCGAAGCCATGGCCGAGTTCTTCCACAAAAAAGCCCGCGACCTCAGCGGTTTCGGCCTCACGGAAAACCTGAGTGCCTACGACATCATCCACGAAAAATACCGCGGTATCCGCCCCGCGCCGGGCTACCCCGCCTGCCCCGACCACCGCCACAAGCCGCAGGTCTGGGACCTAGTCCCAATCGAAAAAGAGATCGGTATTCGCCTCACCGAGTCCTGTGCGATGTATCCCGCCAGCAGTGTCAGTGGCTTTTATTGCAACCACCCCGAGGCGAAATATTTCGCCACAGGAAAGCTCGGCAAAGACCAACTCGAAGACTACGCCGCCCGCACCAGCGAGCCCATGTCCGAGCACGAAAAATGGCTCAGCCCCTACCTCGACTACGACCCAAGCTAGACTTAGCAAAAACGGCATCGCCTACGATCAGCTGGCCGAGCCCGATTCCCGCGGTTCGTTGTAGAGAACCTTCGGTGTCGCTTCTGGTTTAAGTCCCGTCCACGCCCGCCGCCTTCCGCGCTTCCAACCGCGCCCGCATCTCTCGTTTTTCAATCGGCGACTGCGGGTCCATCCGGCGTAACAGCTCCGGCATCGCCTGCCGCAGCGGCGACTCCGCCAGATAGTCCGCGACCATCGCCTTATTCCCCCGGGTGCACAATCCGGCAAACACGTGCAGCTCCAGTTGCAGCCGCAATGCATCGTGCTCCGCCGTCAGGCCCAGCGCCGCCAACACGAAAAGCAGCGCCTCTATAGTGGAGAACTGCGCGGCCTCCTGCTGCGCCCGCAGCCAGTAACGACTCTTCCCCGTCATCGGCAGGCTCACTCGTCGCCCCCAGCCATCAACGGCCTTCTTCATGTCGGCGGCCTCGCCCCAACTCCCGTCGAGCAACAAAATCTGCACCTCCTCCGGCACCGCGCCCACCGGCATCGGCTCACCCAGTGGATGCAAAACCCAGAGCGTCTTCCCCGGCCTCACGATCGGCGCACGCTCAAGCGCCACGTGTGGATCATACAGATGCAGCCGCGAGGCCGGTAGCACGCGTTTGATTAGATGCCCCGTGCTACTTGGCCGCATCGCTTCGCGCCGGTGCATGAGCACCTCTACCGCCAATGGACATTCCAGCGTGCGCAACCCTTCGCAGATGCACCACCGGGGCACATGCTGGCAACGCACACAGCGCGGCGTGGGATTCCGGATGACATCTCGAGCCATTATCTCCCCATCCGGCGCACCCGACTCGCACTCAGCAAGACGTAAACTCTCTCGCCTCCGCCCCTACGCCAACCCAGCAAGCACACCCAGCATCTCCGCATGCACCACGCCATTGCTCGCCACGTAACGCCCGCGGTCTTCACGCTGCGGGTTCTGTCCGCCCGCGTAGTCCGTCACCGTGCCGCCCGCCTCGCGCACAATCAACATTCCCGCAATCACATCCCACGTCTTTAGATCTTTTTCCCAATATCCGTCCAGCCGTCCCGCCGCCACGTAGCAAAGATCCAGCGCCGCGCTGCCCAGCCTGCGCTCGCCGCGAATCCGGGTCAAAAACGCCCCCCACTCCCGCAGGTTGTTATCCGGATTCGTGTGCTTGTCGTAAGGGAAGCCGCTCGTGATCACCGCGTCCACCAGTTCCGCCGTCTGCGTGACGCGGATGGGTTGGCCGTTCAACCACGCGCCGCCGTCGCGCACTGCCGTGAACAATTCGCGCCGCGTGGGATCATACACCACGCCCAACAACGGTTGCCGGTCAGCCGTCGCCAGCGCGATGCTGGTGCAGAAATGCGGCAACTTGCTCGCGAAGTTCACCGTGCCGTCAATCGGGTCCACGAACCAGTGATACGCCGCGCCGATCTCCGCCGCGCCCTGCCCGCCGCCTTCCTCACCGACGATGTGATGATCGGGAAACAGCCCTCTCAACTCGCCCACAAGGTAGGCCTCCACCTCCGTGTCTGCCGCCGTCACGATGTCGATGCGGCTGGTCTTGCTCGCGGTCGGAATCGGGGCCGCAAAGTGCCGCATTACAATCTCGCCCGCGCCGTGCGCGAGTGCGGTAACCGTGGGAACCAAATCGGGAAGGAGGAGCGTGGACATGCCGAAAAACCGACCACAGGCCTCGAGCTAAGGCAATCAGCGCCCGCCTCGTCCCGCTGATAGTTCATGGTGTCCTCTGCCTTCGTTACGGCCATCCCTCGTCACTAAATCCTATTGACCATGAAAATCTACCCACCCCCAACACCGACCTGACTGTTTCCTGCCTCGCCTGCGGCTGCATGAAGATCGGCGGCACTTGGAACCACGCTCCCGTCGCCGCCGCGGTCGAGCGCACCGCCAGCGCGCTCGTTGGCGCCGCGCTCGACGCCGACATAAACTTTTTCGACCACGCCGACAGCTACACTTGCGGCAAATCCGAAACCGTCTTCGGTCGCATCCTTAAGGTCACTCCCGGCCTGCGCGACCGCATTGTGCTCCAGTCTAAGGTCGGAATCCGCTTCCCCAACGACGCCTGCTTGAGCGACGAGCCAGCGCGCGACGATTTTAGCCGCGCCCACATCATCCGCTCCAACGAGGCCATCCTTCAACGTCTGCAAACCACCCACCTCGACATCCTCTTGCTCCATCGCCCCGATGTCCTCGTCGAGCCCGCCGAGGTGGCCTCCGCCTTCGACGAGCTCCAGGCCTCCGGGAAGGTCCGCTACTTCGGTGTCAGCAACCACACCCCCGCTCAGATCGAATTGCTGAAGCGCCACGTGCGCCAACCTCTCGTCGTCAACCAACTCGAATTCTCGCTCGTCCAGCCCGCCCTCGTCGTCGAGGGCTTCCGTGCCAACCAACCTTCCGGCGTCGCCGAGTCCGGCCTCGCCGCCGGCATGTTGGACTACTGCCGGCTCAATGACATCTTCGTGCAGGCGTGGTCGCCGGTTGGCGGAGGGAGGCTCCTCAAAGCCTCCGCGAGCGAGTCCGGTCCGCTTGCTGCCGCAGCCAAGCTCGTCGCGGAACTCGCGCTCGCCAAGTCCACCACGCCCGAAGCGATCCTGCTCGCCTGGATTCTTCGCCATCCCGCCGGCATCCAGCCCATCATCGGCACCACTCAGCCCGATCGCGTGCGCGCCAGCGTTTTGGCAGACACCATTACGCTCAGCCGCGAGGAATGGTATTCTCTCCTCGCCGCCGCCCGCGGCCAAAAGATGCCTTGAGCAGGCCGTGGACGCGACCCTTCAACGCAACACTGGCAACCGGGTTTGAGGGAGAGCACCGGGAGGGGGAGGTGCCCTTTTCTAAGCCCGCGCTGATTAACACAAAATCACTCCGCCACCCGGCGGCCTTTTCCCCTGCTTAATAAAATGCACAGGGTTTTTTGATTAGCCTCCGAACTTACCTTCCGCTTTCGCGGGCAAACCGGCGTCGGCGCCTGATTAAGACCACCAGCACACTCGACGCGCCAAACCAGAGTGTGGCGGTCGCCGGTTCTGGAATCGCCATCATCGCCCAAGCTAGGCCATAGCCGACTTCGCCACCTTGCGCGCCGTCAAAATCGTAGACCACTCCGTCGAATCGCACCCGCAACCCGAGTATCTCTTCCGGCGTAATGGCCAGCCGCATAAACTCGGTGTTGTTGTAGGTCGTGCGCGAGGCGCCGAGCATCTCAACAAAGACTCCTGAGTTACTCACCGACCAGAGCTCCAGATCAAGGTTGGCGAAGCTGCCAAATGACACCGCGCCGGTCGCCGCGTTCACCGAGTCGGCCACCAGCCAATTCAGCGAAACGGACATCTCACGCGCTCCGCTTACTCCATTCAAATCGAGCACGTAGTCGTTCACTTGTCCGACCCGCAACGCTCCGTAATCCCAACCGGTCGGAGCGAGCTCCGTGCCGCCGGCCAGACCGGCCACGCCAGCCGTGCCTCCCACCAGCACCACCGCCGCGCGTCCGACATCGAAACGACCCGCGCCCGCGACGAGGTCTAATGCCTGAGTTGTGATCAATGCACCGCCCGGCCCGGCCAGTTGAGCATTGTTCCAACCCTCCGTGCGTATCGAGGACGCCATGATAATTGAGCGCATCACCCGCGTATCCATCGCTTCAGTTTGGGAAAGCGCGTAGGGACCGGAGCGCACCAGGTTTTTTAGCAGACCCACGCCGCCCGCCACGATGGGCGACGCGAAGCTCGTGCCACTTTGAGAAAACACGAAATAGAGATCGTCCGCCGGGTTGTTGATCCCCTCTTCGTTCAGTAACGGCTCCAGTCCTCCCGTAGGTTGCAAATACGCTGCGAGCGCAAAATTTTCGCCAGGAGCCGAGACGTGGACCGCCGCGCGTGCGTTGGGGATGGTGACTTCATTCACCGGGTCGTAAAACGAGGACCAACCGCCCGATGAAAACGACGAGGGTGTAAGCTGTTGCGCGCCGCCCAGCGAGCCGACCGTGATCACGTTGAACGAGGACCCCGGCCCGCCGACTTTGTTCGCGCCCGCACCGGAGTTGCCCGCGCTGAACACCGCCGTCACCGATGGGTTGGCCGCCGCCAATCCGGTAATGATACGGGTCGCCGTCGCGCTCGCACTTCCGTCGGTGTAGCCCCAGCTGCTGTTGATAACGTCCGCCCGGCCCTGGCTGCCGCCAGCGAAAAAATCCACGTAAGGCACGCGAAACGAATCGGCGCTGATGTCGAACGAGCCCGCTCCCGCCACCGTCTTGTCGAAATGCGTGGCAATCGCGCCCGACCACAGCGTGGCCAGCGGAGCCATGCCCGCACCGAGCGTGCTTAGTCTTACGGTGCTGTCGGGGTTCACGATGATCCCTGCGCCCACCAGCACGTGCCCGACCATCGTCGCGTGGAAATCCACCTCGCCCAGCTCAGGCGTGTCTACTGTCACCGGGGCATTCACAAAACGCACGGGGTTCGTCGGCAATCCAAGCCCACTGAGGTCGAAGACTTCGTGTCCCGACCAGACATGGCCCGCCTCGACATTCGCAATAACCACCCCCGCGCCGAAGTAGCCGGAATCCCAGAGCGTATCCGTGCCGACGATACTATTTATAAATTGCGGGGCCGATTGCGGACCGAGCAGAAGGTGGCTCTCCGCGCCAGATGCCACCGAGGCCAGGGCGGAGGCGAGCAACCCTATCAAATAGTGCGCGGAAGCAGGTTTCATGAATTCTTAGCGGCGCCGCGTCCTTGAAGTGATGGATATCCTCAGCTAACAAGCCAAGGGTCAAAACGGATTAGCGCCAACCCGGGCCGAGTGCGTCAGCTTCCCTCAAGCTCCACGCCTTGCGCTTGCAAAAAAGGCAACAGCTCACCCACTCCCAAATTCGCCAGAATCTTGCCGCCCCAGTCCAGCGTCGGCGCTTTCGTCTGGTCGGACTTTTTCAACATCTCCGCCCGCGCCGCCCGCGCGTTGGCACTTCAGCGACGGCGGCAGTCTGATCGCGGCAAAGGTTCGCGCCGCGGCTCCTGTAGTTTATTCATCACCACTGATTTTCTCTACCCGGGGTGAATTCGTATCCGAGCGGGTCGCCTCCTCGTTCGGCCGGCGGCGGGCGAATTCCGCCGCCAGCTCAGGGAAGGCCGTCGCCACCGGCGAAGAGGCGAGATACGTGGCGGCCTCCACTTTACGTCCGCGTGAGCACAGACCTGCGTAAACATGGGCCTCGAACTGCAGGCGAAGCCGTGCGGCCTCTTCGTGCCGGCCGAGTGCCTCCAGTAGAAACAAAAGTGCCTCGAAGGTGGAGAACCGGCCATCGCCGTTTTGCGCCCGCAGTTGATAGCGGCTTGTCCCTGCCATCGGGAGGCGCACCCGCCGCCCCCAGCCCTCCACCGCCGCCAACATTCCGCCTGTCTGGGCCCAGCTCGCGTCGAGCAGCAGCACCTGCAACCGCCCAAATCCGCCGGCCGGCACCTTCGGCAATAATTCTCCGTGGGGATGGAGTATCCAGAGCTCTGCGCCGGGCCGCACGATCTCAGTGCGCACCGGCTGCCGCTCGCGGCGGTAGAGAAGCGTCCGCGAACCCTCCACGACGCGCGGGATCAGATTGCCCGTGCTGGTAGGCCGGTGGGCCTCCAGATGATGCTGCAAAACGTCCACTGCCAGCGGGCACGATTCCCGGCGCTGAACCGTGCAGATGCACCATCGCGGCGGCAGCTCGCAACGCATACACCGCACTGCGCCTTTTAATACCACACTACGTCCCATAGGCAGTTTTTTCCGCCTCCCACGCCGCAGGTCAAGCACCCCAGGTGCTTCCGAACGAATTGAAAATTTACCTTGCCTAGATGGGGGGGAGTTTTTTTCGTCTCCACTCGGTCAGTCGGTCCCCATCGTCTAGCCCGGTCAGGACACGTCCCTTTCACGGATGTAACCGGGGTTCGAATCCCCGTGGGGACGCCATTTTAGTCATTGAAGCCGAGGAACTTAACTGTTTCTCGGCTTTATATTGGCCAAAACTCATAAATATTTGTCCTTATTTTTAGTAACTTACGAAGCCCAGGGCGCCTGGAGGACAGGCCGCCTGATAAGGTCAGCGTGATGAGCCGAAGCCCATGTGGCTCGCCGCCGCATGGAGCCAGTGTTAATGATGCTCGGCCAAAGCGCGGGCACCGCTGCCGCGTTTGCCGAGAACTGTGAAATAAGAAGCAAACTCATGTTTTCCCAACCCACAAATCCATTCGGCTACCTCGCCGGCGTGTCTTTGATCCGAAGCTGCGCCAAATCACCGGTTGCCCGAAACTCGGCGGCAATATGATGTCCGGAGCTGCGGATGAGGTCGCGGCATTTCTCCGGGAGCTTAAAAAGGCCGGAAGACGCCAGCGTGCAGGCGGCCAAAAACCAGCGCGTAAGCACGGGCACCCTTTCGGGGAGCGGGCGAGTCTCGCAGATTTATCCGCGCAAGAGTTCCTCGTCATCAAAGAGCCTAGGGTCGCCGGGCTGAGTCTGGGAGTGGACGCCCGGGGCCGCCCGGTGGCAGTCCTTGCATTGCCGGGGGTCGCGTCGGTCACGCTTGCAGCGACTCAGGCAGTGGTGCCCGGGCGACCCGCCACCATCGGCCTGCGTCTCGATGGCACGACTGCGCGACTCTTTGTCGATGGCCGGCCGGTGGCCGCTGAGCCATGCGCCATTCGACCGATGGACTGGTTTCATGATGTGACCAACGGAGCACGATCGGAAAAAACGACCGCGATCACTTTGGGCCGGAGCCTGTCGATCGGGGTGTCGCGCTTTGATCTGCTCGGCTTCCGCGCGTTCAACGTTGCGTTGAGCGATGCGGAGATGGCCCTCTTGGCGCCTGGGAACGCTGACCTCGCAGGCGGCCGCTGAAAAGCCGACGAGGATGAGGGAGATCCGTTGTTAAAAACACCGCTCATGCGCGCAAAAGTTCATGCTTCGTCGAGGGCCATCCTGAATATCCCCATGGGCTACGTGCTTGGTCCTTCCAAAGGCCCCTTCAAAATCAAGGTTCATTAGGAGTCTTTTTTGGGTCGTGGTATGGTCGGCATGGCGTGCGCTAAGCCGCCCTTGGGAAAGGGGCGGCGCACGTCGTCGCCAACAAATTGTGCAACGGGAAAGCGCTCGCGCTTTCCGATCAGGTCGATAGGCTTGGGCGCGGAGTCCCCAAGAACCTAAATCAATTCAGTGGTCGGGCAGAACGAAAACGCATTCGTCAAGTGACCATCATAAGCAAGGTCAGCATCAAAATCCTCGGGTCCGATAACCGCGACGCCTGCGTCGCGGAATCAATAAAATCCAGCCAACTTGGTGCTTGATAAACGCTGTAACTAAAATTCGAGGCCAATGATTTTTATCCAAGCTCACTTTCTTATATTCTTATACAACTCGGGCCGATAAAACGCTGGCTGGCTGCTTAACCGATATCCGCCAGCAACGCGTCGAGGGTTGCATAGCCGTGAAGCTTCGCGCGGGCCGCGTTTGCGCGCTCGCTCGAAGTCAGGCCCGTGGTCTCCGCGAGGAACACGATATAGTCCGCGACGTTTTTAGCGTAGCCGAGCCGCGCTTCCGCGCTGATGGAGTAAAACCGGGAACGCTGGCGGTAGCCGGCGGGAGTGTGATCGCCGAGGGCGGACTTTGCTGCGCGCCCCTCGGCGGCGAGCACGTAGAGGAAATTATACTCAAACCAGAACATGTGCTCGGGACTCGGCGTGAGCGCTTCAAGCGCCGCGCGGGTGCTGTTGATGTCGGTAAAAACGTCAGCGGAGCGGCTACACTTTTCCAGCGAGTCCACGATGAAAATCTGAGCCATGCGCTGCTCGGTGGCATCCGCGCTGTAGGCACCGGTAAGAGCAAGTTCGAGGGTGAAACGGTGCCAGTCGCGCCAAAGCGCCTGGTCGGCGGCATCGCGCGACGCGAAGAGCGCGCGCCCCATTTCGTAGGTGTAGCGGCCGCTGGTTTTAATCTCCAGGCAAGAGCCGGTCACTTCGCCCATCACGCGATAGTTCTCCGCCGATTTGCCGGAGCCGGAATGGAAACCGATGCTGGAGCCGAATGTGAGGCACACCTGCCACTGACGCTCTATGAGCGAGCGCAAACCGGTGTTGTCGGGATAAGGCATGTTCTTCTGGAAGCCAAAGGCGGGCGCGACGAAATGGATTTTCATGTCCAGAGCCTCACAGAGCGCGAGCATGATGGCGGTGGTTTCTGGAGTGGTGAGGCCGGGCAATTCGTCGATGGAAAGCTCGCGCAAGTAGGTGCAACCGACGGTGGTCGTGAAAGCGGCGGCGCGGGCGGCGGCGTAGAGTTCGTCGCGGCGCTTCATCTTCTCGAGCGCGGGCCAGACTTTTTCGAGCAGCTCGCGGAAGGCGGCTTCGTCGAGGCGCAGGCCGAGGCCGTTGACGCGGGTGCGCACCGTGTCCACGAGCATCGGATCGAGGTCGGCGAAACTCGCACGCGTGCCGGCCGCAAGTTCGGGCGAGAGATCGAAAGTAATGTAGCTGGCCAGCAAGCAGCCGCGCACGAGAGCGTCCTCCCGGATATCAAACTTGCCGCCGATGGGTTGATGATCGGCGTTAAAACTCCAAGCGATGCGACGGCGGTGAAAACCATGACGGAGTTTGGCGAGCACGCAGCCGTGACTCATGCCCTCGACGCTCTGGCCCTGATGGCCCTCGGGAACGTTGGCGCCGATAAAGGGGAACGGCACGGAGTCGAGGCGGTTGGCCAGCATGGCCTTCACGTCATAAACGAGTTCGCGGGGAATCGAATTTTGGTTGGCGGTGATGCCGAGGCCGAGCGCCCCCATGGTCCAATCCACGGCGGGCCAGTGCAGGGCGGTGAAGCGCGCGCCGATGCCCAGCGTGCCGCGCCCCAAGTTTTGCCCGGCGGTGGGGAAAATGGTGCTCTCGGGGTCGTGCGACTGAATGAGATTTTTCAGTTCAAGGAGGTTCGCAAAAGTCGCGGGAAAAACCGCCTCGTTCGCACCACTGGCTACGCCGTCGGCCAACACGGTGGCGGCGTTGAGGCCAGGGGACGCGACGAGGTGCCAGGCGCAGTCGCCGGTCGCCGCGTCTTCGAGGAGGGTCCAGCGGCCGGCGGCGGTGGCGAATGTGCTTTTTTCCCACGTGATCAGGGGGGCTTTCGCGAGGCATTTGGCGCGCAGGGCGGGCCAATCGAGACAGAAGTCGGGGCTGACGCAGGGATTTGTCGCGATGCGCAGGTTGGCTTCGATGAGGAACTGGTTGATAGAGGACATGGGGAAAACTGGGGGCTGCGGGCGGGCAGACCGTTTCTAGGTTTATAGGCGGTAAAGGCGGACGGCGTTTCCGCCGAGAATGGCCGCGCGCTCGTCGTGAGACAGCGACGGCAGCGCCCGCTCGACCGTCTGCTTCCAGCGGGCGTAGCCGACCCCGGCGAGGCACACCGGCCAATCGGAGCCGAAGAGGAGACGCGATGGGCCGAAGGCATCGAGCACGACATCGAAGTAGGGCTGGAGTTGCGCGGGGGTCCACGCCGTCACGTCGGCCTCGGTGACCATCCCGGAAAGCTTGCAGGACACGTTGGGGCGGCGGGCGAGTTCGCGGATGTTCTTCGCCCACGGGTCCAGCTCACCGATGGCGATCCGGGGCTTCGCGATGTGATCGAGCACGAAGACCTGGGTCGGGTGGCGGTCCACGAAGGTGATCGTGTGGGGCAGATGTTTTTCGAGGATGAGAATATCGTAGGCGAGGCCGAGGCGAGTGAGCGCCGCGATGCCGCGATTGAAATCCTCGCGCAACATGTAGGCGTCGTCGGCCTCTGCCTGGAGCACATGCCGGATCGCGCGAAGTTTCGGGTGAGTGCGGCAGCGGTCGAGGTGAGTCTCGATAGCGGGATCGACGAGCGGCACCCAGCCGACCACGGCGCGGATAAACGCGTGCTGCGAAGCGAAACCGAGCAGCCAGTCGGTTTCTGCGAGCGACTGGCGGGCCTGGACGGAAATCACTCCATCGACGCCGGCGGCGGCGATTTCCCGGTGCAGGTCGTCGGGCAGAAAATCCCGCCGGATCACGCGCCATTCAGGCGGAATCCAGCCGTAATCGGCATCAGTGTAGTTCCAGAAGTGATGATGGGAATCGATGACGGGCATGGGAGTCACTGGTTGCTGGAAGCTAGACCTCGACGTGAATTTTGGTAATCGCGCCGGGGTTTGCGGACCAGTCGGCAAGCGCTTGGCCGGCCTCGGCGAAAGACACGGTGCGGGTAATTGTCTCGGCAATCGGGTAACGGCCGGACGTGAGCATCGCGACGACGTTGCGAAAATCCTCTGGCGAGGAGTTTCGCGAGCCCAGAATATCGAGTTCCTTCATGACGAAATACTTTGTCTCGTAGGAAACAGGGGCCTTGGCGTAGCCGATGTAAACGACGCGTCCGGCGAAGCACACCTCGTCCACGGCGGCGATAAACGTAGCAGGGTTGCCCACCGCCTCGATGGCGACATCAGGACCGTGGCCGTCAGTCAGCGCGAGCAGGCGCTCGTGGAGATTCTCGGTGCGCGAATTGATGACGTGGGTGGCGCCGGCCTTTTGGGCGACGGCGAGTTTGGTGTCCTCAATATCGACGGCGATCACGGTGGCACCGCGATGCAGGCCAGCGGCGGAGATGGCGCCGAGGCCGATCATGCCGCAGCCGAAAACGAGCACGATGTCGCTCGTGGCGACGCGGCCGCGCGAGACCGCGTGAAAGCCGACCGCGAGGGGTTCGACCAGCGCGAGTTCGCGCAACCCGAGGCCGGCGGACGGAACGAGTTTTTCCCACGGCGCGATGATGAGGTCGGTGAAAGCGCCGTCCTGCTGCACGCCTAGCGTCTGGTTATGGCGGCAGGCGTTGAAGCGCTTTTGGCGGCACGAGCTGCATTTGCCGCAGGTCGTGTAGGGCATTACAGTGACGGCCTGGCCGAGGGTGAACCCGGGTGGCACGCCGGGCGTTACCGCCTCGATTATCGCGGCGATCTCGTGGCCCGGGATGCGTGGGTAGGACACGAGCGGATTGCCACCGCGAAATGTAGCGAGGTCCGATCCACAAAAGCCGAGGCGACGTATCCGCAAAAGGACTTCGCCGGGCGCGGGCGTGGGTGCGGGTTTCTCGCCGTAGGAGAAAAGGTCAGGGGCGTCGATGAGGAGAGTTTTCATGGCGGCCTTAGTTGTTCTCGGCGCGGCCTGATGACCAGGTGAGGTTGTGGACGGGCTTCAAGATCGCGAGCACGTCGGCGAGCAGCATCCGGTCGAGCGGTGCGTCGGCGTCGGCGATGTTTTGCAAAACGCGGGCCGGGCTGGCGGTGCCGACGACGTGGGTGTGGATCTCAGGATTGGCCAGGGCGTATTGCAGGGCGAGTTTGCCGATGTCCGACCCGCGTGCTCGGCAGAGCTTGGCGGCCTCGGCACACTTTTCTCGGAGCACGGAGGGCGCGGGGTGCCAGGAAGGCGGGCCCTCGTTGCTCAGGAGGCGCATCGCGAGCGGGGCGGAGTTGAAGATGCCGACGTCTTTCTCCCGCAAATAAGGCAGCAGATCGGCGAGCGCGGTGTCGTTGAGGCAGTAGTGGCAATAGCTCTGAATCTGGTCCACGGGCGCGCGGTCCATGACGGATTTGTAGAGTCTGACCGGCAGGCAGGAAATGCCAACAAAGCGGACTTTGCCCGTTGCCTGGAGCTTGCGCAGGGCAGGGATGGTCTCGTTCACGATCTGGTCGAGGTTGCCGAACTCCATGTCGTGAACCTGGATGAAGTCGATGTGGTCCACGCCGATGCGGTCAAGACTCTCGTCTACGCTGCGGGTGACGCGCGCGGCGGAGAAATCGAAGTCGGCGACCGTGGGGCCGTAGCGGCCGACCTTGGTGGCGAGAATGTAGCGGTCGCGGGCGACGCCCTTGAGCGCTTTGCCCAGGACGGTCTCGGCCTTGGTCGCGCCGTAGTAGGGCGCTGTATCGATTAAGTTGATACCGTTATCGAGGGCGACGTGAACGGATCGTATGCCATCCGCTTCGTCGATGTCGCGGAAGGCGGAGCCGAGAGAAGAGCCGCCGTAAGCGAGCGTGGAGACTTTGACGCCGGTGGCGCCGAGGGTGCGGTAGTGCATGGGGGTTTTTGAAACGGTTAGGCGGATTCGAGGAGGAGGTTGCCGTATTGGGTGGTGTCGCCGGTGCGGATGAGTCCGATGGCGTGAGGCACGCGTTGCTTGAACTCGACGTGTGAAACGTAGGTGAGCGGCAGCCCGTCGAGGGCGGCCAAGTGGCAGCCGAGTTTTTCTGGGGCGTTTGCGGTATTCACCTCCTCGGCGGCGTAAACGTGTCCGATGACGAAATTCGGCCGCAGCGCGGCGACGAGTTGAGCAACGGTCGGAAGGTCGTCCACGACGGAGAGATCCACCGTCTCGATCTCGGGCCAGAACGGAAAGCCGCGATCAGCGATGACAAGCGTGTTGGTGTGGCGGACGCGGGCAAGCAGATCGAGGACGGCGGGATTAAGAAGGCCGGTGCGGAACATGGGGCGAGGGGTTGACCAAAGTGAAAACAGTAGGGGAAAAGAGGGGCCAATGACATGGCTGCATTTGGCACATAAATGCCCATTCTTGATTTTGAGACTGCCGAAGCGCAGGATGCCCTTATGCCATTTAACCCCCCCGTTGAACCGTCCTTCATCTCGCGCCAGGTGACAAAGGCACGGCGCTTCTACCGCGAGGCCAGCCCGCGGCTTCCATCAGGGCTTGCGGTCGTGTGCGGTGGGTGGGAGCAATGCACGCCTGATTACCGACTAAGACGCAGTGACTTTCCATACTGGTCGTTTGAGTTCGTAGCCGGAGGTGAAGGTGGCCTGAAACTGTCCGGCACGAAGTATCGGCTCGAGCGCGGCGTGGTGTTCGCCTACGGCCCCGGAGTGGAGCATGAAATCCACACCGAGCCGGCGAATCCCTTGCGCAAGTATTTTGTAGATTTCTGCGGGAAGGACGCCCCGTCCCGCTTAAAGCAAGCGGGGCTCGCGGCGGGGACCTGCCGACGCCTCGCCAAAGACGACGAGGTGCGCCTCGCCTTTGACCAGTTGATCGCGGACGGACTCAAGACATCGCTGAGAGCCGACCGGCTAGCGGCGCTTCGTGTGGAGACGCTGCTGGAGCTGATCGCCGACGGCGCGGTCTCGGCGGAGCCGCGGGCGTGGCGGTCATTCCAGACGTATCAGCGTTGCCGAGACGTGCTCGAATCGCGCGCGGGCGAACTCAGCACCGCTGAGGCGGTCGCGGCGGCGGGACACGTCACGCCAGCGCATCTGAGCCGGCTCTTCATGCGTTTTTGCGGGCAGCCGCCCTATCAAGTGTTGATGCGCCTGCGCATGAACCAAGCGGCGGCGCGGCTTGAGGAGAGCGGCAAGCTAGTGCGGGAAATCGGCGACGAGTTCGGCATGGACCCCTATCATTTTTCACGCGTCTTCAAACGCGTTCACGGCCTCTCGCCGGAGAACTTCCTCAAATCTCGCGCCGGTATGGGAGGAACCTAATCGTTGCGGGGATTACGGTAAGTTCCCGTGGCGCTTAAGGGGTATTCACCCTGACGCGGAGGAAGCCACGCGGGATGGCGGAGCCTTCGAAGGCGTCGAGGCGGAAGCGGCGATACTCCCAACCCTCGGGCAAGGCCGGGAGGCCGGTGGGCGGAGCGGTTTCGCTGACCGGACTGGTGGGGAAAACAAGATCCAGCGATCCCTCAATAGTGTAGGTGATGCCATCGACGTTGGCGGCGGGTGCGGACGCGGTGCTGAAAACCGGTGAACCTGAACCGTTGCGGACGGCGAGCGTCAGAGTGAGCTCGGCAAGGGTGTCGCCATCGGTGTCTTCGAGGGCGGCGCGGAGTCCTGAATTCGCGCCGCCGAGCGGATCGCCATTGAAGGCGAACTCGGCGAGGTTGGTTTGGCCGTCGCCGTCGGGATCGAGGCCCATGGCCATGTTGGCAGCGGTCAGGCCCTTGTCGGCGGCCCAGGTGTCGTAGGCGGCGGCGGGAGGTCCGCTCGTGACCGTGAGCGTGCCGGTGCCGGTGAGTTGCGGGATCTCGGTTCCGGCACCGGCATTCCCTATCGCCTCGTAAACTCCGGCCGCTTGCTGGACGCCACCAATGAAGAGCATTTCCACGGTGTCGGTGCCGGTGAAGTTCAGGCTCAGCGTGGCACCCGTCGCCGCGAGGGAGACAAACGATGACTGATTGTTGGGGTTAGCGCTTTGGAGCGTGAGGGTGCCTGCGGCGACGGTGGTGTAGCCCGTGTAGGTCAGGTTGCCCGTGAAGGACTGGCCGCCACTGCCGGATTTGCTCAGGTCGAGCGCGCCGGACAGGGCACCGGCGTAGCTGGTCGTGGCCGAGCCAGAAATCGTGAGGGTCTTGAGCGCGCCGGAGTTGGTGACGACGGAATTGGTGCTGTTGCCATTCGCTCCAGTGGCGAGGGAGAAGAGGGTTTGATTGAAGCCATTGAGGTCGAAGGTTTGCACCGAGGCGCCGCTGTTAGTGATGGTGAACGGCGTGTTGGCGGGCAGGCCGTTCGCGATGCCGAGCTTGAGGGTGCCGATGGCGTTGGCACCGGTGGGGCTCAGGCTGGTGGGGTTGCTGTAGGACGCGGCCTTGGCGAGGGTGACCACGGCGGAACCATTCAACTGAAAGCTAACGGTGCCGCTGCCGCCGCCGGTGAGGGTGTTGCTCAAGGTCAGGTGTCCTTGCCGCCGCACGCTGAAGCCGCCGGAGCCGCTGAGCGTGATGGTGCCGTTGCCGAGGTTGCCGGCGCCGCCGTTGTTGCCGACCTGCAGGGTGCCCGCGCTGACGCCGATGTTGCCCGCGTAGGCCGGGCTGTTGCCCTGGTAGCGCAAGATACCGCTTCCGTTCT
>CAMDHP010000029.1 GCA_945898185.1 Akkermansia muciniphila | reverse complement strand
CGGGAAAGCACCGCTTGGATGTCCGCTTCCGTGCAACCCCAAACTGGGCATAACAAGCAACCCCATCGTGGACTTTCAGGCGAGCGCCACGGAGTATGAGTGCGACGACCCCAAAGTAGACAGGAAGCCCAGCTTAGCGGAATGAGGTCCCAATCGTGTGAGAATCGTTAGCTTGTTATTCTTTGCGCGCTAAAAGCGCGCCCCGGGGGCACCAGCTCGCAACTGCCAGCGTGGCCAGCCGATGAGTTGGCGGCCGGTGAGTCAGGCCCAGGTTTAAAAGTGCACTTCCATAGCCACCCGCCGGCGCGATGCGTTTCAGTGCCGCCCGTCTCTTAGGCAAATCTACCGCCGGGAACAACCCCTGCCTTTCGCGAATCGACCACATTTTGGCTGGGCCTGAAGGGAGGATTGTAAGTATCAGCCTCTTCGTCGATCGTCCCCGAGCCTTCCCGGCGGCGGGCAAGAACACTAACACTTTGGACGCATCTTAATGCTCTGGCCGGCACCGCGCGATCGCGGGTCTGGCTTTGCATAGGGGTCGAGTTCAATTCTGTTCCGCGGACCAGTTCTTTCGCCCGACGCGAAACTTCGACGCTGGTTATGAGATTTTTTCCTTATAAAATCCGGCACGGATCGGCTTCATATAAGTTATTCACTAAACGGTTATTTATAAAACTATAAAAATGTGGAACGAACTGATGGCCTAGTTAAAAAATAGACACTAACACCTATATAACCAATCCGCTATGCAAGCCGAGCGATCTATCACTCGAGCTAATATTCGTGCATTTCTTCGGGAACAGTTTGCTGTCACCATTGTCTCCCTTAACGGTTCTGATTGTCAGGTTTCAGGCACTCAGCGCAGCGGGTAACTTTAACCCTCAACCTTCCTTTGCCCATGTCACCCTATCCATCGTCAGCCAGCTCACAAAGCTCCGACCACGGAACCAGCGCCACCACTATGGAGGCCACTCCTTCCTTCTTGGAGCCCGTCCGCGCTGTAGCCGCGCCGGAGGAGCCCGCCGAGCGCAATAACCTGCAGCTCTATCTCCAGGAAATCGGAAAGACACCCCTGCTCACCATCGATGAGGAGGTAAAACTCGCGAAAAGGATAATGAAGGGCGACAAGGCCGCCCGCGATCACATGATTTCCGCCAATCTCCGTCTCGTGGTTAAAATCGCTATGGATTATAAGGACTTTGGCCTTCCACTTCTCGACCTCATCAGCGAGGGCAACCTAGGCCTCATCAAGGCAGTGGAGCGCTTCGACCCTTCCAAGGGCGGCAAACTTTCCACCTACGCCGCCTGGTGGATTAAGCAGTCGATCAAGCGGGCCTTGGCCAACCAATCCAAAACTATCCGCCTTCCGGTCCATCTCGTGGATAAGATTTCCAAGATGCGCCGCACCGCCATGGCCCTCACGGAGGAGCTCGGACGCGAGCCAACGGACGAGGAGATCGCAATCGAGCTCCAGGTTCCCACCAGCAAGGTTGCCCACCTTAAATCGGTCAGCGTCCGCCCGGCATCGCTCGATGCACCCATCGGCGAGGATGGCGACTCGACTACATTCGGCGAAATTGTCGGCGACGAGAATGCTTTCAGCCCGGCCGAAAACCTTCAGCTAGTCGGCCAGAATACCGCGCTCAACTCCTTGGTGGACTCGCTCGACCCGCGCGAAGCTGAGATAATCCGCTATCGCTTCGGTCTCGATGGACGTGACGAGCTCACCCTTGAGGAGGTCGGCGAGAAGTTCCGTGTCACTCGCGAGCGGGTGCGCCAGTTGCAAAATCTCGCACTCTCTAAGATGCGCAAGGCCCTTGAAAAACAAGAGGCGCAGCGCACGACCGAGGATATCGAAATAGAGTCGAAGCAACGCGCGCGCGAAGAGGTCATCCGGGAGTTCATGATCGCACGCACTCCCGTTGGCGTAGACAAACCCGCAGCCAAGCCCGTGCGCGTCTTGCCCCCTGTCACCACTTCTCGTGCGGTCGCCGCCGCTGCCCAATCGGGGCGCATGACCAACAAGATCGTGAAGCCTGTGACCGTCGCATCCCCCTTTGCCCCCCGCCGCACCAATATGCTTGGCGCAAAGCTCTTCGGCCCGCGCCGCAGTAAGTAGGGTGGAGTTCGGGTTAGATCGTTTCGCAACAATCCCTCGGGCTGGCTGGGTCTAGCCCGAGGGGTTCATGCCCGAGCAGGGCAACATTCACGGCCCGGACGGGGTCCTTGGAAGCCGCTCACCGAGACGGTTCATCTCGAGCCGTAGTCAGCGTAAATTCCAGCTGGTTATCCTGATTAATCGCCCAGGCCTCGATGCCCCGCTGGCGAAGATCACGGGCAAAGTCCGCCGCAAACCCGTGGAGGGTAAGCACACGTTGCGCCCCAGTAAGCTCCACGAAGCGAATTAAGTCCGGGTAGTCAGCGTGGTCGGAAAGCGCGAACACCACATCGCACTGGTAGCGAAACTTCGCCCCTGGATCCAGCGCCCAACCCGTGAGCGCCGCCGTCCGGCGCCTCATTATCTGCCGTATGCTCGGCGAACGCGCCGCCTGGGGCGGACAGAGCAACACGTGCCCCGCGCAAGTCGCGGCGCCGAAGGGCGCATAGGCCGGGAAGGCCAGCCCGAGTTTCTCATACACCTGCGTCAGTTTCAGAATCTGAGGATGCAGCATCACCGGCAGCCCCGCGCCGGCAAGCGCCTGGAGAATCTCTTGGCTCTTCCCGAGGCTATAGCCGAGCAGGATAGGAGTTGCCCCTTCCGCGATGGTCTCCCGGCAAAATGCGATCACCGCCGCAAGCACCTCATCCGTAGGCGGGAGCGTGTAGTGGGGCCGCCCATACGTCGTCTCCATGATAACCACATCCGCGCGCGGCACCTCGCAGCGCTCGCACGACAAGCCGGGGCGCAGTTTAAAATCTCCCGTGTAGAGCAGGCGGCCGTGGTCAGGGTGTTCCAGCAGAATCATGGCCGAGCCGTGGATATGCCCGGCTGGGTAAAGCGTCACCGTGACTCCGGGATGATCGGCGGAGAGCGGCGCGGCTTCGCCAAAGGGAAGTATGCGTTCGATCCGGTGGCCTTTACGGTCTGGCATTCGGGCCTGCATCAGCGCCGCCGTGCCGGGTGTGAGCAGAACTTCGCGGTGCCGGGCAAGGTGGTCGAAATGAGCATGCGAAACGAAGGACCGCGCCACCGGTCGGTGCGCATCGAGCCACCAATCAAGCTGCGGCAAATAGAGACTGCCGCGCGGGTATTGGACATCCCAGGGCACGGCTTCATTTGATCCGGTTAGAGCTTTGAGCGGTCATTCTCAAAGCGTATCCAGCGCCTTCCGTCCCGGTCCGAGGATCAAGAGCGCGACGCACACAAACGTGGTGAGTATCGGAAAGGCTGCCGCCGATAAAACCGCGCCCACTCCCGCGCGCAGAATGAGCAGCCCTGCGTCTCGCCAATCATCGAAAAACCGCCAGCTAAGGTTCATGGCGAGAAGGCAAAGGGTGTTCCAAAAGTGCGGTGAGATATTTGCGTTTAAGCAAGCGCCAGGCGGTCACAAAAAATGCGGTGAGCGGGATGGCTAATATCATACCTAGGATGCCGCCTAGCGCGGTGCCCCAGAAGAAAATCGCCACGATGATCGTCACCGGATGGAGGCCGGTGCGCTGGCCCATGATTTTCGGCGTGAGATACCAGCCCTCGATGCACTGCACCACGATGAAGATACCAATCACCACCAGCACCAGGTTTCGCCCGCCCTCCGGCTGAAAAAACGCCAACGGCAGCGCGACGCTCAACCCGAGGATGGTCCCGAGATAGGGCACGATGTTGAGCACTCCCAGCATCAGCCCGATAAACAGCCCGAACTTCAAACCACCGATGGTGAAACCTGCGGCCAGAAGCGCGCCCATGATGAGTCCGATGATGAGCTGGCCGCGAAAGAAAGAGACCACGATGGCAATAAATTCCTTCACCAAAAACACTACGTCCTCGCGGATCGTCGGACGCAAAAACGGCAGTTGATCACCAAGGTGACGCGTCGGGTCACCGCTCGATAGCAGAAAGAAAAACAAGTAGATCGGGATAATCGCCAAGCTGGTCAAAAAGCCGAAGACGCTCAGCACCCCCATCCCCGCCGCCTTGAGCGAGGGCACCGCATGCAGCGCGATCGTGCGGGCTTCGCCGCTCAAGTTCTCGATGATGCCCCTTACCGTGGGGTTATTAATGTAGCGGTTAACGAGATCAGACCATTGTGGATAGTGCTCCTTCGTGTAGGCAAAGGCGTTTTTCCAGAGGTCTGGCAAGAAAGTGATGAAATCGAGCAACTGACGGATAATCGGAGGTAAAATCGTTAACAAAATTCCCGAGGCCAGCAGCACGAAGGCACCGTAGATCACGACGACCGCGAAAACGCGCCGCAGCTTGAAGCGGGTTTGCAGCAGTTCGACGATTGGCAAAAGCACCAGTGCCATTATGCCCGCCGTAATCAAAGGCCAAAGCACTCCGGAGAAAAACCCCAGCAAATCCACCGCACCCACGATGAGTTTTACGATGAGGTAACCCGAGACCGCCAACGCCAGAAACGAAAGGGCAAACCCGATAATTCGCGCCTGCCGCGGCGTGAGCAAAGCATCTGACGTCGCGGGTGCGTTTGCAGGGGGAGTTTCTTCAGCCATCCTAAAAAACTAGTCGGCCAATGAGGCGGGGGGCGAGGCGATTGTGCGGAATGGGGAGTTGCTTGCCCGCCGCGATACGTAAGGTGTGAATTACACCTATGCAGCCGGCGACCCACATTCACATCAAAGGAGCCCGTGAGCACAACCTCCAGAATCTCGAGGTCAAAATCGCGCGCGGCAAACTCACTGTGATCACTGGCCCGAGCGGTTCCGGTAAATCGTCCCTCGCCTTTGATACGCTCTACGCCGAGGGCTACCGTAAATATATGGAGTCGCTCTCCACCCAGGCGCGTCAGGTCCTCGAGCAGCTCAAGCGCCCGGAGGTGGACTTCATCCACGGCCTCTCCCCCGTGCTCGCCATCGAGCAACGCACCGGCTCCGGCTCGCCGCGATCGACCATCGCCACCGTCACCGAAATCGCCGACTACGCCCGCCTTCTCTGGGCTCTCTACGGCGAACAACGTTGCCCGAAAGACGGCGGCCGTGTACTCCAACGCTCCCTCGATGACAACGTCCAACACGTGCTCACCGCCTGCGCCGGCGAACGCATCATGCTGCTCGCTCCCGTGCTCAAGGCCCGCGCCAGCGTGCTGCGCGACGAGGTGCCCCGGCTCCGTCAGCGCGGCTTCCAACGCGTGCGCCTCGACGGCGTGATCAAGAACCTCGACGATGCCAACCTCGTCCCCGCCGGCCAAGGCACCCGCGAGCTCGTTGTTGAAGTCGTGGTGGATCGCCTCGTGGCCGTCGCCGATCAGCGTTCCCGCATCGCCGACTCGCTTGAGCTCGCCTTCCGCGAGGGCGGCGACCGCGCGACGGTGCTCGCGCAGAAAACCGGCGCGACGGCCGATGCGTGGCGTGAGGTCACTCTCTCCCAATCCCTCGCCTGCGAGCTCTGCGGCGACGTCTTTGAAAAACTCACGCCGAAGCATTTTTCCTTCAACAACCGCGAGGGCGCCTGCCCCGATTGCGACGGCATCGGGCGCAAACTTCGCTTCGTGCCCGAGCTCATCGTGGCCGATCCGGAAAAGTCAGTCCGCGAGGGCGCGCTGAAGCCATGGCGCATCGGCGGAAAGAATCTCATTATCAAACACAACGCCCTGCTTAAGCAGCTGGCCGAGCAATTGCCTTTCGACGCCGATACGCCTTGGGGTGAGCTGCCCGAGACCAAGCGCAAGGCCATCCTCTTCGGCGCGGGCGAGCGCCAGTTCGCCTTCAAGCTCCGCCGGATGCGCGAGGCCAAGTCCTCGACTTTCGATGGCGTAATCGCCGACTTGGAGGAAAGTTTTCGCAACACCGACAGCGATGGCTTCCGCGCCCGCCTTACGACTTTCATGGTGAGCGGCGGGTGCCCGACCTGCCACGGCGGCCGGCTCAACGCTCGCAGCATGTCCGTAAAGGTAACCAGTCGCTCCATCGCGGACTTCTTCGCCCAAGACGTCGCCGGGGCCCACGCGCTCGCGACTGGGCTCGCCGCCGCCGCCGCGGGCAACGAGGCCGTGCGCGAGATTATTTCCGGCATCGAGCAGCGCCTCCGTTTCCTGCTCGAGACCGGCCTTGGTTATCTGTCCTTGGATCGCGAATACGACACCCTTTCCGGCGGCGAGTCCCAGCGCGTGCGCCTCGCCTCCCAGCTCGGCATGGGGCTCATGGGGGTCATCTACGTGCTCGACGAGCCGAGCATCGGCCTCCACCCGGCGGACAACGAAAAGCTCCTCGCTACCCTCACCGAGCTGCGTGATCGCGGCAACACCGTCGTCGTAGTCGAGCACGATGAGGACACCATGCGAATTGCCGACGAGATCATCGAGCTCGGCCCCGAGGCCGGCGCGGAAGGCGGCCGTCTCCTGTTCCAGGGCACCCCCGCGCAGTTGATGAAGCTCTCCGCCAAGGCCTCGCGCATCGGTCCCTTTCTAGCCCGAACCCAGCGCGTGACCAAGGACGTCAAAACCAAGAAGAGCGACGGCGAGTTCGTCTCGGTCCGCGCCGCCCGCGAGAATAACCTTCGCGACGTGGACGCACGTTTCCCCGTCGGCCTGCTCACCTGCGTCACCGGCGTTTCCGGCTCCGGCAAAAGCACCCTCGTCAACGATGTGCTCGCCGCCGCCGCCGCGCGAAAACTCAACGGCGCAAAATCCATTCCCGGCAAACATCGCCACATCGAGAACCTCGATGCCTTTGAGCGTCTCGTGCAGGTGGATCAGTCCCCCATCGGCCGCTCACCGCGCTCGAATCCCGCGACCTACGTCGGCTTGATGGACCCGCTGCGCGATCTTTTCTCCATGGTGCCGCTGGCCAAGGTGCGCGGCTACACCGCGAGCCGTTTCTCCTTCAACGTGCGCGGCGGCCGTTGCGAGCGCTGCGCGGGAGACGGCCTGATCAAGCTCGACATGCAATTCATGGCTGACGCCTACGCGCCCTGCCCGAGTTGCAGCGGACGCCGGTTCAACCGCGAAACACTGGAGATTCTTTTTCACGGTAAATCCATTGCCGACGTGCTTGCCATGACGGTGCGCGAGGCGACGGAGCTGTTCAAAAACATCCCCAAGATTATGGATAAACTGGAGACGCTTTCGGCGGTCGGCCTCGGCTACCTTGCCCTCGGCCAGTCCGCCACCACGCTCTCAGGCGGCGAGGCCCAGCGACTCAAACTCTCGCTTGAGCTAAGCAAGCGCCAGCAGGGCCGCACGCTCTACATCCTCGACGAACCAACGACCGGCCTGCACTGGGTGGACATCCAGCACCTGATGGACCTGCTCTTCAAACTGCGTGACGCGGGCAACACCCTCATCGTGATTGAGCACAACCTCGATGTCATCGACCTCGCCGACTGGCTGATTGATCTCGGCCCCGGCGGCGGCACCGCGGGCGGCGAGTTGATCTATGCCGGCCCTCGCAAGGGCATTGAGGCGGAGTCGCGCAGCCTCACCGGCCGATCCCTCGCCAAATGGTCGGCGGCGGCGCGCACGTGAGCCGGCGCTGCTTTTTTCACGGTCCGCCGCCTAATCAACGAACCTCGATAAAGCGGTGACTGCTTTCTCTTGGGGCTTTGATTAGCCCCGGCAAACGAGGCGTTAACCAATCGCGTAAGGCTCTAATGCTCGCATTTCCCAAGCGTAGCCACACGTTCACCGGCCCGCCGCTCACCCGAATAGAGCGATCAGAAAATCCTCATCCTAGGTTACGATAATCGCGCCAACGCGAACCGCGTGCGCCCAGACTGCACCGTCTTCGGCATCACGCAGGCCAACGGCTCCCAAATGCCCCGCCTCGAGTCCGACCGCTTCCATCCACTGCGCCGTTACAGGCGATAATTGCGCATCGATCAGAAATCTCATTTAACGGTCAGGACGGCGTAATCGAGCTCCGCTAATGCATCTTTAAGGCTAACCCCAGCATCTTAGCGCTTCAAGTGAGGGAAATCAAACAGGATTCGATCCTCGGAAACCTTAGCCGCAAACCTCTCCAATACGTCTTTAACGCGGACTCGCATCCCTCGGATACAGGGACGTCCGCCGCATTGCTTGGGGTTAAACGTAATGCGCTCCATCATTGTCGTGCGTGCTCTCTACCCGCCTTAGGTCCGGCGCCAAGCTCACCCTTTCACCGTCTGCTGCGGCGACGAAAAGCCGCTATGACGAGGGCGGCGGCGGTGCTCGGCTCGGGGGCGCTGGCGACCACAAAAACGACATGCGGGCTGGGAGCCTGCGCTCCTTTATCTCTTCTGCCTCTGTTTAACTGAGGCTGCGCCGAGGTGTTGAGCGGCGTGCCGTTCGTTGCCGCTACCAGGTGATCAGGCGCGATACGGCGTCGGTGAACATCATGTAGCGCAGCCCGGTTGCGAAATCCGTCCGACTCACCGGGCTTCCGTCGCGCACGCTTGCGGCAAAATCCGCCTCGACCCGCCAAGCGTCGGCCCCGACGGTCGCGAGTGTTGTCCAGGGTGCGTCGGTCGCGCCCGAGGCAAAGGCCGCGGGTCGCGTCTCCACCACGCCGCGTCGGCCATCCCAGCGGAGTTCGCCACGGGTGCCGCGAAGCAGGATTTCCGTTCGTGGCGCCGCCGCACTCAGGCCGCTGTGCATCATACGCAGCGTCGCGCCGCCGCAGGTCGGGAAGAGGCCATCCACCAGCAAGGCCTCGGGCAGATTGACCTCGGCCATGCCGCCATCGGAAGTGGGGCGGTGTGGCGTGGTGATGGTTCCATGCGCAGCGGTGACAACCGCGTCGGCGGCTAGCCAGCGCAGCAGCACTTCATAAAAGATTCCAAGCGTGAGTATGTTCACGCCGCTAAATCGTCGCTCGAGTCGCCACGTGATCGGCGTGGCAGGATCGGCGTAGGCGGCGTTGAGGTCCCATACTTCAACGGAGCGAAGATCACCGGCGTGGCCAGCCGCGACCCAGCTCATCACGGCTGCGTCAACTCCGAGGGTGTGCGGCGCCGGCACGAGTTGGGCAACGCGTCCGGGAGCAGAATGCGTGGCGGCAAGCATCGCGTTGGCCTCGGGCAGACTCGCCGCCATGCGCGCTTCGCAAAGCACGTGTTTGCCAGCGGCAAGCGCGGCGCAGGTGACCTCCGCGTGCAGGTTGGGCCAGGTGCCGATGCAGACGGCGTCAATGTCCTGCGCCTCCACCACCGCGCGCCAGTCCGCCTCGACGCGCGCGATGTTCCAGGCCGTTGCCACCCGTTCCGCCGACGCGATCGAGCGGTTGGCCACAGCGCGGAATGCGATATCGGGCAGGGCGAAAAAACCCGGTAGGTGGCGCGTGGTGGTGTTGCCTCCCGCTCCTACGAAGCCAAGGCGGAGCGGGGCTGCGCTCATGTGACGCTCGGGTAGCTTCCAAGCCACTTCACCAGGGGGCAGAATGCGCGCAACTCGGCCACCGCTTCCTTCATCGCCGCGTCCTCGTAGTGGCCGGTCACATCAATGAAAAACAAGTAGTCCCACGGGCGGCGTTTGCTGGGGCGGGACTCGACCTTGGAGAGGTTTAGTCCGCGCGAGCTGAAGGGCGTCAACATCCGCATCAAAGCGCCCGAATTCGCCGCCGCCGCCTCGCCGAGCGAGATGACGAGGCTGGTGAGGTCGCGTCCACCGCCGACCGGACCGGAGGCTTTTTTTCCGATGACGAAAAAGCGGGTGGTGTTGTCGTTTCTGTCCTGGATGTTGCGCGCCAGCACTGGCACGCCCTGGACTTGGGCGGCGAGCTCGGCCGCGATAGCCGCCGCACCTGATTCTTCGCGGGCGACCTCCACCGCTTTGGCCGTGCTCGCGGTATCAATGAGCTGGGCGTGCGGCAGGTGGCGCTGCAGCCAAGCGCGGCACTGGGCGAGGGCCTGGTCTTTGGAGTAAACGCGTTCAATCTTTTCGAGCGGCGTGGCCGAGATGAGCGCGTGGTTGATCTCGAGGTAAATCTGGGCGACGGCCTTCAATTCGCTTTCCACAAAGCCGTCTAGCGCCTCGCGGACGGAGCCTTCGGTGGAGTTCTCGATCGGGATGATGCCGTAGTCTGCCTCGCCCTTCTCCACTGCGGTAAAAACGTCGCTGATGGTCGCGATGGGCTGGTAGTTCACGCTCGCGCCGAATTTCTTGATCGCGGCGACGTGGGTATAGGTAGCCTCCGGCCCGAGGTAGGCGATTTGAAGGGGCTTCTCCAACGCGATGGCGGCCGACATGATCTCGCGGTAAATGGCCTGCAGCGCCTCGGACTTGATCGGGCCTTGGCTGAGCGCAGTGACCTTGCGAAACACCGCATCCTCGCGCTCCGGCACGTAGATCTGGCCGCCGGTGTTGCGCTTCAAACGGCCGATTTCGGCAGCGAGGGTAAGGCGTTCGTTCAGGGTGCGAACCAGCTCGCGATCGAGGTGATCAATCTGCTCGCGTATGGGTTGGAGGGGATCGGCGGACATCAGGCGTTATCGGCGGAGGGTTGCGGTTTAGGAGTTGGCTCAGAGCCTTCGGACGGGGCGTCGGGGGCTGCATTGTCGGGGACGCTGGCGTCGGGCGCGGCGAGTTCTGCTGCGGGCCCGGTGTGTTCGAGGGTGACGGGTTCGGAGAGGGGTGATGGGGCTTCGCCGTCTTCGAGTGGCAGTCCCATCTCGGCGTCCGATGGCGCGGGCACGTTGGCGGTGTGGTTGAGCCACTCGTCAATCTGGCGCGGCGACAAGACATCCGAGGCGGGCAACTCGACGAGGGACTTTACGCCGACGAATTCCAGGAATCTATCCGTGGTGCCGTATTGCAGGGGCCGCCCCGGCAGATCGGCCCGACCGACGACGTAGATCATTTCGCGTTCGAGGAGACGATTGACGCCCGCCTCTGCCGACACCCCGCGAATGGATTCCAGCTCCGAACGCGTGACTGGCTGGCGGTAGGCCACGACGGCGAGCGTCTCGAGCGCGGATTGGGAAAGTTTTACCGGCGGCGGTTCGTCACGCAGGATGCGAATCCAGCGGGCGAAGCGCGGGTGCGTGACGAGCCGGTAGCCGCTCGCACCGTCAATGAGCAGGTAAATGTCATTCGCGGCACGCAGCTCGGCGGCGAGAGCGTCCATCGCCTCGCGGATTTGCGTCGAGGTAATAAAGGCTGGCACTTCGCTGTAGAGCTCAGGGTCCTCCGGCGTGAGGGAGAGCGCGCCGCCTTCGACGATGCCGGCCTCGGCCGCGCCCTCGAAGGGATTCAGCGCCGCGGCCGCGACGTCCGCGTCATCCGCCGACACCTCAGCCGCATCGCCACCTTCGGCGAGGGATGCAGGCGCCTGCGCCCTCTCGTGGAAGCGGGTGAAAACAGCCTGAATGTCTTTCATCGTCAGCGGCTGGTTCGAGGAAAACAGCAACGCCTTGAGCACGAATTTGAGATTGAACGCCATGCGGTGTAAAAGCGCCGATTAAGCTGTCCGTCCCGCCTGCCGCGCAACCTTGAAAACAACCACCTTCGCTCGGCTGGCGCGCCGCTCAGTCTGCCGGTTGTTGAGCAGGAAGCGCTGCGCAGTGTGGTTTTCTGACATGAAAAAGCGCCAGCCCTCGCGGGATGGCGCTCTTGAATGAAGCTTCGTCCTCCGCTCAAAGCGGAGGTCGGAGGGCACGGTTACTTTTTGGCTTTCTTCGTGGCCGCGGGCACCGGCACGGTCGCGATCGTCTTGAGGATGCGGGATGCGATGTCGTAGGGATTGCCCGCGGAGTTCGGACGACGGTCCTCAAGGTAGCCCTTGTAGCCGGCGTTAACGAAGCTGTGGGGGACACGCACGGAGGCGCCGCGATCGGCAATACCGTAGGAGAATTTATCAATGGACTGGGTCTCGTGAAGTCCGGTCAGGCGCAGGTGGTTATCCGGGCCATAAACCGCAATGTGCTCGGCAGTGAACTTAGAGAACGCAGCCATGAGTTTCTCGAAGTAGTCTTTGCCACCGACTTCGCGCATATACTTGGTGGAGAAGTTGGCGTGCATACCGGATCCGTTCCAATCGAGCGCTTGCTGGTAAGCGCCGAGGATCGGCTTGCAGTGAAACTCAACATCAATCTGGTATTTCTCGCAGAGACGGATCAGCAGGTAGCGGGCAACCCATACGTCGTCGGCGGCTTTCTTGGAACCCTTGCCGAAGATCTGGAACTCCCACTGGCCCTTGGCCACTTCAGCGTTGATACCTTCGTGGTTGATGCCGGCATCCAGACACAGGTCGAGATGCTCTTCGACGATCTGGCGGGCGACGTCGCCCACATTTTTGAAGCCGACACCGGTGTAATACGGACCCTGGGGGGCGGGGTAGCCATCGACGGGGAAGCCGAGAGGGCGGCCGTCCTGATAAAGGAAATATTCCTGCTCGAAACCGAACCACGTGCCCGCGTCGTCAAGAATGGTGGCGCGGGAGTTGGAGACGTGCGGCGTGCCGTTTGCGTTGTAGACTTCGCACATCACCAAGACACCGTTCTTGCGAGTCGTGTCGAGATACACGGCGACGGGCTTCAGCACGCAATCGGAGCTGCCGCCGGGCGCCTGCTGAGTGGAGCTACCGTCAAAGCCCCAAAGAGGGAGTTGTTCGAGCTTCGGAAAGCTGGCGAATTCCTTCACCTGAGTCTTGCTGCGGAGACTGGCAACGGGCTTGTAACCGTCGAGCCAGATGTATTCGAGTTTGTATTTAGCCATGGATGTGGGTTTTAGGATATAATAGGAGTCTTTTAAGACCGGTTGAGCAAATGCGCGCTAGGGGCTTAAAGGTTTCCTTTAAAACTCTTTTAAGCAGTCCATGTGCCAGCAATGAAAAAAATTGCTACCACCGGCCATTCCTGCGCGAAACATGCTCAACGAAGCGCGGCAGCGGGCAAAATTTACCACGAAACCGCCCCTTTCTATCTTCTTGCCTCGTGAATACCCTCCCAATCTGAGCAAATTCTACCGTGCAAGAGATGAAAGATACCCGCCGCGCTCTCGTCCGAATTGGATACGATGGGCGGGTGCACAAAACCTTCCGTGGTCATCAATCGGCGGAGCGCTTTGAAAACGAGTGCCGCGTCCTGCGTTATCTTGCCAGCCGCGGGTGCGACAAGGTCCCAAAGGTGCTCGAGGCGTATCCGGAAGAGTTGCGTCTGGTCACCAGTAATTGCGGACAAAGGGTCGAGCACATCAGTGATGAACGCGCCCACGCGCTCTTCGCCGAACTGGAGCAGGATTTCCAAGTGCGCCACGACGATCCCTACATCCGGAACATCACCTACCGCGCCTCCACCGGCGACCTTTGCCTCATAGATTTTGAGTTCGCCACCGTTCTTGACCCCACCATCCCCCCAGGCCCGAAACTCGACCTCCCCGAGCCAGATGCAACGCATTGAGCCTACCACCGCCGCGCCCCGCCACTCTTCCCTCCCCTCCCCGGCCCATGAAGGATTCCGCCCCCCCCACCCTGCACTGGTCTGGTCTCTCTCACTGTGGTAAAGTCCGCGCCAACAACGAGGATGCTTTCCTCGCCCTCACCTTCGATGGCCATGAGCTTCGCTATCTGGGAAAAACAGGTGAAGCCAACTCGAGAAATGCCGACTTCGTCTTCGCCGTAAGCGACGGCATGGGGGGCGCCAAATCCGGCGAGTTCGCCAGCCGCATCGCCATTGATAAAATCACCCGCCTCCTCCCGCGCGCCTTTCGGCTATCCGCCCTCGGTCTGGAAAGCGGCTTCAATGACATCCTCCAGGAGCTGTTTACCGCCATCCACCAAGAGCTCCTTAATCTTGGCCAAAGCTACGCGGAATGCGCCGGCATGGGCACCACCCTCACCCTCGCTTGGATTACACCGGGCTGGCTCTACTTCGGCCACATTGGCGATAGTCGGCTCTACTCCCTGCCGCACGGCGGCGGCCTCCAACAACTCTCCCACGATCACAACCAGGTCGGCTGGCTCCGGCGCCAAGGACAAATCAACGAGCGCGAGGCCCGCAATCACCCGCGGCGTAACGTCCTCCAGCAGGTGCTCGGCGCCTCCACTCAATTCGTTGACCCGCAGATCGGCGCCGTCTCTTACCGACCGGGCGACCGCTTCCTGATTTGCTCGGACGGCCTCATTGACGGCCTCTGGGATCACCAGATTGAGGAAATAATCCGCAACCCCCGCGCCGATCAGGTCCACGAACCCGCCGCCACTCGTCTCATTAACGAGGCCCTCGAAAGCTCCGGGCGCGACAACCTCACCGCCCTCGTCATCGAGGTGGCCGCCGCCCGCCCGGACTCCGGCGCCAGCGCAAGCCCAGCCGCAATCTCATGAGCGAAGCCAAACCAGAGCCCACGCCCGCCTTTCCGTCCGCCGCCACCGTTTTCGTTTACGGCACGCTCAAACGCGGCGGTCGTTACCACGCCCACCTCGCCGGACAGCTTTACCTTGGCCAAGCCCGCACCGCGGCGGGGTTCACCTTGTATTCACTTGGAGAATACCCCGGGCTCGTTGCAAACGAGGCGGATCAGGCCGGCGTCACCGGCGAGCTTTGGGCGGTGGATGCCGCCTGCCTCGAGCGACTGGATGTTTTGGAGGGTGTCTCCGTAGGCCTCTACTCCCGCGATTTCGCACGCCTCGCCCCTCCGCACGAAATCCTCGCGCCGGCCGCGCAACTCTATCGCTACCTCGGAACGACCGAGGGCCGCATCCACCTTGGTTCAACTTGGCGGGAGTAGGCCCGCGACATCAAAAGGCGCGACGCAGACTTACTTCTTCGCCCAGGTGCCGTCTTCTTTCTGCACCCAGACGCCGGCCTTGCTGCCGGCCGCGATTTGTTTAGCGCGAGCGCTACCCACTGCAGCCACCGTAGAGCCTGTTTTGCGCGCGATCACTTCATAGACGCCAAGACGATCGGCGTTTTCCGCCGCGACCACCGCCGCCGCGTTACCTTGGGCGGCGCGAACCTCGACAAGCCCTTGGTTGGTTTCGCCGACCGCGCCACCGTTTTTTAGCGCATCTAGGGCGGGAATGCGGGCCTCCATGCGCTGCTTGATCGCACCGAGATCCTGCGCCCGCGCGAGCGGAGCAAGAACGAAACCCAACGCCAGCACCCAGCAAAGACGGATAAATAAGTTTTTCATGGAAGGGGAATTTACGGGGTTTTGATCGTCTTGGATTTCGAGTCGAGGTCGCCGAAGAAATCGGTGAGCGCCTGATCCACCTTCACGTTCACATCCACGATCGCGTGGACTTGGATCGGGGCCATTTTTACGTGGATGCACCCGCCGAGTGCCAAGGGAATCAGAAGGAGGAGGCAGCGTCGCATCCGATGAGGGTTAAGCGTCAGACTCCGCGGCGCAAACAAAGTTTCCCGCCCCGCGCTACTTCGCGCGCAAGCGGAGCTTTACCCGCTCATCCATACCGAGCTCGAGCACGCGAGCCAGTGCTCCGGCGAGATTCACCTCAATGGTGATCTTCTCGACCAACGCTGACCCGACCGGCTGGGCAATCAACCGCACCGTCGCAGTGCGTTCACCCCCAGACTTCTCGGGATAGAACTTCACCTCGAGCGTCTCGATGCCCAGCCCCACCTGCCCCATTTCAATCGCCTGGAGTGACGCATACGCGGGATTTTCGGGCGCCGTCCAGCGCGCTAGCGGCCCCAGCCAGCCCGGCAGAAACACAAAACGAGGCGGCATATTACCAGTAAGAAATCCAGACGCAGGCGCGAGACTCAACACCGCGTCATCCGAGCGCACGATGGCGAGGCCGCCGTCGTTGATCCGAACCCCCGCCTTCACGTCCCATACCACCTGCACCTGTCCACTCAACTTGCCGCGGGCGCGCGAAACGGCGTTGGGCATAAGCGCGGCCACTTGCGAAAGCGAAAGCCCCTCGACCTCCGCGCCTGCCACCACCTCGGTTGCATTCAATGGGATTGCCATCGGCTTTATCCGCGCCTTGCCGCCGAGCACCTCGAGCTCGGCAACGGCTAGCTCGAGCACCCGCGCGGCGGTGATTCCGAATTTCATCTCGAAGCGCTCCGCCGTCACTCCGCCCGCCGTTATCCTCGCCACGCGAAAACTCTGCCCGGGCGGTAACCCGCCGGCACCCGGTTGATCGGTCTGGATGTCGGCCTCGACGCCGTTCAGCTCGACCGCAAGCTCCATCGAAATCGCCCGTGCCTCGCGCAGCTCCAGTTTCACCACCCCGACCGGCCCGCCAACCGAAGTCCAAGCGCCCTCGCCCGAGATCACCGCCTTCCCTTCCACCACCCAATCGCCCGCGTCCTTACCCAGCGCAAGTTTGAGCACCGGCCATAACTCGGCTAAATCAACCGCGCCTTTCGCGATACGCCAGCGCCAGCCGCCCGCCGCCGAGGGCACCGCATCCAGCCGCATGGTCACCCCCGGCGAATCAGCCGCGAGCCGGAGCCCTCCCTCGGACCCACCTAGTTCCATCCGCCAACGTAAACCCAGAGCGAGCAAAGCTTCGATCTGCAATTCCCCGCCAACGCCGCCTTCCATGCGACCGACCATACCTGGCGCGGCAAGTGCCGCGACGGCGGCCCCAAGCATGGCCAGCAGGAAAAAGCCCCGGCGCAGGCATCGGAAGCGGCCGGTCATTCGACGTTGGCGAGCTGCTCTTTGACCCGTTCCAGCTCGTTCTTTAATTCTATCACCAGCCGGGCGATCTCGTAATCGTTGGCCTTGGCTCCGGTGGTGTTCACCTCCCGGCCCATCTCCTGCAAAATAAACTCGGCCTTGCGACCGATCTCGCCGTCGCTCGCGAGGAGTTTCTTGAGCTGGGCGTGGTGGCTGCGGAAGCGCGTAAGTTCCTCGGCGATGTCGCAGCGGTCGGCAAAAAGTGCCAGCTCCTTGAGCACTCGTTCGTCCTCGATTTTGATCTCCACCCCGGCCTCACGCAGACGCTTTAACAAAGCCTCGCGCGCCGCCGTGATGACACCCGGCGCGCGCATCGCGATGGCTTCGATGTGCCCGGCGATGAGCACAAGACGCGCTTCAAAGTCCTTCAACAACGCCGCACCCTCGGTCGCCCGCATCGCAGTGAACCCGGCCAGCGCTTCGCGCAGCGCCACCGCCAGCACGGGTTGGGCCTCGACAACCGCAGGCGGCTCCATCCGACGCCGAAACTGGGCGACGACCGCCGAGATCGTCTGCGCATCCGCCGCAAAAACCGTCCCCTGGGCGGCGGCGAAACCGCGCAAGCGGGCCAGCCAGGCTGCGGCGGCGGGCTCGTCGAAATCAACCTCGCCGGACGCGGCGGCAGCAGCCAGTTCCACGCGCACTTGGACGGCACCGCGCGCGGCGACTTTGCGAATCTCGTCTGCGACGCCGACCTCAAGCTCCGCCCAAGCCTCAGGCAGGGTGATCTTCAAATCGAGCGCCTTGCGATTCACCGCCGTGATGCGCACTGAAACCGTGGCCGCACCCAGCGCCGCTGAACCCCGTCCAAAACCGGTCATACTTTTCATGCTGAAAATAAATCCTAAATCCTAAGCTTCTAAATCCTAAAATTCACCTTTCAGGTTCTTCGCTGTTTTCAGCGGGTGGCTGGTTCGTTCGGGATCTTATCCTGCCTTAACGTAGCGGAGGCGCGGAGCGCTTTCGTCCGAGTCCCTCGCTACCCCCTGAAATGGCTCCGCCATTCCCTCTCCGATTTGAAATTTGACTGCCGCGATTTGGGATTTTTTGCTCGGCTTTACCGAAGAGTGACGCCGAGCAATTTTGCGACTTGGTTGACGTCTTTATCCCCGCGTCCGCTTACGTTGATCAGGAGAATCTCGTCTTTGCCCATTTCCTTCGCCCGCTTCACGCCCTCGACGAGAGCGTGCGTGCTCTCGAGCGCGGGTATGATGCCTTCAAGCCGCGAACAAAGCTGGAAAATCTCCATCACTTCGTCGTCGCAGGCGTAGGCGTAGCGCACGCGGCCGGTGTCGCGGTAATAAGCGTGTTCAGGTCCGATAGCGGCGTAGTCGAGCCCGGCCGACACCGAATGCGTGAGCTCGATTTGGCCATCGGCGTTTTGCAGGATGTAGGTCTTGCAGCCTTGGAGCACGCCGAGCTTGCCGCCTTCGAAACGCGCGGCGTGTTCGCCTTGGCGGATGCCGTGGCCGCCCGCTTCGACGCCAACCAGTCGCACCGACTCGTCTTTGATGAAATCGAAGAAAACGCCCATCGCATTCGAACCGCCGCCGACGCAGGCAATAATCTCATCCGGGAGCCGTCCCTCGCGCTCCAGCATCTGGGCGCGGGCTTCCTTACCGATCACGCGGTGAAAATCACGCACCATCATCGGATACGGGTGCGCACCGAGAGCTGAGCCTAGGATGTAGTGCGTATTCCTTACGTTTGTAACCCAGTCACGCATCGCCTCGTTTACCGCGTCCTTGAGGGTTTTCTGGCCGGCTTCGACGCCGACGACCTCGGCGCCCATGAGACGCATCCGAAAAACATTCAAGGCCTGCCGCTCCATGTCCACCGCGCCCATGTAGACACGGCATTGCAGGCCGAACTTGGCGCACACCGCCGCGGTGGCGACGCCATGCTGGCCAGCGCCGGTCTCGGCGATGACGCGCGGCTTGCCCATGCGCCTAGCGAGCAGGACCTGTCCGATGGCGTTGTTGATTTTGTGCGCGCCGGTGTGGAGCAGGTCCTCGCGTTTAAAATAGATCTTCGCACCGCCGCAGTGGGCGGTCAGGCGCTCGGCAAAATACAGTTCGGTCGGGCGTCCGGCGAATTCCTTGAGGTGACGATTCAGCTCCTCAACGTAGGCCGGATCGTGGCGTGCGGTATCGTAAACCTGGGCAAGATCCTGAAGCGCGGTCACGAGCGTCTCAGGCACGTAGGCGCCGCCAAACGCGCCAAAACGCCCGTAAGCATCGGGCAACGATTCAGGGGAGACGGAGGCGGCGGGGGAGGCAGTGGAGACCATTGGAAAAAATAACTCAGCGCAGCCCGGCCGCGCTGGCAAACGGGTTTTGCAAATGCCTCGTCGATGGCCGCCAGTCCCTTCAGGAGCAAATCGGACAAAATCAAGCGGCGGGCGACCAGTCCCAAAGCCGCGAAAGATCCGTCAAAGCGCGCCTTACGACCATTTTCGGATTTAAACCCCGCGACGCCGGACCAAGCTCAGCCTCATGTCAGAATGGAAACCTGCTCTCGACGCCATCGTCGGCTCCCGTCACGGGGGCAAAACCGACCACGTGCTGGCCGCCCTGCGCAACCTCGACTCCCGCCACCCGCACGTGCCCGAGATCGCCGCCGAGCAGGCCTTCACCCTTGCGGCGCAAGGCGCGCACACCGAGGCCCTCGCCGCCTACGAGCGCGCGCTCGCGCTTGGCCTTTCCACACCCGCTGAGCAGGCCAACACCCTGGTTGGCCGCGCCGCCACCCTTCTTCGCTTGGGGCGCGCGGCCGAAGCCGTTTCCGCACTCGAATGCGCCCGGGTGCAATTCCCCGATCACGCCGAGTTCGCCGCCCTTCTTGCCCTCGCGCGCCATCGCGCCGGCCTGACTGGCGACGCCTTCCGGCTGCTCCTCGAAACCCTCCTCGAAACCAGCGACGACATCGGTCTCGCCGCCCACCAACGCACGCTCCGCTCCCTTGCTCTGGACTGATCGCGGCTCGCTCGGTTGCAGTCAGCAACGTTCGACCCAAGTTACCCCATGCGCGTAAAACACCTCCTTTCGCTCTCCGCCTTTTTCGTCGCCGCCTTGCTGGCCGCCGGCTGCAGCACGTTCGAATCCCGCGCAAAAGAGAAATCCGCCGTTTACGGGAGCCTCGACTCCACAACCCAAGCACGAATTAAGGCACGGAAAATCTACGTCGGCGATAGCGAGGATATGGTTTACGTCGCCCTCGGCGCGCCCGACCAAAGACGCGAAACGCTCGATGCCTCCGGCCGCGCCACCACTTGGGTTTACAGCGCCTACTGGCAGGAATACCAAGGAACCCGCTCGACCGGCTACCACCGCTACGTGTCCTACGATGCCGCCAGTAAATCCTACCACGTCGTGAACGTGCCCAACTACCAGCCCGTTTACCAATCCCGCAGCGAAGAACGCATGCGGGTAACCTTTAAAGACAGCCGCGTCATCATCGTAGAACAGGTAAAGACGGATTAAGCCCGCCGCATTGCGGCCTGCGCCACGGACTCACCTGCCCGCCCGCAACACCCGCCGAAGCACCGGCCTCATCCGCGCCGCGAGGGCACGATTCGCATAGCCCACCCACGCCACTGGAGTCGTCGTATCCAGAGGTGCGCGCACTGCCCCGCCTTCGGGCCGCTCCACCACCCCGCCCGCCGCCTCAAGGAGCAGCGCCGTGCAGATATCGTAGGGGTGGCAGCACAACGCGGCGGCCATGCCTTCGCGCTCCAGCAACTCCGGCCGCAGGTCGGCAATGAAGCGGTCGTGACCAACCAGCAGCTCATAGAGTTGCCCCCCGGTAGAAAGATACTGGTCGTCGAAAACCCGCGCGCCACCCGCCTTGCCGTGCAGTCCGAGTTCGCGCCACAGAGCCTCCTCCAGCGCGGCCGCCCGCGCCTTGGCCTCTGGAAAGAACTTCACCACCGACGCGAAACCGTGGTCGCAATCCGTCGCAGCGGAGGGTCGCGGTATCCATTTCTTAACCACGCCGGTGGTAAGATCAGTCCGCGTCGCCCGCAATGGTCCGCCCCGCACCGCGCTGAACTGATCGGCCGCGCCAGCCTTCGCGGTAGGCAGCTCGGTCATTACCGCCACCACGATGTCGCGCAGATCCGTTCGCGCCCCGCGTTGCGGAGCCAATCCTGCCAGCGACCAAGCGCTGCGTTTGTCATACATCAGGCAGCGGGTGCCATCAATCGGGTCGAGAATGAGCTTCCAAGCGGTGCCACTCACCGGCGTGCCGCGCGGAAAAGTCGCCGCCTCCTCCAGTCCTTCCATCACCAACTCCACGGGCCATGCGCGCGGCCAGTGACGTTCCATCCACCCCATGATCGCGGCCTCTGACAACCGGTCTACAAAGAATATCGTGTCCGCCGCCGTCTCCGCCGCCACCTCGGCAAAGCGCCGGCCTTGCCGCTGCCGCGCGGCGGCGAGCGTTTCGCGTATTTCGTCTTGCAGGGCGCAAAGCAGTCGGCGGGCGCGCTGAAGCATCAGGGTTTCTAATTTCATGCCGCCTATCTCAAACGGCTGGAACGACGCTGCCGATGCGAAATCTTTTCAGCGCCGATCTTTTGTGGGCGCTCAGGCGATGCCCGATCAACCGATACTTTTGCGTCCTTCCTAGCCGCGCCCGACGGCAACCGAGCCTCGATTTACCCGTCGCTCGCGGACTGGAATCTTTCCCTGCAGACCGGCGGCGGGATTATCTCCTGCGCCTCCGCCGACGCATCACCGGGCACCCAGCGCCGCACCGGGTTAAATCTCCGCCGCCGCAGCTCCCGACTGGCTGCGAGCGCCCCGGTTTTAAATTGGAAATGATACCTTTGACCAAGGAAGTAACCCGTTTACAGGGATCCTATAGATTAAGCCAATAATGGTCGTTAACACGGCAGGTGAGCGGATTCGACGCGGTGAACATTCCGCAATTGTCGTAATCCGTGAAAATCTCCAAACTCCACGGTTGATCCACACGGCAGTCATCAGGCTGACCGCTTAGCTCTGCCGCCTGTTGGTTTCTAAAAAACCAATATCGCATTTCTCCGATCATCTCGCCTTAGATCATAATTGAATCTGTCAAACTGCCCTTACCCTGTTCATCAAAACTATGTCAAACACCCCAATTCCTAACACGAAGACCCTCTGGAAAGTCATTTCTGCTTCCTCCGCCGGCACGCTTATCGAGTGGTATGACTTCTTCGTTTATGGCGCCCTCGCTACTATTATCGCCGGTCATTTTTTCCCGAAGGATAACCCCACCGCCGCACTCCTCCTTACCTTGGCTACTTTCGCGACCGGTTTCATAGTGCGACCTTTCGGCGCCATTGTCTTTGGTCACATCGGCGATCTCGTCGGACGCAAATACACCTTCCTCCTGACCCTGCTTCTGATGGGGGGCGCAACTTTTGTCATCGGACTGCTGCCGGACTACGAAACCATCGGCATGGCTGCCCCGATCTGCCTCGTTCTTCTCCGCCTCGTGCAGGGCCTTGCGTTGGGCGGCGAATACGGTGGCGCCGCGACCTACGTGGCGGAACACACTCCAAAGAACCATCGCGGCTTCTACACCAGCTTCATCCAAATCACGGCTACCGGCGGCCTGCTTCTCGCCATTACGGTGATTCTCTGCGTTCGAGAAATAATAGGCGTAGAACAGTTCAATGAGTGGGGTTGGCGCCTCCCCTTCCTGGTATCGATCTTCCTTGTCGGACTTTCTTACTATATCCGCATCAAGATGGAAGAATCGCCCCTCTTCGCGAAAGCGAAAGCGGAGGGTAAGCTCGCCGTCAACCCGCTCAAAGAAAGCTTCCTCAATCCAGCCAACCGTCGCCTCGTGCTCATCGCCCTTTTTGGCGCCACCGCCGGCCAGGGCGTGGTTTGGTATACCGGGCAGTTTTACGCCATGTATTTCCTACAAACCGTGTCGAAGGTTCCTTACGAAACCGCGCTTATGCTCGTTGCCGTAGCGCTCCTGCTTGGCACCCCCTCCTTCGTGTTCTTCGGCAGCCTGTCGGATAAAATCGGGCGCAAACCCATCATTCTCGGCGGAATGTTGCTCGCCGCCTTGCTCTACATTCCGGTGTTTGCCGGCCTTCAGCACTTCGCCAACCCGCTCAATCCAGCCATGATCGTGGCCTTGCTTCTCGTGCTCGTGATGTTCGTCGCTATGACTTACGGTCCCATCGCCGCCTACTTGGTGGAAATCTTCCCGACGCGCATCCGCTACACGTCGATGTCCCTTCCCTACCACGTGGGTAACGGCATCTTCGGCGGTCTTACCCCGCTCATCGCTACCGCTTTGGTAGCTAAGTTTGGCAACCCTTACGCGGGCCTCGCTTATCCCATCGGCGTCGCGCTTTTGACTACAATCGTCGGCGCCATTTACCTGAAAGAAAGTCGTCACTCCGATATGGAGTGATGCCGGGAATGCGCTTCATGGTGTCGGCCGATCTCCTCCGTCCATGAGCTCCGCCGCCTCACCTCTCTTGCTGTCAAGGCCCACCGGGTCCGCCTCACTGGGCTGCATCGTTCCATTCGGTCTGCTCTTCGCCGCCATCGGCTGCGTGGCGTTTTATTTCGTCACGCTGCGGCCGATGCTCCGCGCCTCGGCCAGTTCCAACTGGACCGAGGTTCCTTGCGTAATACTCTCCAGCAAGCTCGACGAAAGCCGCGACTCCGACGGCTCCACCTTCCAGGTCGAGATTCGCTACCGCTATACCTACCAGGGCCGCTCCTACACGGGGGATAGCTACGATTTCGGCACCGGCCACACCAACGTCGGGGTCGGCGCCATG
>CAMDHP010000028.1 GCA_945898185.1 Akkermansia muciniphila | reverse complement strand
GCGCCCGTAGCGGCGGGAAACAGCTCGAGTTCGAGGCGGTTCACACTTGTGGCGGTGTGGAGTGTGGCGAGGTGTTGTTCCAGCACGCGGAAGAGCGCATCGGGCTTGCCGCTCGCTTGCGGTAGCCGGAAATCCCTCTCGTGGGTGGTCTCATCCTCGAAGCGCAGGCCGAGCCGCAGCGCGGTGGTGGCGAGTCCGGCGGCGCTGACCTCGGCGGCGAGGCGATCCACAAAGCGGCGGAGTAAAAAAAGCAAAGGCTCCAGAGTCTCGACCGGGTGCTCGAGTTCGTAGCTGGCGAAGTAACGCGAGGGCGGCGTGGCGGTGTCGAGCGGGCGCTGGTCGCGGCCGGTGGCGCGGGCCCAGAGGAGTGCGCCGCGTTCGCCGAGACGTTGGGTGAGGGAGGCCTGCGGCAGGCGGGCGAGGTCGCCGAGGGTGCGCAGGCCTAGGCTGTCGAAGAGGGTGGTCTCGCTGTCCGTGAGGGTGAGCAGGTGGATGGGCAGCGGTTTGAGGAAGCTGAGCGAATCATCAACCCAGCACTCCGGAGCAGCCTGGTAGGCGGCTAAGCGGGCGACGCCCGGAGTCGCGGCGACGCCGACCCGGAGCGGCAAGGCCTGCGCGGCGAGCGTGAGCTGGATTTCGGCGAGATCACGGCGGAGCGCGGCGATCTCGCGCCCGCTCAAGTCCACCGTGAGCAAGCCGTCCGAGGTAGGCTCCACGCGCGGCGCAATCCGCCACGCCGAGGACAAGAGCAGCGCGGTCGCCTCGGCCTCGGCTTGGTCGTGACGGGGCCAGAGGCGCAGATCGGGGCAGAGGCCGAGGGCCTGCACCGCGCTCATGCCGGTGCGCAAGCCCTTGCGTAGGGCGAGTGCATTGAGGTGCGCGACTTGGGCACGACGGCCGTTGCCGGTGTAGATAACCACCGGACAGTCGCGCGCCGGCTCCAGGCGCAGGCGCGCGTGGAGCGGGAAATCGGGTATCTCCAGGACGGCGTAACTCATGCCGAGAGCGAGCGGGTTTGCTGGCGCTGGCGCTCGTGCACCGGTTGGAGCGCGGCGGAGAGCGCGGTGCGTTCGTTTGTCCAAGCCGGGGCGCGCAGGGTGTCGTCGAGCCGAAACCGGTGCCGCGCGCAGGGCACGAGGGCGGTGGAGGAGAAAACGAGGGCGGCGACGCGGGAGGCCTCGAGCGCGTGCTGGAGCCGATACCAGGTGGCCGACGGGGTTCGGAGTAGTTCCCGTTCGGATACGCCGCGCAGATCGAGCACGACGAGCGCGAAGTGCGGATCGCGCAGCAATAGATCGGCGACGGACCAGATGTTTTTAAGGTCTCCGCTGGCGGAACTACCGCCGCCGCGCGCCCAGACGAGGTGGTCCAGCAGGCCGGCGGGGATTTCGTCTGGGCAAAACGAGTCGGCGGCGTCTATGAGGCCGACGCGCTGGCGGGCAATGCGGGTGGTGTGCAAGGCGGCGTGGAGCACGAGCCCGCCGCCCGCCGAACCGGCGCAGATGAGCTCGGTGAACGCGCCAGCCGGCAGGCCGCCCGAGAGCGGTTCATCGAGGCCGGCGACACCCGTGGGCGCAACCGAGTCGTCCCGGCGCGGTGACGGCGGGAAACGGGCAGCCAAAAGCTGCCGAAGCTCGGACAAGGACGGGGGGACGGGCATCGTTCGTTTGCATCAGGCCGTCGCGGTGCGACGTATCAGACCGATGAGCACGCCCTGGCATTCCAGCCCCTCGGCGGGGATGATGTCGGCGTAGCGTTTATTTTCGGCACGCAGGATGGCCCGGCCGCCGACGAGAATGAGGCGTTTGAGGGTAGTGGAAGTGCCGTCCACCAAGGCGGCGATGATGTCATCCGGCCGGGCCTCGCGGCGCTCGAAGATGCCGATATCGCCGTTGCAGATGTGGGCGTTGATCATCGAATCGCCGGTGATACGGAGGCCCCAGAGGTGGGCGTGACGGCGGGCGGGAATGCCGAAGACAGACGGGTTAACGGGCAGGGTTTCGGCGTTTTCCTGTTCGCGCAGGGCGGGCAGGCCGGCGGGGATGGCGCCGTAGATGGGCAGGTCGAAGAGGCCTTGAACCTGCTTGGCCTTCACGCCCCAAGAGCCATCGGGGAACTGGGCGACGGCGCCTTTGGCGGCGAGATTTCGCAGGTGCTTGATGGCGGCGTTTTGAGAGGCGAAGCCAAAGCGTTTTTGAATGGCGCGACTGGAAGGCGGGATGGTGTGCTCGCGCTGGTAGCTGCGCAGGTAATCGAGGATCTCCTCTTGGCGTTCGGTAAGCATGGTGTTCAATTGAACACCTTTTAGGCGTTTGCCAAGTTTTCTCGTGCGGTTGTTAAACTTGGGAACGGAGTTTCAAACGTGGAAAGACACGGATAATAGGACTTAAGACCAAATGGCCAAACCGTTCAGAGTCTTACGGGAAGGCGCAAATAACCGCAAACTAACCCCATCGAGAACGTGAAGCGAAAATATCGCGGGCAGACAGCTGGCAGCGGTCTAAACTGCCCAAGCCGGTCGAAGGTCATGGAAATCGTCCGCTTCATGTTCGCCCTCGAAGCGCCTGAAGCCAACGAGGGGCAATAAAAGCGCCCCCCACTTCCCCTATGGCTTTCACCGACTCCGAACTCGCCGAACACCTGAAAGTAATTGAGGGCATCCTCTGGACTCGTCGTCGTCCGCCGCTGAATCTGCGCGACAAAATGCGCGAGGGGCAGCGCGTCACCGGGCAGGCTATCGAGTTTTTCTTCCTGAGACCCGCCTTCGAGCGTCCAGGCGAACTCAGCGAGAGCTCTATCGCTAAAGTGCAATACGTCCGAACCCAGAATTCTTGGCGTATTTTTTGGAAGCGGGCCGACGGGAAGTGGTGGGCCTACAAACCGCATCCCGAAGCCCTGACCTTGGCCGACGCTCTCCACGTGATCAACGCCGACGCCTTTGGCTGCTTTTTCGGCTGAGCGTTACCCGATAGCCGGAACGCCGCGCGATTGTATTTTAGATAAAATTGTAGCCGTTTTGAATGGGCAGAGAGATCGCTGGGCGCGCTGCGTTTGAATGCGGTTTACTCCGGGTTTTTCGCGGCGAGCACAGCGGTCTCGCCCCACCTCGAACACTCCATGAACGGAACAAGGGGCTGCGCAACCTCCTGGCTTTACGGGGTCTTGGGCGCTGCGGCGGGGCGGAAATCCATGAAGCGTTTTAAGCGGTCTACTTTTGCGATGTGCACTTCTACGCGGGCGCCGGCGGTGAACTTGCGCTTGGATTTGCGACCGACCAGAGCGGTGCCGTCGGGCGATGGCATGTAGTAATCGTCGCGCAGCTCGGCGGCGGGCACGAAGCCGAAGGTCATGGACTCGGTGAGCTCAATGAAGAAGCCGTTGGGGCGGATATCGGTGATGACGGCACCGAAACGGGTAGGGACTTTCTTGTTCAGTTCGCGCTCGAAGTATTCGAGGAGCTTGATCTTTACGCTCTCGCGCTCGGCCTCGGCGGAGTTGATTTCGGTCAGGCTGAGGTGCTCGCCCATGGCGTTGGCCTGCGCCATGGTATAAGGGAGCTTGGCTTTTGGGCCAGTCGCTGGCGAGTGGGCGGCGGCTTTGCCAGTGGGGTGGGATTTGGCCGGGCCTGCGGCCTCGGTGACGTCGTGCGGGTGCTCGCTTTGGCGGGCAAGGTAGGCGCCGAGCACGCGGTGGACGACGAGGTCGCTGTAGCGGCGGATGGGCGAGGTGAAGTGGGTGTAGTCGTTTTTATGCAGACCGAAATGGCCGTCGGGGCTGGCGCGGTAGCAGGCTTTTTTGAGGCTGCGCAGGAGCTGGGTGCGCAAGGTGTAGCCCTGGGGGTGGTCGGCGAGAAGGGCGAGGAGCTTGATCAACTCCTTGCGGTCGGAGAGGTCGCCGACGCGAATGTTGTGGGTGACGAGTTGCTGGCGGAGCTCGTTGAGTTTTTCGACGTCGGCATCGTCGTGCACGCGGTAAATGGAAGGGAGTTTTTCGCGGCGGGTGAGGCGGGCGACGGCCTCGTTGGCGGCGAGCATAAACTCCTCAATGAGCTGGTGGCTCTCGTCGTGCTCGATTTTTTCGAGGCGGTCGGCGTAACCCTCGGCGTCCACGAAGACCTTGGTCTCGGGCATGTCGAGGTCGAGGGAACCGTGGGCCATGCGATCGCGGCGGAGGCGGGAGGCGAGGTCCCAAAGCTGGCGAATCCAGGTTTGCAGGTCGGTGAGCTCGGCTTGCGAGAGCGAGGCGAGGGCACGGCCGGTGGAGCCGGTTTGGTGCTTGGGAGGGAGGGGGAGAGCGCGGATTTTTTCGAGATCGTCCTCCTTGAGCAGGGCATAAGCCTGCTTGTAGGTGAGGCGCTTGCGGCTGCGGATGACGGTGTCGGCGTAGGTTGTAATTTTATCCTGGATACGGCCCTTGGTGTCGAAGGTAAGGAAGGCGGCCTTGCAGAGGCGGTCCTGGGCCTCGACGAGGGAGCAGAGGCCGTTGGATAGTTTTTCCGGCAGCATAGGCACGACGGTGCCGACGAGGTAGGTGGAGTTGCCGCGGCGCTGGGCCTCGATGTCGAGAGCGGTGCCGGCTCGGACGTAGGCGGAAACATCGGCAATGTGCACGCCGATGCGGATGCCGCCGCCGGGGGCGTGCTCAATGGAAAGGGCGTCGTCAAAGTCTTTGGCGTCGTCGGGGTCTATGGTGAAGACGGGCAGATCGCGGTAATCGAGGCGGCCGGTCAGTTGGGCGGGCTGGACGGTATCAGATAAGCCGGCGACCTCCCGCTCGACCGCAGCGGGGAAGGTGGGGTCGAGTTTGAACTTGCGGTAAACTCCAAGAAGCTCGGCGCGGGGCTCAAAGGTTTTGCCCAGGAGCTCGATGAGTTTGCCGGTGAGAGGGCGGTGGGGGTCGTCCCACGGATCGAGGCGGACGACGACCTTGTCCTCGATCGCGGGTGCAGGTTTGAGGCCGGATTTTGCGGGGTCTTCGACCTGCACATCAATGGGGTAACGCGGATCGTCGGCGACGACAACGAACTGGGTGCGGACCTTGGCGAGGCGGCCGACAAGCTCGGTGCGGGCGCGCTCAACGATGCGCTCGACTCGGCCGCGCGGCTCGTCGTCGCGGTCGCGGCGGTGGCTGCGGAGGCGGGTGTCGATACGGACCTCGACGGTGTCGCCGGGGAGGGCGTTTAAGGAGTCGCCAGGCGCGATTTGAATGGAGTCGGGACGGGGCGCATCGGGCGCGGCTTGGGGGATGAGAAAGGCAGAGCCGCCTTGGCGGAATTGGATGCGGCCGGTGACGACGCCGTGGTTGGAGGCGGTGAATTTAACCTCGGGAAGCGCGTATTTATCGCCGTGGACCTGGATGATTTCGCCTCGCGAAAGCAAGAGACGGATCTCGTGCAGGAAACGCGGACGGAGTTTTTTGGGAAGGTCGAGCTGTCGGAAAAGGGCGGCGTCGTTGACGGGACGGTAGCCGGGAGTGCGGAGAACGGCGAGCAGGGGATCGCGGAAAGTCATGAGTTAAAAGCCTGATGTGGGGCGGGCGAGCGACCGGTGTGGTCGCGGATACGATTAAGTGAAACATGGCGCGGGCCGCCGGGAAGCCGCGATGAAAATCTTAGGCGGGACAGGACTCGCGCGGCCCGGCTCAGGCTCAAGCCGTGCCGCAGTGAAGCGCTACGATACCGCCGGTCATGCGTTTCACCTCGACGGTTTTGAAGCCTGCGCGGGTGAGTTCCTCTGTCATGGCGGCATGATCGGGGTAGGAGGCGATGGAGGCGTTGAGGTATTCGTAGGCGTTGCGGTCGCCAGTAATCCAGCCGGCGAAGCTGGGGAGAATCTTTCGCAGGTAGAAGTAGTAGAAAGGCCGAAACCAGCCGTAGGGTTGGGAGAACTCGAGGACATGCACGCATCCGCCTGAGCGAAGGGCGCGGCGCATCTCGCAGAGTGCGCGGTGCCGGTCCGCCATATTGCGCAGGCCGAAGGAAACCGTCACGGCATCAAAACTGGCGTCTGCCACCGGAAGAGCGAGACCATCACCGGGGAGGAAACGAATAACGTTGCCGGCCGAACGGGCGGCTTGCTTGGCCATGGCCTCGTCCAGCATGGGCTGACAGAAGTCCATGCCTATGATGCGCGCCGATTTTGGCAAAGCCCGGGCGAGGGCGAAGGCGACATCTCCGCTGCCGGTCGCCAGGTCGAGCAGATCAACGGGATCACGGCGCAAGACCTTTTTGACCAGCACGCGCCGCCACCAAAGATCAACACCCCCGCTGAGCAGCCGGTTGGCGACATCGTAACGCCGGGCGATGCGAGCGAACATGGAGTTGACGGCGAGCGGATCGAGCATTGGACGGAAAGCAATAGCGTGGCTGGATGAGGCTGAGACGATTGGGAACCTCGCTCCGGGTTAAAAAAGCATTAGACCGCCGCCAGTGTGCGGGCTGACTCCAGGCGCTGGGTAGAAGTCGGCGAAGCGCCGCCCAACCAGGCGCGGACTCTGCTCTCGAGGAAACCAATGTAGGCCGCGGAATCGTTGAGACACGGCACGTGTTGAAATTTCTCGCCGCCGGCGTGGAGGAAGTCCTCTTTCCCCTCGCCGGCGATTTCCTCCAAGGTTTCGAGGCAGTCCGAGACGAAAGCGGGAGTCAGCACGAGGATGTTTTTCTTCCCGGCAGCGGGGAGGGTTTCGAGTTCCTTGTCGGTGTAAGGACTGAGCCAAGGCTCACCGGCGAGGCGCGATTGGAAGGCGATGGCCCACTTGCCGTCGGCGAGGCCGGCGCGCTTTACGAGCGCCTGGGTGGTCTTGGTGATCTGGGCCTTGTAGCACATGGCATGGGCGGCGCTGCACGTGTTACAGCAATCGGGCACGAGGGTGCAGTGGGCGTTGGAAGCATCTCCCTTGCGGAGGTGGCGCACAGGAATGCCGTGATAGGAAAACAGCACAAAATCGTGCGGCTGGTCGAAGTAAGGCTTGGAGACGGTGTGCAGGGCCTCGATGTAGTCGGCGTCCTGGTAGAAAGGCAGCACGGTGGTAAACTTGATCGACGGAGCTATGCGGGCGGCTTCTTCGAAAACCTTCACCTCCACCGTCTCCCAGGAGGACATCGCGTAATGCGGATACTGCGGGAACAGCAGGACCTCGGTCACACCATCTGCGAGCATTTGCGTAATGACATTTGCGATGGACGGCTGGCCGTAGCGCATCGCGAGATAGACTGGGGCATCAGCGCCGAGTGCCGAGGCGAGTTTGGTTCGCACGCTTTTTGAAGTGATGACGAGCGGCGAGCCCTCAGGTTGCCAGACCTCGCGGTAGGCCTTGGCTGACTTCGGCGCACGGGTGGGAGCGATCACCCAGTTGACCAACACCCACGCCAGCCAGCGCGGCTTAATGTCAATGACCCGCTCATCGCCCAAGAATTCGCGCAGGTAGTTGCGCACATCGGGCACATCGGTGGATGCGGGAGAACCTAGATTAACGAGGAGGATGGCGCGCTTGGGCGAAGACATGAGGGCAGTAATGGGGCAGGGTATACGGCCGGTTGTCAAATGGACCAGCGCAGTGCGGAACGATCCCCTGCGGACGAGCCTTAAGGCGAAGATCGTTTGCGGACTTGCCGAAGGCCGACGAATCGGACCAACTTATCCGAGAGCTCATGATTACCCCTAAATCACGATCCGGGAGAGCGCCATACCTAGCTGACAGAACGGGAGTGTGCACCTGAGTTATGGCCCGCGTTTAAACCCAGCCCATGAGCGAGCCCTCGGAAACCCCTCCAGCGAAACCCTCAAAAGGTGCGCATGTGGTCGAGAAACGCACGGCCACGGGGGCGATTTTGCGCTGGGAGGCCCCGTCGGCGGAATCGTTGTTGGACGCGTTTCCCGGCTTGAAAATCAAGGCACTCTGCGGAGTCGGCGGGATGGGCGCGGTGTATCGGGCCGAGCAAACCCGGTTGGGTCGGGCCGTGGCGGTAAAGGTGCTGCCGCCTCTCGAAACTCCCGACCCGGAAGCGCGGGAACGATTCGAGCGCGAAGCGCGGATTCTTTCGGATCTAAACCATCCGCATGTGCTGCATATTCATGACTTCGGCGCGCTGCCGGATGGAACGCTCTACATCGTCACCGAATGGGCCGCCGGTGGAGACCTCCGCACGCTCCTCGCGGGAAAAGCCCATTCGCTCGCACAGGTTCAGACATGGGTGCGCCAGATCTCCGATGCGCTGACGGAAACGCACGCCCACGGCATCATTCATCGCGATCTTAAACCGGGCAACGTGCTGGTCTTTGGCGACGGACGCCTCTCGCTTGCCGATTTTGGCCTGGCGCAAGCGACGGGCGGCGGCCTCACTGCGCCGCTCACCACCAACGGCTCGCTTTTCGGCACCTTTGAATACATGGCTCCCGAGCAAATGGAGGCGGCCGGCAATGTTTCGCCCGCCACCGATCTCTACGCGCTCGGCGTGATGACCTACCAGATGATCACGGGCCGCGTGCCGCATTGCGCCTACACTCGGCCCTCACGTCTGGTAAAAGTGCCGCCAGAAGTTGATGCGTTTCTCGATTCCGCGCTCGCCCACGATGCGAAGCGACGCCCTGCAAACGCGGCAGACTTTTCCAAGTTTTTTGAACTCGCGTGCAACGCGCCGCAGCGCCGTCGGCAACGCCAGCTTATAGGCCTCGGGATAGTGCTCGTCGTGCTTGCGCTGGCTTGGTCGCGTGCGGAGGTCATGTTGGCGGATCGCCGTTTGGCCGATTACTCTTCGGCCCTGGAAATCAAAGCTCCCCGAACGCCAAGGCCGCTCGCCGCCGCGACCGCCGCTGGGACCGCGGCGGCGGTTGATCTCGTATCGTTGCGGCTTCCTGCGCCGGAGTTTGAATCGGTTTTTTCCGTCGAAACGATCCATGCCTCCTTGCCCTTGGTGGAGCTTCGCCAGGCTCCGGCAGGTGGGCCTGATCAAGTGCTGCCTTCAGGGCCGGCGCTGGTGCCATGGACGAGCGTATTGACCGGCTTAAAACCCGAAGATCGAGCCCGCGCAGGCGATTGGAAAATGGTCGAAGGCGAGCTCGTCTCGGGCGAGGATGCATGCGCCCTAAGTCTGCCGGTGATCGCCGCGACCCGCTACGATATTGCCATCGAATTTACCCGCACGGCGGGAGTGGGCGCAGTCGTGGTTTTTCTACCGACGACGGCGGGACTGGGAGCGCTTGAACTGGACGCGTTGAACGCAGGGATCGCCGGCCTTCAAATCGTCAACGGTGCGGATATAAAGCGGCACAGTGAGTCCCTCCCGGCGCGAATTCGAAACGGTGCCAAACACCGCCTCACTGTGGAGGTGCGCGGCGACCAAGTGGCGGCGAGCTGGGATGGTGAGCCGCGCATGATCTGGGACTTGAAGGGGCGGGAGCTCAGCCTTCCTCCGCTCTGGCCGGTTCGCACCGGGCTCGGCGTAGGCTCGTGGCGGAGCTCCACCATTTTCCATCGCATCGCCTACCGCGTCTTGCCCGCCGGGGTGTTGCCCTGATCACGCTGCCTCGGAGGAGAGCTCGGCTGCGAACGAAGTGGCCGGCTCGGGAATTGTCATCGGAAAGAGATCAAGGCCCCAAACCACTCGCGCCCTTAGTTCGCATGCGCTAGAAGCCGGCCGTGCTCTCCGGCGCGGTCAGTTGCTGCTCACGCAGGCGCTCGGCCTGTTGGGTCGCATCCTTTTCTTGAATGACGCGAAGTTGCTCCCTCACGTAATCCTCGAGTTTTGAGGAATAGATCATCAACCAGTTACCAACGATGCGGGCCTTTAGCGTGCCATCCGCGAGCGCAAAACTGGCTCCGAGCGGGGCGGCGGCGGCTTCTTCGGACTCCGGGTCCACCTCGCGCCAGGCGGAGTCACCTTGATTAGCGCGGAGGATGTTTTGGATTTCGAATTCGTTGAGGGCATCTCCGACGCGGAGGTAGGCCTCGAGCACAGAACGGGTTTCGTGGAAAAACACGTGGACCCGCCAGCCGTTCTCGTTGCTCAGCATGCGAGGCACCGCTGATTTCCAGTAGAGGCGCTCTCGGATGCCGGGAGGAAAATGCTCTCGCGTTGAGAAAAACGGCTGCTGACGGAGCAACTGTTCCATGTTGGCGGGATCGGAGCTCTTGCGCTTGGGAGTGAGTTTACCGATGTCGGGTTGAAGGATGCGGCGGTCGAAATCATCCTGAGTGTCGCCGATGCGGGCGAAGGATGACGGAGCGGCAGACAACATCAAAAGTGCGATCACAAGCGGCGCAGAGGCGGGTAGGCGCATGATCGTGAGATTGAAGTTAAAACGCGGGCACGCGATGCGAAAGATACGGGGAGCCGGAGGCGCGTGGTGAGTCACTTTTCCTGAGGATCGCGGTCGGGGATTATCGGATCCATGCTGATCACCTTACTTCCATCGCGGCTGAGCGCGTAAAGGGGTAGGGGAGGGTCTTTGGCGAGGCGTTTGACGAGGGCGGGGTCGGTGCGTTTGGAGAGCTCGAGGAAGTGCAGCCCGTCGGAGGCGCAGGCGAGCAGGCGGGCGTAGGGCTTGAAAACTTCCGGTCGGCCGAGGACGCGCGCGGCTTGGGTGCCAGCGGGGACGGCAGGCAGGGCGGGCATAGTGGCGCGGTCGAGCACGAGGTAGCTGAAGGCCTGGCTGCGCAGGTCTATGCCAGCGCGGTGAGAGAAGCGGACCCAGGATGCGTCGTTTTGCACACCGGGCGGCGGAGCGGCGAAGAAGTGGCACCAATCGCGGGCGTTGGCCTCGGCGAAAAGCGGGCAGGCCTCGCAGTGGGTGCAGGGCGCGACGAGTCGGTGGGTGTTGCGAAACTCGTCTCGCACGGTGGCGAGAGCGCGGCTGTCGGCGTGGGTGCCGGGCTCAACCCAGAGCACGGCGGCGGCGCGGGCGGCGAGATCAAGCAGGGTGGCGCGAGCCTCGGGTGGGAGCTCGTTGAGCACATGGCTGACGACGAGGGTGAAAGGCGCGTCGGAACGGCGGAAGCCGGGCGAGTCGAGCAGGGGAAGCGAGGGATAAACTTCGCGAATGCGGGCGGTGGAAAAGGCGAGTGCCTCGGGTGCGTGGTCGTGGAGGTGGAGACCGGAAAAGTGCGAGGGGCTGAAGGCGGTGAGCACGCGGCGGCCGGCGACGCCGCTACCACATCCCCAGTCCACCAGCACGGTGCCGGAGGGCGGAGTCCAGACGCGGGCGGCTAGTTCTCTGAGCAGAGAGTCCCACTTCCAGCCGATGCGTTCGGCGTAGGTGGCGTCGTAGGCGGCTAGGGTGTCGTGGGTGTGCCAATACGGGGTGGCGCGGGCGGAGGCATCGGAAAGGAACGTGGCGCGGAGGCGGTCAAGCGCGGTCCAGTCGAGGTGGTCGAAGTCAGGCATTGGTCGAGAAAGGGGCGTAGCCTCGGACGAGTCCAGAGCAGGCGCGGAAAAACTCAGGCAAAGAAGTGCAGCCCCCGAGCCGACTTCGTAGGCCGGTTTGCGATCTGCGCTGCCCACGGAACACAAAAGAGCCCGACCCCTGCGGGACGGGCACTTTTTGAGAGCGACTGATGCGGCGGGAATGCCGCGTGAGAGCGGTTCAGAGCTTGGCGGTGAGCTTGGCCTTGAGGGCGTCCTTCGATTGCATGCCGACAAGGGTCTCGACGAGCGCGCCGCCATTAAAGAGGAGCATCGTCGGGATGGCGCGCACGTTGAACTGGGCGGCGAGTTCGTTGTGGTCGTCAACGTTGACCTTGCCGATCAGGACCTTGCCGGAGAACTCGGTGGCGAGCTCCTCGAGGATGGGGGCGATGGCCTTGCAGGGACCGCACCACGGGGCCCAGAAATCGACCAGGACAGGAACGGGACCGGTGATGGCCGCCTTGAAGGAATCAGAATCGAAGTGAGCGAGATTTTCGGACATGGAAAAGGAAGAGTTTTAAGAAAACGGACGACTACTGGGACTTAATAAAAAGGAGCACGGCGAACGTCACGGCGGCTGCAGCGGCGAGGCCCGCGATGACTGCGAAAGCTGGATGAACTGCGTCCGCCGCTACGTCTATCTTAGGCATGGGCGACGCGAATGTTCCGCTCCCAGGGAGTTTTGCATCCACGCCCGGATTGGCCTGCAAACGCAGGGAAGGCTTGGGGACCAAGACCGCCGCGGGCGCGAGGGAGGGGGCATACGTGGCGGCGGGTGCGGCCGCGGCGCTGGGTGCTGAAAGCGCGACAGGCGCAACCAAAGGACTCGCAACGGGGGCGGGGGGCTTTGGCGTGAGCGTGAGCCTGGGCGCTACGGTCGCGTTGTTTTCGGGAGCGGGAGTGGGGTCAGGGAGGTTGCTCATAACGGAAGGAAAGATTGAATGTGAGGAACACGGAACGCAACCGTTCTCAACGCGGAGTGGATTTATGGAGAATGTCGGCGAGCTCGCGAGGATCTACGGTTTCGAGGTGCTTATCGCGACGTTTGAGTTCTTCGAAGGTCTTGATGGTTGTTTCGGCCATGCGTTCGTGGGTCTCGGCGGAGCCACCTACGAGAACGAATTTATCGCCGGTGGTGAGGCGTTTATGACCGTCGGTATTATCCAGGCCGACCCCGAGTAAACTCGCACCGTTCGGGGCGGGCTTAGGTTTCGATTTAACGGAAGGAATTGGGCGCTCGCGTTTGCTCACGAGGCCAAGCTGTTTTCTTCGGGCTTCGTTTCAAGCGGCATTTGCACCTCTTCATCGGGAACGAGCAGCACGGGGCCGGTGTCGTCGTCGGGCACGGCGGTGCAGATAATGTCGGTGTAAGCCTCGTCTTGATGGATGCGCATTTTTCGAAGGCGGGTGAGCTCGAGGACGGCGACGAAGGTGGCGACCAGCACGCGGACGGTGACGTTGCCCTGAAAAAGGTCGGTGAAGAGAAAGCGCTTGTGGGTGCGGAGGTAGAGGAGCAGATCCTCCATTTTATCGGCGACGGTGACCTGCTCATCTTGGATTTCGCCGATGATGAGTTTCTCGGCGAGGCGGCGGAGGACGATGTTGAAGACGTTCCAGAGTTCGATGCGATCCACGGGTTTGAGGACCCGATCCTCATCGGCGACGGAAAGCACCGAGACGTGTCGGGCGAGCAGGTCGCGTTGAAATACGGCGAGCTCGTCGAGTTTTGCAGCGGCCTCCTTGAACTTTTTGTATTGGAGCAGCTGGTGAACGAGTTCCCAGCGCGGGTCGAGGGCGTCGTCGTCGGGGCTGTCGTTCACAGCGGCGTGACCGCGAGGGAGAAGCATGCGGCTTTTGATTTCCATCAACGAAGCGGCCATGACAAAGAACTCACCCGCCACGTCGAGATCGAGGGATTTCATCTCGCGGATGACCGCGATGTATTGCCGGGTGACGGACTCGATCGGAATGTCGTAAATATCCAGCTCGTTCTTACGGATAAGAAAAAGAAGCAGGTCGAGCGGGCCCTCGAAAACGGGCAGCTTGATACGAAGATCGGCGTCGGGAACCACGGTTATGAAGATTTGATGTTTGGCCTGCGGTAGGGCCGGGCAACGTCAAAGTGGCGTAGTAGCCTGGCGGCGGCGAAAGGCAGCGACGTAGAAGCCGTCGTTATCCTGAAGGCCCGGAGTGATTGCGAGGCCGGCCGGTCCATCGGTCATCCGAGGAAAGCCGAAGTCGCATGCGCTCGGCTCTGCGTCGAAATCGGCGGCGTGGGCGGCGAGGAAGGCGGCGGCGACGGCGCGATTTTCGCGGCGAAAGACCGAGCACGTGGCGTAAACCAGCAGGCCACCCGGTCGGACGTAGCGGGCGAAGTCGTCGAGAAGACGACCTTGAAGTGCGGCGGCGTCGGCGAGGTTGGCGAGGGTGGTGCAGGCCATCAGGTGCGGCGAGCGGCGCCAGGTGCCGCTGCCGGAGCAAGGCGCGTCCACGAGGACGCCGTCGTAGCTGCCGATTTGAGACGGTGCGAGCTGCGGCACAGTGCGGATGTTGCGCAGGCCGGCGCGGGTGGCGCGGACGCGTAGTTCGTTGAGTGCGGCAGGGCGGATGTCCGTGGCGTCAATTTGGGCGGCGGCGCCGAGCAGACGGGCGAGTTGGAGCGTCTTGCCGCCAGCACCGGCGCAGGCATCGAGCCAGCGCGCTGCGGGTGCGATTGCCGGGTCGATATTCAGGGAGGCGAGGATAAGCTGCGATCCGAGATCCTGGATCTCGTAGTGCCCGGCCTCATACGCGAGCGATGAGGTGGCAGGCGTTTCGGCGGGCAGGCGCCAGGCATCGGGCAGGGTGGGGTGAGGCGCGGCCGCCCAGTTCAAAGCCGCCCACTCGGCGAAAACGGCGGTAGGGTCGTCGGATTGAATGCGAACCCAAAGCGGGGCGCGGGTGAGCAAGGCGGCGGCGACAGAGGCGGCGGGCTCGCCGGTATCGACCTCGGATGCGAACCACTCGGGCACGAGATCGAGTGCGGATGAGCCCTCCTTCGCTAAAGCTTCGCAGGGTGCCGCTGACGCGGAGGCGAATGCTTCGCGAAAAAGGGCGGTATCGCGGTTTGCGGCGCAACCGAGGGCGAGAGCTGCGGCCCAGGCTTCATCCTCGGAGTCGGCGAGACTGGCTAGGACCCGCGCGTGACGGATGGCGGTAAGGAGGATTTCGCGGTAGAGGCGACGATCGCGGGAGCCGAAGCGGCGGTCGGCCAGCAACGATTGCAGAACCGCAGGGGTGCCGCGGGCGAGGGGTTGCAGACGGCGCCAAAGATCGCGCGCGATGCGGGCCTGATTGCGAGCGACACTCACGCGAGGTTGATCAGAAGGCGGTGGTCTCGACGCGGACGGTGAATCCGTAGTCGTCCTCCCGGGTGTCGCCGTTGTAAAAGGAGAAAACGTAGCTCAAGACCCAGAAGCTACTGAGGCGCTGCTGCAAGATGTAGTTTTGTTGGGTGAAGACGCTCGCGCGCGAATCGTAAACGAGATTGATGCGGGCGGAGTAGAGCTCGTTGAAGCGACGGGTCAGGTCGAAGGTGTATTGTTCGAGGACGCGAGCAGCGACGGGGTCCTCAAGGAAGTGGGTGCCGAGACGCACTGCCCAAATATCGGCGTCGCGGAAAGTGAGCCCGGTGTTGAGCTCCTGGGTTTTGCCAGATTGGAGGGTGGTGCGGTTGTAGAGATCGTAGGTCAGCCAGTGAACCGGGGTAAGTGCGAGGAAGGTGTGGACATCGGTATCGGCGCGCGAGGCGCCTTGGGAAGCGGCGGCGTGCGCGGTGCCGTGTTCATCGAAGGCAAAACTGAGGCGAGCAAGGTCGCGGGAGCCGTAGACTTTGTCGCGGGTTTGCAGGATGTGTTCGTAACCGAGGCGCAAGGTGTCGGTCGCGGGCAGGCGATCAATGTTGCGATGATCGGCGATGCCAAGCGGACGGAGGTAGGTGCTGAACACATCGTCATCAATGACCGGGATGTGGCTGCGGCCATTGTCGGCGGCGGGGCTAAAACGATAGGAGAGAGCGGGAGTGGCGATGTGGCGGAGGCCGTTAATGCCCCAGCGTTTGTTTTGGTAACCCCAAGTGGCGCTGTGTTCCCAAGCCTTGGCGTCGAAACCGAACTCACCCACGGTGCGGGTGTAGGTGCCCTCGGAGCTGCCGGGGACGGTCTCGGCGTAGTGGGTGATGCGCGCGCCCGCGACGGGAGTGAGGCTGAACCACTCGCGGGGGGAGAACGGGCGGCTGACGCCGTAATAGAGATCGGCGCGCTGGCTGGTGATGTTGGGACCAGCGAGCACGGGATCTTCGCGGAGCGAGGCGATACCGGCGTTGATGCGGTGGTAAATGCCGGCGCCGACCTCGACGGGCAGGCCGTCAAAACGGATTTCGGGGAGACGTTCCTGGACGACGGAAAAGTCGTTGGTGCGAACGCGGGTGAAGGCGGAAACGATGTAGTTGTTGGACGCGTAGGAGGCTTCGAGCCAGTTGTCGGGAGCTTGGAGCTTGTTAAAATCATCCTTGCGGAAGTCGCGGGTAACCTCGGAGTCGCTCCAGTAGTTCAGGCGGCCGTCGAGGGTGAGCGAAGGGGCGATGACTTGGTGATGGTCCCAGTTCATGTAGCCGCGCGATTCGGCGATAGGGCGTTCGATGATATCAATGCCGGTCTTGCCGCCGTCCTGGATAGAGCCGGTGCGGAGCACGCCGCGCGCGCCAAGGCCATCGGCACCGAAGGTGTTGTATTTGGCAACAGGGCCAAAGAGCACGCCCCGCTTGGTGTAGAGGCCGAGTTCGCCGCCGACCGCGACGTCGCGAGCGACCGGGGTTGTCACGGTCACATCGAGAAAAGCGCCAAGGCTTCCGCCCAAACCGCCCGCGAGTTCGAACCCGCTGAGCGAGGGATCGGAGGGCGTCTCCTGAAAAGTGGGTAATGGAAGCAGATTTACGGAGCCGATACCGACGCGGTTTTGCTCGAAGCGGACGGTCTCGGGGCGGTCGGCCGGACGCAGGTAACTTATCTTGCCGGAGCGAATGACGGGGTTGATCGGATCGGGTTCGCCGAAGGAGACCGCGGCCTCATTCACATCCAGACGATCCGGTTTACCTTCGGCGCTTGCTCCCTCGGCGAGGATCTCTTGCTGGCCGGCGCGGAAACGACCGACGGTAAACGCGCCGGTATCGAGATGGTAGCGCACAACCTCGGCGACGAGGCGCTGATCACCACGAGTGAAGATGACATTACCGCGCGCGACGGCGAGGCGTTCCCCTGATTTGTAGATAATTTCGTCGGCGGTAAGGACGATGCCCTGGTGGGCGAGACGAGCCTCGCCGGTGAAGACCGACTCCTCCGGGGTCAGGCGGGTGCTTTGGGCGGTGAGCTCAGGCGGTGAGACCTCCGCGGCGCGAAGGCTGGAGATGGCGACGAGCAGGGCGATGGTAAGCGGGGCAATTCGGCAAATCACGATCGGCGGAGCAAAGCGGAGCCCACCCGGCAAGCAAGCTCCCGTTACGCGGGTGCCGTGGCCCGAACGCTTTTCGACCGAACGCGGACCGGACCGGGTTTGGTGCCCGTTGGCCCACTTTTCGCTTAGTGAGCCGGACCGCACTGGGCAACTTCGCCCGCACTCCTCGTGGATGCAGAGCCGCTTCAATTCTCCCGGTTGGTATGGACGCGACTCCACTTTGGGCCGGATGCTTAAGCGCGGGCGCGCCGGACGTGAATTGCTACGTGAGATGCACGCCAAATGGCCGTTCTTCAGGACCCTCATAGACAATGCGCAGCTCGTCACGCTCACGGCTGACATGGGGATCGCCCGGGTCTACGCATCGATGGTCACTGATAGCCGGGTGCGGCATAAACCTTTGACTTTTCTTGAGGCCGAGTGCGCGCGCACCGGGGCCGCCATTCTGGTGATCACGAGCCAGCGCAAGTTGTTGGGACGCGATACCGTGCGTCGCAAGTTCATTGAACTGCGCGATCCTTACATTGATCCGCTAGGTTGAGATGCCCCGCCGTCTTCGTGCGGGCGGTCTTCAAAAGGCCGGGGAGGCCGCGACTCGCGCGCTGGTTGAATTGAAGATCACTGGTATTTCCGGCGGCTTTAAAAATACTGGATAATCGCGGGTCGCCACGGGCGCTTTACTTACTTTAACCTAAGGCTGCTTTTTATTCTTTCACGTTCCGCCGGCATGCCCCCACAGCGCTCTGGCGGCTCACCGAAAAACCTCTCCATGATTCTCAGCCCTGAAGAACTCGCCTCGTTTACTGGTGCAACCTGCAGGCATCCCCATGGCCTTCTGGGGATGCACCTCGGCAAGCTTGGCCGCACCAAGGGCGTGGTGGTGCGCGCCTTTTTATCCGACGCGGTCGCCTGCGGCGTGGTGGACGTCTCAACCGGCATTTCGTATCCGATGGAGCGGCTTGTGCCGGAGGGCTTTTTCGAGGGTTTCCTTCCGAACCGCAAAGAGCACTTCGAATATCAATTGCGCGTCACGGGCGGCACCGGCGAGGTGCGCCGGCTCCATGACCCCTACCGGTTTCTGCCGACCCTTGGGGATCAGGATTTGTATCTCTTTAACGAGGGTAACGAACACCGCATCTACGAAAAAATTGGCGCACACATCCGGGTAGTTGATGGTGTAGCCGGCGTGGCTTTCTCCGTCTGGGCGCCGGGCGCGGTGCGTGTTTCAGTGGTGGGTAATTTTAACGGGTGGGATGGCCGCTATCACCCAATGAGGCCCCTCGGTGCTTCGGGAGTTTGGGAGCTGTTTATCCCCGGCCTCGGCGAAGGTGAACTCTACAAGTTCGAACTACGCACCGAAGCTGGGGCGATCGTGATCAAAACCGATCCCTACGGCACCCGTTTCGAGTCCCCGCCCGGGAATGCTTCCATCGTTTGCGATCCTCGCAAACATCAATGGAACGACCAGGCTTGGATGGAACGCCGCAAGAACGAGGCGTCCCGTCTTGATCTGCCGATTTCTGTTTACGAGGTCCACCTTGGTTCGTGGAAACATAAACTCGAAGACGGCAACCGTCCGCTCACCTACCGCGAGCTCGCGGCCGCGTTGTCCGACTACGTCTCGGATATGGGCTTCACCCATATCGAGATCATGCCCGTCGCCGAGCATCCCTTCGACGGTTCCTGGGGCTACCAAGTCACAGGATTTTTCGCGCCCACCCATCGCTTTGGCGAACCCGATGACTTCGCGTTCTTCGTGGATTACCTGCACCAGCGCGGCATCGGCGTGATCCTCGATTGGGTGCCGGCCCACTTCCCACGCGACGCATTCGCGCTCGCCGAGTTCGACGGCACGCACCTTTACGAACACAGCGATCCCCGCCAGGGCGCGCACATGGATTGGGGCACCTTGATTTTTAATTTCGGCCGCCACGAGGTCCGCTGTTTTCTTGTCGCGAACGCCCTGGCCTGGCTTGATCGCTATCACCTCGACGGTCTTCGCGTGGACGCAGTCGCTTCCATGCTCTACCTCGACTACTCCCGCAAGGAGGGCGAGTGGATCCCCAACCAATACGGAGGCCGCGAAAACCTTGAAGCCATCGCTTTTCTGCGCGAGACCAACCGCCTCGTGCACCACTACTATCCCGGCGTGCTCATGATCGCCGAGGAGTCCACTGCGTTTGCCGGCATCACCAAACCCGTCGCTGACGGCGGCATCGGTTTCGACTTTAAATGGAACATGGGCTGGATGCACGACACGCTTCAGTTTTTCCAAAAGGAATCCTCCCATCGGAAGTGGCACCACAACAACTTCACCTTCGGCGCCCTTTACCAGTACTCGGAAAATTTCATCCAGGTTTTCAGCCACGACGAGGTCGTGCACGGAAAGCTTTCCATGCTCGGAAAAATGCCTGCCGGCGAGATTCGCGAAAAGGCCGCGCACCTCCGTTCGCTCTATGCCCACATGTGGGCCTGGCCGGGGAAAAAGTTACTCTTCATGGGCTGCGAGTTTGGCCAGAGTCGCGAGTGGGCTTACGCCGGCTCCCTTGATTGGCACCTGCTTCAATACATAGACCACGAGGGTATCCGCCTGCTGGTCCGCGATCTCAACCGCCTCTACCGCAACGAACCCGCTCTCAACGGCAACGACCTTAACCCTTCCGCCTTCCGCTGGATTAACTGCACAGACGCCGATAACAGCGTCGTCAGCTACCTCCGCAAGGACGGCGACGAGCGCACCTTTATCGCCGTTGTCGGCAACTACACCCCGGTCATTCGCGAAGGGTTTCGCGTCGGTGTGCCGCGTCTTGGCTGGTGGCGCGAGTTGATCAACTCCAATAGCGAATACTACGGTGGCAACGGCCTCGGCAACGGCGGTGGCGTCAGCGCCGACGAGGTGCCGCGGGATGGATTTCCGTTCAGCGTAAAACTTACGCTCCCGCCTTTGGCGACGAGCTTGTTTAAATGGACTGAAAATGAGGCGTGAGTTCTAATATCCGACCCGCCGTGAGAACCAATCTGTTATTCGTCGGCCCACTTTTCGTGTTCACTGCCAGCCTCAATACCGCCAATGAGCGTGGAACTAGGATCGACATCGCGGCGCTGAATAGTGCGTGTCTCACCCACGAGCGACCGCCCGCCGCGCTCGCCATGCAGTAGCGCTCCAACCGTGCGCCCCGTGCCCACTATGCGTATCACCGTTTCCCACTTCGTCCGGTTGCTCTCGGTTTGCGCCGCGGTGTTTTTTGGCGATGTCGTTTTTGCTTCAGCAACGGTGGCCGAGCCCAATCCGGCAAAAGTCGTCATCCTCGCCAACTCGTCGGACCCCGAGTCGGTCGATTTGGCGCATTACTACGCTGAGAAACGCGGGGTGCCGGTTGACCGCATTGTAGCCCTGCCTCTGTCCGCCGCCGAGGAGATCGGCTGGCCGGAGTTCATCACAACGCTCTGGAATCCGTTTCTCCGCGCCGCCTTGATCAATGGCTGGATTGAGGGAGCTTTTTCCAGCAATAAAGATTCCATTGGCCGCCTTCAAGTTGCCGCCACCGGGCACTCGATCGAGGCCCTTGTGGTTTGCCGCGGCGTGCCCCTCCGCGTTGCGCACGATCCCGCGCTGGTTTTTGAAGCCAGCACACCTTTCAACCAAATCCCTGCCTACCGCACCAACGAGGGCGCGGTGGATTCCGAGCTCGCGGTGATTTCCCTCCGGAGCGCACCCATAGATGGATTTATCCCAAATCCGCTTTTCGAAAAAGAGCGACCCGATGCCGCGCTCATCGCCCAAATTATTCCAGTCGGACGCCTCGACGGGCCGTCGCTCGCTGATGCGAAAGGACTGGTTGACTGTGCGCTCGCCGCCGAACGCAACGGCCTTTGCGGGCGCGCCTATATTGACCTCGGCGGCGGCCCGGTGCAGCAAGGCAACGATTGGTTTGCAGCCGTCGCGCCCACGCTCGCCCCCTTGGGCTTTGAGATCGATATCGATCGCGGACCAACGACCCTGCCTCCTACCGCGCGTTTCGATGCGCCGGTGCTCTACTTCGGATGGTATGAGTGGAACGTGGCCGGCCCCTTCCTTTCCCCTAATTTTCGGTTCCCGGTCGGCGCCATCGCCATGCATCTACATAGCTTTTCCGCCGCCACCCTGCGTTCGGCCGAGAAGAACTGGGCCGGCCCCCTCGTCGCCCGCGGCGTCACCGCCACAGTTGGAAATGTAGGGGAGCCTTACCTAGAGCTCACCCACCGGCCCCAGCTTTTTGCCCGCGCACTCGCACGCGGTGAGCCCCTTGCCCGCGCGGCGCTTTATTCGATACGCGTGCTGAGCTGGAAGGGTGCCGTGATCGGCGACCCGCTCTACCGTCCCTTCGCCCTCGGTGCCGGAGCGCAATGGGCGCGCCGCGCCGACTTGCCGTCCGCCGCCGAGCCTTACGCGCGCATTCGTCACCTGCGCCTGCTCGAAGGCACCGGTGACCGCGCCGGCGCTATCGCACTCGGGCTCTCGGGCATGAGACAGAATCCGAGCCTTCCGCTCGCCCTCACCCTGGCGGATTTACAACTTGCCGCCGCCGATGCGCCCGGCGCCCGGCGCACCCTCGGAGTGTTCGCTGGCTTGCCAAAGTGGCGTGAAATCGACCGTCCGCTCGTCCTCGCCGCCGCCCAGTCGCTTGGCCGCGCACAAGACGCGCCCGCTGCATGCCGATTGCTTCAGCGGCTCCTCGCTGACGCATCACTCCCGTTAGCGTTTCGACGGCCCGCGCTGCATCATGCCATCGAATTGGCGATAACAGCGCGCGAACCCTCCCTTGTATCGAAATGGAAAAGTGAGTCCGCCCTGCTCGACGCCCCGCCCGGTCCCTGATTCCGATATGCATTTCACCCGAGGCTCGACGCTTGTTTTTACCAGTCTCATTGTCTAACATCCGGCAATCATGTGGAAACTCTCCTTGTCCCTGCTTGCCGCTCTGCTTGTCACGGTTTCTGGCGGTGCCCAAAGCATGCCTCCGTCGGCCGCCGAGCTGGCCAGCATGCGGGAAGATGTTCGCATGCTTCTTCAACGCACCGGCGAACTAAACCTTCGCATAGAACAACTCGAAGCCGAGAACGCCCGCCTCTCAAAGGCCGGCGGGGGCGCCGCACAAAATTTCGCCACTCTCGTCCAACTCAACGAAGCCGTCGCTGAACTGAATCGAGTCATTCGCGCCGCCGACCAGCAAGCGAAAGCCGAGACACTCACCACTGTGGGCGCTCAGATCGAAAAACTCGCCGTGCAAACCAACGCAGCCCTCGACTCCATCACCAAATCGCGTCCCGCCTCTGGTGCCTTCGTCGTCGCTGGGGCGACCCCCGTGACCCCGGTGGCATTCTCGGAGAGCTTTCCCAAGGAGGGCGTCAGTTACACCGTGGCGGCAGGCGACACCCTTTCGCGAATCGCGCAGAAGACAGGCGCGAAGGTCCCCGACATCATCAACGCCAACCGCATCGCTGATCCGTCGAAGGTGAGGGTGGGCCAGGTGCTTTTTATCCCCGGCGGCAAGTGAATCCCTCGTTTACGTTTTTCCCGCCAAGTTCATCCCCCTGTTCCGTGTTAAACAATTTCTGATTCTTCATGGCTAACTCCAAATCTCGTCTCGGTCGCGGTCTGGGCGGCCTTATCGCCGCCGCCGCTCCCGCCAAACCCGCCGCCCCCGTTGCCGCACCCGCTGCCCCGGCTGGTTTTCTGGAGCTGGCCGTCAACTCCATCGCGCCCAGCCCCTACCAGGCTCGCAAGGACATCGCGCCCGCACACCTGCAAGAGCTCGCCGAGAGCATTCGCAGCGAGGGACTGCTTCAGCCCATCGTCGTTCGGCGCCTGAGCGAGGGCAAATTCCAGCTCATTGCCGGCGAGCGCCGCTGGCGCGCTTTTCAACTGCTCAAAATCAAGACCATTCCGGCGCGTCTCGTAGCCGCAGGGGATTCATCGTCCGCCACCCTAGGGCTGATCGAAAACCTCCAGCGCGAGGGCCTGAATCCGCTCGAAGAGGCCTACGGCTACGCCAGCCTCATCCGTGATTTCGACCTCACCCAAGAGGTCGCCGCCGAGCGCGTCGGCAAACCCCGCGCCAGTGTCGCCAACGCACTCCGTCTCCTCGGTCTCGATGGCGAGTTGCAGGGCTATCTCGCCAAGGGACTGCTCAGTGTCGGCCACGCGAAAGTCCTCCTTGGCGTTGAGGATACTGCGCAGCGCACCCTGATCGCCCGCCGGGGAATCGAGGAGGGACTGAGTGTCCGCGCCACCGAGGCGCTTGTGCAGGCCCGAAAACTCGCCGCCTCCCAAGCTTCGTCGTCGTCCGCTTCCGGTTCTTCATCGAGGCGCAAAACCGGTGCCGCGGACCTCGCCGCCATTGCGAGCATCGAGAAAAAGCTTACCTCCCATCTCGGCGCGCGCGTCGCTCTCCTTCATGCGGGCAAGAAGGGTAAAATCATCATCCCCTACGCGGGTAACGACGACCTCCAGCGCATCCTCGAGAAACTTGGCGTTCAGGCCTGAGGCCACTAAGTCACCCGAGCCGCAACCAGTGTCCACGCCCGCCGACAAAGCCACCCGCGCCTTTACCCAGGCGGTAGATGGCCTCGGCGATGCGGTGGATTATCTGCGGCTCGATCCCGTCCCTCCTGTCTGGCGGGAACTGCAGACCTACAGTCTCACCAAATTCCGCGCCGACCTTACTGCCGGCGCCATGGTGGTTATCGTCACCATTCCACAGGCCCTCGGTTTCGCGCTGGTCGTAGGCATTCCGGTCAGCGCGGTG
>CAMDHP010000027.1 GCA_945898185.1 Akkermansia muciniphila | reverse complement strand
ATGCCGGCGGTGATGGATCCGCCGGGAGTGTTGATATAGAAATGGATCTCTTTGCCCGGAGCGACGGCCTCGAGGTAGAGCAGTTTCTCGGTGATGTCTTTGGCGGAGGCGTCGGTGACGGGGCCCCAGAGGAAAATCTTCCGCTGTTTGATGAACTTATTCTGGATGCGGCCGGCGAGAGGGGCGGCGTCCTTCTTCACGTCGGCGTCGGCTTTGTCATCCTCCCTATCGTCATCATCGTCATCATCGGCGCGAGGGGAGAGGGGGGCTTGGAGACCGGGTTGGAGATTGTCGAAATGCATCGTGTGCAAAACGTGGGCGCGGCGGAGCGGCTTGGCAAGTCGGCGTGCGCGAAGATCGGCCGCGCGGGGCTAACGCAATGCCGGATGAAAGACGCAAAGGGCTCCTGATTGACCAGGATCGCGGCCATGCGCGGCTTATGGAGGCGATTAGGGCCCAGGGCTAGCGGGCTTTGATGCGCTGACGGTAGATGGCGTAGACGACCAGCGCGGCGATGAGATCGCTTCCGGCGGCCAAGGCGCGGACGGGCGCGGGCAAGGGTAGTGGCAAAACCAATACAAGCAGGGCTGAAACGCCAAGGAAGAACAGGACGACGCGCAACGTGATGATCGCCCGGCGGCGCTTGATCTCGGTCGCATTGGGCGTGGGGGGAGGAACGGTGAAGGGAGAGGACATGGGTGAAGGGGGGACTATCTTTCTCCTTAATCTTTCTCTTACTCATTCTCGCTTTGGAAGGCGGTGGTTGGAGCCGAGTGCGGAAGGTTTCTGAGAACGAGAACGAGAAGGAAAACGAGAACGAGAACGAGCGGGGGCGGGGAGGATCAGTTGGGTGCGAGGGGGAGGCGGATGCGCATCGTGGTGCCGGCGCGGCCGGTGGCGTGGAGCGTTATGTCGCCATGATGGGAGAGCAGGATGCGTTTCGCAATGGCGAGGCCGAGGCCGGTGCCCTCTGCGCGCCCCGAGAGAAAACTGTCGAAAATGTGGTCGGTGAGTTCGGGCGGGATGCCGGTGCCGGTGTCTATGACGTCAATCACGGCTTGGCGCGCGCTCTCGTGTTCCTCGGTCGTGATGGCGACCGTGATGGTGCCGCCATCGGGCATGGCTTGGGTGGCGTTGATGAGGAGGTTAAGCAGCACCTGCTGGAGCTGGCCCTTGTGGACATCCACTTGGAGCGGAAGGGCAGGGGGAGCGAAGCAAAGATGGATTTTACCCTGGGCGAGCTTGAGGCGGATGAGCACGAGGGTGTCGCCCACGATATCTGCGAGGGACCAGCGGGAATGGAGGCTGGATGGCGCTTTGGCGAACTGGAGCACACGGGATACGATGGCCTCGAGCTGATCAATTTTCTCGCCGATGACGCGCACGTCGGTGCGGCGGGGATCTTCGGCAGGGAAGTCGAGGCCTAGGTGGCCGTAGAGGAGTTTTATGACGGTGAGGGGATTTCGTATCTCGTGGGCGATCTCGGCGGCGAGCAGGCCCAGAGTGGTGAGCTGCTCGTTTTTGCGCAGGGTTTCCTCGCTCTGGAAGACGCGGCTGTAGAGGCGCGAGTTTTGCAGGGTGACGGCGGAGAGGCTGCCGAAGGCGGCGAGCAAGCGTTTCTCGTCGTTGCTAAAGCGGTGCGGGTGGTCGGTGAAGACGGCGAGGATGCCCACGGGTTCGTTTTCCCAAAGGAGAGGAACCGCGAGGATGGAACGCAGGGAGGGGTGGTGGGGCAGGTCCACGACATCAATGAACTCGGGTGACTGAATATTGATAAAATCAATGGGGCGGAGGGTGTTCAACGAGCTGGCGAGCAGACATGAGTTCACCGGCAAATCACCCTCGGGCAGGACGGCGCCGGGCGCTCCGTTGAGCGAGACTGCGCGCAGGCAGCGACGGACGGAGACGTATTCGTAGAGCACGGCCGCGTGGGCGTTGAGCAGGCCGCGGGTGTCGCGGGTGATGGCGTCGTGCAGCTCCTGCGTTTCGAGCTTGGTGACGAGAGTGAGGCCGGCGCTTACGAGGTTCTCGAGCTGGCGGGCCTTGCCGCGGAGTTGTTGGAGTTGCCAGAGACGCACGAGGACGGAAGTGCTTTCCTCTGCGAGGATGACAAGGCCGGCGAGCTGCGCGGGGGTGAAGCCGCCGACGGTGTCGCTATCGAGATTGATGACGCCAATGACCTGGCCGGTGGCGGAGACGAGAGGCGCGGTTATCTCGGAGCGGATGCTCTGGCGAACGGGGATATAGCGAGGGTCGGCGCGCACATCGGAAACGAGTTGGGGCAGACCGTGAAGAGCGACCCAGCCGGTGATACCTTGGCCTAGGCGAAGCACAATCTCGTCAATATCGGAAGGCATTCCACGGTGGACCTCGATCTCGAGCTTTCCGGTGTCGGGGCTTAACAAACCGATACTGCCGGAGGATGCGCCGAAGTGCCCGACGGCCAGGCGAAGAATCTCTTCCATGGCGGCACGCGGCGCCTCGGCCGCGGCGGCGAGCCGACTGATGGCGTGGAGCAGGGCGTGATCGGTCGTCGTCTCAATCGATGTTTTGACGGAGGCGGCGTCGGAGGGGTAAGACGAGGGAAGCGTGGAGTCCACGACGGGAACACTGCGCAGGGTCGGGGGCAGTCGTAAAGCGTGAGACTAATGCGCGCCTAATTCTAATGGCCGCAGTTCGAGCCAACCACGGACATCAACGATTCGCACGGGCCCATACAGCGACGGAATAATCATAGCGTGGAATCCGCATCCCCGCCGGTTGAATCACTATGCTGTTCTAATTTTTGGTATCTGTGTGCATCCGTGAAAGCCGTGGCTAAGCATGCCGGTCCCAAGTTTAAAACGCGCTAGACGGTTGCGACAGGGAGGGCGGTGGGTGGCGCGATGACTTCGGCGAGGGCGGTTTGGAGGCGGGCGAGGCGGGCGTTGTCCACCTCGCGCTCGGAGCGGGCGCTTTCGATGTAGAAGCTGTCTATCGCGATCTCGCGCTCGGTGCCGATGCGGGCGAAGGTGATGTCAAAACCGTGGTCGCTGATGATCTTGGCGAGACGGAAGAGCAGGCCAATCTCGTCGAGGGCCTGCACCTCGACGATGGTGCGCTGCATGGAGAGCTCGTGGTAAACCTCGACGGTGGGCGGAAAGGAGGCGGGCAGAGCGGAGACCTTACCGGAGCCGAAGCGGGAGCTGCAGACTTTTTTTGCCTGCGCGACGATGTCCGGGTAAAGGTCTTTGTCGGTGACAAGGGCTTCCTCGATGGTGCGCTCGAAGATTTCTTGGAGCTTGGCGGATTGCACGACTCCGCGGCCGGGCTCGACGACGTAGAAGGTATCAATGGCGATGTGGTCGTTGCGCGAGTTGACCTTGGCGGAGAGGATGGAGAGGCCGGCTACGGAAAAAGCGCCTGCGAGTTTGTAAAAGAGGCCGGCGCGATCCGAGGTTACGATATCCACAACGGTGAGGGAGCGGTTGAGGTCATCGTGCCAGTCTATGACCGGCTTGAGACTGCCGACAACGGCGGCGGTGGAGAGGGAGGAGCGCAGGCGGTTCACCATCTGGATGTGGAGGGCGATCTCATCGGCGCTGGTGTGGATGAAGTAGCGCTCAGGGAGGAGGTGGAAGTGCGCGGTGATCTCGTCGGCGCTGATGCCCGGTATCCTCTTGGCGACGAGTTCTTGGTAAGTGGATTGCATCCGGGCGGTGTTGCGGAGCGCGATGTTGGGACCGTGGATCAGTTGATCCAGGGTCGCACGGTAAAGGGAACCGTGCAGGGTGTCCTTGTAGCTGTTCCATAGACCGGCGGCGGTGCCGCGGGCGTCGCAAAACGTGTGGACGTAGAGGTAGCGGAGTTTGTCCGGGTCGGGGACGAGGGCAGCGAAGGTAATGGCGCTGGCGGGGTCATCGACGTCCCGCTTTTGCCAGAATCGTGCCATAATCAGATGGTTTCTGATGATGAATGTGACGATTTCCTGTTCGGTGGTTTCCACCTCCATGCGGGCGAGGAGAGGGAGGGCGATGTCCACCCCGAAGTCGGCGTGGCCCTTGATGCCCTTGGCCTTGCCGATATCGTGCAGGAGGAGAATCAGGTAGAGCAGGGTGGGGTTGATGGTCTCGTGGAGGACGGCGCGATACTTTTGGGTGACGGGATCGGAGGCGGTGAAAATCAAGTCCAGTTCACGAATAGTGCTGAGGGTGTGGATATCAGCGGTGTAGCGGTGGTAGAATTCATGCTGCACGAGGCAGGTGAGACCTTGGAACTCGGGTATGAAGCGGCCCAGCACGCCTAGCTCGTGCATGAGGGCAAGCGTCGGGTAAACCGCACCCGCGGCCTCGAGGATGGTTTTGAAACTAAGGTTGGCGGCGGAATCGTGCGTGACCCGGCGCGTGATGAGCGGAAGGGACTCGCGTATAAGCGTTTTAAGCGCAAAATCGGGCTGGGCATCCAAGGATTGGCAGTGACGGAAAACGCGGACGAGGCGGACCGGGTCGTCACGGAATACGGAGACGGTCTCGGCGGTGAGCTCGCTGCCGCGGAGGATGAAGCCGTCAATGCGTTTGGCCTTTTGGTAGCGGTGGGCGCGGACGGCCTCGCGGAAGGAAAGCATTTTGCCGGCGGTGGCTTCAAGGGTAAGCGCGAGGCGGTTTTCGACCAGTTTGCTGGTGCGATAGATGGCCTGCGCGGCGTGATAATAGTCGTGCATGAACTGCTCGACGCGACCGAGCAGATCTTGGTTGGTGTAGCCGAGACCGAAGGCGATCCGCGGCTGGGCCTCGAGGTCGAGGAGGTCGGTGGGGCGCTTGCTTTGGAAGTGGAGCTCGTTACGCACCCGCAGGATGAACTCGTAGCCGCGTTTGAAGTCGCGGAGCTCGTTGCGAAGCAGGTAACTCTGCTCGACGAGTTGATCAATGGAATCAATGCCGAGTTTAACCCGCGCCATCCAGAGGGTGTTTTGAAAATCGCGCAGGCCGCCGACGCCGTTTTTTACGTCCGGCTCCTGAAGGAAAACGGTGTCGCCGTATTTGGCGCGGCGAGTGGCCTGATCCGCGAGCCGCGCGCCGATGTAGCCCTTGGGGTCGTCTTGCGTGTAGAAAGAACGGTAGGCTTGGGAAAAGCTCTGGAAAAGCGCATCCCCTCCGGCGATTAAGCGGGCTTCGAGAAGCGCGGTCTTGGTCTGGATGTCCTTGCGCGCCTCAGCGAAAACATCGTCAACCGTGCGGGTGGAGTGGCCGACTTTCAGGCCGCAATCCCAGAGGATGTAGAGCACCTCGTCTATCAAGTGCTGCTGCATGGGCTGGACGGCGGCGGGCTTCACCTTCGGGGGGAAGAGAAACATGATATCTATGTCGCTGAGCGGGTTGAGTTCACCGCGGCCGTAGCCGCCGAGCGCGAGCAACGACACGGCGGACGGCAGCGCCCCGAAGGAGCGTTCGTAACTGCCGAGGGCGAAGTTGAACAAGTGCGCCAGCAGCACATCCACCATGGCGGACCTGGCCTGCGCCACTTCGAGCCCGGACTCGCCGCCATCATGGCGCATGCGGATCATCGCGCTTTCGAGCCGGAGAAATGTTTTGCACGCTACGAGCCGGTCCGCTCGCGACGCCGACTCGGTGAAGTGGAGGCGTTCGCGGGCGTGTTTTTGAATGCGTCCGATGACGGGTGCTGGGCTGGGCATGCGAGGTAGAGCGGGGACGCGGGATGGTTTAAGCACGGTAACGTGAGGGTAAACTCACCCGCGCGCAAAGCGTGAAAACGCGGGCGCGCCTTCGTTGTCGTGCCCATGTCGGAGGGCTTGCGTCGTGAGTCGTGCGGGGGTTGCCTCCTTCTTTTCCCACCTTTTTCGCCCATGACTGAGATTTCCAAGAGCTACGAAGCCCGCGATGTTGAGACCAAATGGTATGCCGCCTGGCAGGAGGCCAAGTGCTTCGCCGGCAAGGCCGCGCCCGGCCAAGAGACCTACACCATCGTCATCCCGCCGCCCAACGTCACGGGCATCCTGCACATGGGCCACGTGCTGAACAACACCCTTCAAGACGCCCTCATTCGTCGCGCCCGCCTCGAGGGCAAGGCCGCCTGCTGGATCCCCGGCACCGACCACGCCGGCATCGCCACCCAGACCATGGTGGAAAAACATCTCAAGAAGACCGAGGGCAAAGGCCGCCGCGACCTTGGCCGCGAGGAGTTCCTCAAACGCGTCTGGACCTGGCGCGACGAAAAGGGCGATCACATCCTAAAGCAGCTCCGCGAACTGGGCTGCTCCTGCGACTGGGACCGCACCCACTTCACCATGGATCCCGGTTACTCGAAGGCCGTGCTCACGTCGTTCGTTAAACTCTTCGATCAGGGGCACATTTACCGCGGCAAACGCATGGTCAACTGGTGCCCCGTCTCCCTCACCGCCCTCTCCGACGAGGAGGTCGAGATGCGCCCGACCAAAGGCTCTATCTTCCGCCTGCAATACGAGTTAGTAGAGCCTTCCACCGCCAAGGACGCCGAGGGCAACACGATCCCGCTCACGCACATTATCCTCGAGACGACGCGTCCCGAGACAATCGCGGCCGACGTCGCTGTCGCGGTTCACCCAACCGATCCCCGCTACACCCACCTCGTCGGCAAGCACGTCTGGCGCCCGCTCGGCGAGCGTATCCAGATCCCCATTATCGCCGACGAGGCCGTTGATCCCGCCTTCGCCGCCGGCGCGCTTAAAGTCACGCCCGCCCACGACAAAGTGGACTTCGAGATCGGCCAGCGCCACCACCTGCCGGTTATTGATTCCATCAACGCCGACGGCACCATGAATGAACTCGCCGGCCCCGAACTCGCCGGGATGGAGCGCTTCTCCGCCCGCAAAAAAGCCGCCGAGATCCTAACCGAGCGCGGCGCACTCCTCGAAGCCAAGCCCTACGAGAACAACGTCGGCCACTCCCAGCGCGCCGGTGTGCCCATTGAGCCCCGCCTCACCCAGCAATGGTGGCTCAAATACCCGCGCGTCGAGGAGGCGAAGGCGGTTGTCCGCGACGGCCTTATCCAGATGCACCCCGAGCGCTGGTCGAAGGTTTACCTGAACTGGCTGGAAAATATTCAGGATTGGTGCATCTCCCGCCAGCTCTGGTGGGGCCACCGAATCCCGGTCTGGTATGCCAAGGGCGTGGACCGCGAGAAACTCACCGAGGCCGATTTGCGCGATCCGACGAAGATCCATGTTTCCCTCGAAGGCCCACCTGACGTGGAAAACTGGATACAAGAGGACGACGTGCTCGACACCTGGGCCTCCTCCTGGCTCTGGCCCTTCGCCACCCTCGGCTGGCCCGACGCCGAGGCGCAGGCCAAGGCCGGCTTCTCGCAGTTCTACCCGACCACCACGCTCGCGACCGGCGCGGACATCATTTTCTTCTGGGTCGCCCGCATGATCATGGCCGGTCTTGAATTCGCCAAACCCGGCGCGCCGGTCGAGCAGCGCATTCCGTTCAAGCACGTTTATTTCAATGGAATCGTGCGCGATAAACAGGGCCGCAAGATGTCCAAGACTCTCGGTAACTCGCCCGACCCGCTTGACCTCATCGTCAAGTATGGCGCGGACGGGCTTCGCTTCGGCCTGCTTCAAATCGCGCCGCTCGGCCAGGACGTGAAGTTCGACGAGGAACGCATCGAAAGCGGCAAAGGGTTTTGCAACAAGCTCTGGAACGCCGCGCGCTTCCGCCAGATGAGCGGCCCGATGAGCGACAACTCCTCGCTCGCCGCCATTCTATCGCGCTTCGACCCCGCGCACTTCGACGACGACGACCACGCCCTGCTCGCCGCGCTGATCGAGCTGACGGCGTTGCTTGAAAAGTGCTTCGCCGACTTCGAGTTTGCCGCCGCCACGCAGGGCTTGTATTCGTTTTTCTGGAACGACTTTTGCGACTGGTATGTCGAGGTAGCGAAGACCCGCGTGCAAGACCCGCAGGCCAAGGACCACGCCCTCGCGGTGCAGGACCTCGTCATCCGCCAGTTCCTGCTCCTCTTCGAGCCCTTCGCGCCCTTCATAACCGAAGAACTCTGGGCGCTGCTCGGGTATGCTTCGGCCGACAAACGCTTCGTGCAGGACACTCGCCTCGAAAGCGCCGCAGCGCTCTCCGCCGCCATCGCCAAGCGCGGCGTGCCCGTGGACGCCGACGCCGCCGGCCGCGTCGCGAAACTCAAGCAGGTCGCCACGCTTGCCCGCCAGCTAAAGGCCGACCAATCGGTCGCGCAGAAACGCGACGTTAAGTTCTTCGTGCTCGTCGCCCAGTCCGAATGGCTCGCGCTCGAAAAGAGCGCGGCTAAACTCTCGCGCCTCGTAGGCGCGGCTGAGATCGCGCGCACCACTGAGGAGCTCGCGCTACCCGCCATCGTGACGCCCCTCGGCACGCTCTATCTCGACACCGGCGTTAAGATTGATCCCGTGGCCGAGCGCGCGCGCCTAAGCAAGGAACTCGACCAGGTCACGAAGCACATCACCGCTACCGAGGCGCGTTTGGGCAACGAGGCCTTCACCAGCAAAGCCCCGCCGGCAGTGTTGGCCGGCGCGCGCAAGCAACTCGCCGAGCAGATCAACAAACGCGCCGATCTCCAACGCCTGCTCGCCGCGCTGGGCTAAGCGGCAGAATCAGACTTCCGCGCGCGGGCTTGCCCACGAGCCCGCGCCCACCGTCGTTCCCCGCTATCCGCCGCATCCTCACGCCGATTGCGCCGCATTTGGCCTGTGACGCCCGGAAACTTTGACCCGCTCCGGCCAACCTCATTCGTAGCGAAGGGCCTCGATGGGGTCGAGTGATGCTGCCTTCCATGCGGGGTAAAGTCCGAAGCCGACGCCGATCACGCTGCATACGCCCATGCCGGCGGTGGCCCAGCCCCAAGGGAAAACCATCGCCGTCTTTAGGTAGTGAGCAACGAGGTTGCCGCCGATGATTCCCGCCAGCACGCCGGTGAGGCCCCCGAGCAGGGAGAGCGCGACCGCCTCGATTAGAAACTGAGCAAGGATGTGCTGTTTCTTCGCGCCGATGCTTTTGCGGATGCCGATCTCCTTGGTGCGCTCAGTGACGCTCACCAGCATGATGTTCATCACGCCCACGCCGGAGGCTAGCAGCGCGATGGCGCTGATCACAAACGCGCCCACGGCGACCACGCCGGCGATCTTGTTAAAGGCCTCGATCAGCGAGTCGTTGGAGACCATCTCGAAGTTGTTTACGTCTTCGGGTTCGAGCCCGCGCACCAGTCGCATTATCCCGATCGCACGATCCTGGGTTGCGGCGAGCTCCGCCTGGGAGCGCGCCTGCACGTTGATGCCGACGGAGCGGATATTGCCCCCGTAGATCTGGAGCCAGCGGGTGATTGGGATAAGCACGAGGTTATCCTGACCTTGGCCAAAGGAGGAACCTTTGGGCGCTAGGATGCCGATGATAGTGAAGCTCTGGCCATCCACCCGGATAACATGGCCAAGCGGTTCCTCGTTCGGGAAGAGGCGCTTCGCCACGTCGTCCCCGATGAGGCAGATCGGCCGGCCCAGCTCCACGTCGCCCGAGCCGAGATTGCGTCCGCCGCCTACCTCGTAGTTGCGTCCGGTAGCAAAGTTTTCGTCGGCCCCGTAGAGCAGAATGTTTGGATTGGTTTGGCGGTCGAGGTAGCTTGCCCGACGGCCTCGACGGCGGACGGCGAGCCCGGTATCGGCCTCGTCGCCGAGGAGAGCCTTGAAACGACTGGCTTCGGCGTAGGTGATGTCGGGACGGTTGGCGAACTCTCCGCGAGGGCCGCTAAAGTTGAGATTGGGATATTTACTGAAGACAAATGAGTTTGAGCCGAGCACATTGAGTCCGGATTCGATGTTGGAGCGCAGCCCGCTGATCACGGTCATCACGCCGATGACGGAGAACACGCCGACCGCGATGCCGAGCATGGTGAGCGCGGAGCGAAGCTTGTTGGACTTCAGCGCGGCGAACGCGAGGCGGAGGGTTTCGAGCCAGCTCATTTGCGGTGCGGATTCGTGAACGGAATGAGATGGCCGCAAAAAGGCGCAGAAGTCGCAGAAATCGAATCGGAAAAAAGCGACTGGCGCGCGCTCCTAGACGCAATGGAAAGTCGTCTCGAAGGAATGTTTTTTACGCCCTTGTTCCGGCCAAAAATGACTTGGATTCGGGGATTCATCTTATTCGTAGCGGAGGGCGACAACCGGATCGAGTTTGCTGGCCTGCCAAGCGGGGGCGAAACCGCTGAAAACGCCCGTTAGCACCGACACGCTCAAGCTCACAAGCACCAGGCCAGTTGAGAACACGATCGGAAACGACGGCGCTAGCGCGGCGACGACCTGGGAGAGGCCGGCGGCAAGAAGCAGGCCGGCCACGCCGCCGATAAGGCAGATTGAGACCGCCTCGATCAGAAATTGGAGCAGGATGGTGCGGCGGCGGGCGCCGAGGGCCTTGCGCGTGCCGATCTCGCGGGTGCGCTCCTTAACGCTCACGTAGGTTATGTTCATGATGCCGATCGCGCCCACGAACAGCGACAGGCCGGTGATAAAAAGCCCTGCGATGGCGATGCCGTTTTTTATCGGGTCTAGCTGCTCGCGGATCGTGCCCTGTTCGTTGATTTCAAAATCGTCGCGCTGTTCCGGGCCAAGCTGGCGGATGCGGCGCATGAGACCGCGCAGTTCGTCCTTTGCCTCGGCGGCTCGGGCGGTGTCGTATTGCACGCGAATCTGTCCCGTGTTACTCGTGGTCGAAAAGTAGCGCCGGAAAGTGTTGAGGGGCATGGCGGCCATCGAGTCCCAACTGAAGAGCCCGAGAAAACTGCCTTGGCGCGCGGAGACGCCGACCACGGTGAAATTCTGATCGCGGATACGCACATTGCGTCCGAGAGGAGATTCGCCGGGAAAAAGAGCATCGGCCACATCGTAGCCGATCATGATGACATTGCTGCCCGACTGTGCCTCGAACTCGCTAAAAAAGCGGCCCTCTTTCATATCGGACTTGGAGATACGCGGCAGGTCGGAGGAGGTGCCGAGAGTGTAGATGTTGTTCACCCGGTATTCGCCGCGAATGAGGGTGCTGCTGCTCTGGTCGGCAGGCACGGCGAGCTTCAGCGGACCACCTGGGCGGCCGGCGACCCAGTCGTTGATTTGCCGCGCGTAGGCGGTCTTGATCGCGGAGCGGTTGCGGTAGACCCACCAGTCGTCCACATCGCGCCACGGCCACTTGGTAACGTAAAGAATATCGTCGCCGAAGCCGGCGAGGCTGCGGTCCACGCCAGCATCAATTCCCCTGATCGCGGTGCCCATGAGGGTGACCGCCACGATGCCGATGACCACGCCGAGCGCGGTGAGCGCGGAGCGCATACGGTTGGCGCGAATCTGCGCGAAGGCGATGCGGACAGACTCGATAAGCTCGTAACGAAGGCGGCGCATGGAGCGAAGTTTAGACCCGCTCGTCGCTCTCGATCAGGCCGTCGCGCAGACGGATGATCCGTCGGGCGTGGCGTGCGACCTCTTCCTCGTGGGTGACGAGGATGAGGGTGTTGCCCTTTTCGTAGAGCATCTCGAAAAGGTCCATGATCTCGACGCCCGTCTTGGTATCGAGCGCGCCTGTGGGCTCGTCGGCGAGGATGATGGCAGGGCGGTTTACGATGGCGCGAGCGATGGCGACGCGCTGGCGCTGACCGCCTGAGAGCTCGTTCGGTTTGTGGTGAATGCGGTTTTCGAGACCCACGGTATCGAGCGCGGCCTTGGCACGGGCGTGACGTTCCGAAGCGGGCACGCCGCCGTAGATGAGCGGGAGCTCGACGTTTTGCAGCGCGTCCGAGCGCGGCAAAAGGTTGAAACTTTGGAAAACGAAACCGATCTCGCGATTGCGGATCTCGGCCAGCTCGTCGTCGGCCATGCCGGCGACGTTTTTACCCGCAAATTCGTAGCGTCCGGCGGTCGGCGTATCGAGGCAACCGAGCATGTTCATGAGGGTGGATTTGCCGCTGCCGGAGGGACCCATGATGGCGATGTATTCGTTGCGATGAATTTTGAGCGAAACTCCGCAGAGCGCGTGGATGGTTTCGGCGCCCATTTGGTAAAGCTTCGTCACGCGATCGATCTCGATCACGGGAGGCCCGGGGGGGCGCACGGTGCGCGGAGCGGATGAGAGCGGCGTCATGGCGTCTATTTCTTCGCCGCCTCGGTCTTTGACTGTTCGATGCGGATGGCAGAGCCGTCCTTGAGCGTGCGGGTGATCACGCTGAAGCTACCGGTCACGACCTCGTCGCCAGCTTTGAGGCCGGACTTAATCTCGGTATGCGAGGTGTCGCCAATACCGGTCTCGACCGAAACCTGCTTTACGGTATCGCCGCTGCGCACGAAGACGACGCGCTGGAGTGCCAGGCGGTCGGCGCGCTCGCGGCCGGACTGTTGCTTCTCGTTGACTGAGGCAGCGGCGCCGTCGCCCTGGCTTTCGCGGTCTTTGCGATCGCGGTCCTCGGCGAGTTGCTCGATGGTTTTGGCTCCGTCGCGGGAGCGGACGGTGACGGACTGTATCGGAACGGCTACTACGTTCTCGGCGGTTTTTGTTTCAATATCGGCGTTTGCACTCATGCCGGGCCGGAGGGCGACGCCGGGTTCGGAGATGCGGATTTTAACCTGGAAATTGGTGACTTCCTCTTGCGAGCCGGCGCCGGTGGTTTTGGCGGAGCTGGCGATTTCCTTAACGAGACCGGCGAACTTCCGGTTCGGGTAGGCGTCGATGCTGATGCGGGCGAGGTCGCCGACCTTCACGTTGACGACATCGTTTTCGTTCACGTTGACGCGAACCTCCATGCGCTCGAGATCTGCCACCCGCATAACCTCCGTGCCGGCGAACTGGCCGGTGGCGACCACGCGCTCGCCGCGTTCGCTGTTGAGAAGGCTCACCGTGCCATCAATCGGGGCGTAAAGGGTGGTTTTTTCGAGCTGGTCACGCGATTGCTTGAGCTGGCCCTCGGCGCGTCGAATCTGGGCGAGGGCGCTATCGTAGCTGGCCTGCGCGACCTCGACATCAGTGCGGGTCTTGGTGGCCTCGGATTCCGCGATGAGGTTTCGCGCCGACAAGGTGACACTGCGTTTTAGGTCCTCGCGCGCTTTGCTCAGTTGGGCTTTGCTTTGCTCGGCCGCCGCGCGGGCGGCGAGAAGGCCGGCCTCCTGCTGCTCGACCTGGGCCTGGTAGTTGTCCGGCCGAATGCTAAGAAGCAGGTCGCCTTTTTTAACGGCGGCGCCCTCTTTGAACGGCAATGCGACGATCTCACCGGAGACTTCGGGGGAAATTTTAACCTCGACCTCAGGCTGGATCTTCCCGGCCGCCGAGACGATTTGGGTGATCGTTTTAACGAGTGCCTTCTCGATGGTGACGACGGTCGCCTTGTCGGCGTTTCGGCGCTTGGCCACGATAGCACCGCCTATGCCGAGCAGAAGAAGGATGCCGCCGATGAAGGAGTATTTGAGACGCGACTTTTTGAGCTGATGACGGGCCGGGGACATGGGAATGATAATCCCAGTTAGGCAACACTTGCGGCGGAATCGCGAATACGAATCGAGCTTTGGCGGTTGATTTCCCGCCTGCCGCGAACGCCTCCTCTTCGGAAGAGAAAAAGAAAACAGTGGCGGAGCTGCGCGATTCCGCGGTGGCGTCCGGTGTCTTTCAGCGGGTTGTGCAGCACATTACCCACGCCGAAGCCGAGAGCAGGCAGGGTGGGGCCGTTTATCCCTAAAAATGCGATCGTAACCGATAAAGTCTCGTTTTGGATTTCGGGTGTATACGTGTCTGGTGCGTTAAGGGAGTAGTCGGCGAGGCCGCGTAGTCGAAACCGCATACTTTACTTTGTTAGGTGATACACTTATGTATCGTGTATGCCATTGCCTTCACCTATGCTTGACCTCTCCGGCCTACCGGCTTCGGAGCGTATTCAGTGGGCGGTGGGCGAGTTTGGTAACGGGTTGATTCTCTCGACCAGTTTTGGGGTCCAGGCGGCGGTGATGCTGCATCTTGCCACCCGGATCGCGCCGCGCATTCCGGTGGTGTTTATTGATACCGGCTTCCATTTTCCCGAGACCTACCGATTTGCCGACGATTTGACTAAGCGGCTCGATCTCAACCTCAAGGTTTACGGGCCGCTCCTTAGTCCTGCCCACTACGAGGCGCGTCACGGGAAACGTTGGGAGCAGGGTGCCGAGGGTCTCACCGCCTATAATTTCGATCACAAGGTAGAGCCGATGGACCGGGCGGTGCGCGAGCTAGGCGCCACTGCCTGGCTGGCTGGCCTGCGCCGGAGCCAGTCTAGCACACGCGAAAACCTAGGGTTTGTGCAGGCGCAAAACAAGATCACGAAGGTCCATCCCATTCTCGATTGGGACAACCGCGCCGTGCACAGTTATCTTACCGTAAACGATCTGCCTTATCATCCGCTTTGGGAGCAAGGATACGTCTCCATTGGCGACTGGCACAGTAGCGCCCCGATTCAGCCTGGTCAGACCGAGGAAGAGACGCGTTTCGGCGGCGTGAAGCGCGAGTGCGGGCTCCACGAATTGAGCGGTCGCGGTGATTTTTCGATCTAGGCCCGATCCGGTGTCGAGTTTGAGGCGGAGTCTGTCGCTTCGCGACCTAGTTTTGCCGCCCTCATAAACTCCCTCACCAGCGCGATTCCAGGTGCCCAAACCATGAAGTAAAACCCGAGCGTTTTTGCGCCGAAGAGCGCCAACTCCGCCGTGCTTTTGTGCGCACCGCCGAGCGCGCCGACGACGGGAAAAACGATGGCACCAAGGAGCGCACCAAGCGCTATGATTTTCACCACGGTGAATAAAAATCCTCCCAAGCGGCCCGCCCAGAGTTTGGCCTTCGGATTCATTTTTTCACCGCGTAGCGCAGCAACACTGGGCCACCCGCCGCCAAAACCCTCGCTTCCAGGAGTTCGAGCGCTACCTCGACGCCGACATCGGACGAAAGCGGCGTGCCGGACTGGAAAATCCACGACTCCACCGTCACGCACACTTCATCGATCAGACCCGCCTTTAAAAATTCCCCGTTCGTCTGCCCGCCGCCGAGCAAGGCGCAACGCTGGCGACCGTCCGCCCGCAACCGAGCCACGATCTCCGTCGGTGTTTCCGACGAAAACTCTAGCACCCCTGCCACCGTCTCCGCCGCGCGTGTCTCGGGATTGCGGGTGCGCACCACTCGCCGCAAGCCGGGCAATCTGTCCGGCCGTAGGCGCTCTTTGTTCTCTTCGTAGGTCGCCGCGCCCATTACGCAGGCGTCGCACTCGCGAAGGGTGGCGCGGAAGTGCGCCTTGTCCGCCGCCGAAGTAAAAGCGTCACCCGCGAGCCCTCGCTTTGTGATCCTTCCGTCCAGAGACTGTGCCGCCAGCAACACCACGTGCATCCGTTGAAGGTAGGGCAGAGAAGGGGACGCGCAAGCCCCTGAATTCCTTCCCTGACTCATTTTTACTTGGTCAACAATAGATAGTTATTACAACTTCAGATAGACTTGAGTTAAGCATATAAAACTCGCAACCTACTGCCTATTATGAAAAAAGCTCTTATTACTGGCATTACCGGACAAGACGGTTCCTACCTCGCAGAACTCCTCCTAGCCAAGGGTTATGAGGTTCACGGCATCGTTCGCCGCGCCTCGACCTTCAACACCGCCCGCATCGATCACATCTACCAAGACCCCCATTTCGACAAGGCCCGCCTTTTCCTGCATTACGGTGACCTGGCCGACTCCGTGCAGATGGTAAAACTCCTCTACGATCTCAAGCCCGACGAGATCTACAATCTTGGCGCCCAGTCCCATGTCCGCGTCTCTTATGATATCCCCGAATACACCGGCGACGTTGACGGCCTCGGCGCCCTCCGCATCCTCGAGGCCATCCGCGAGTCCGGTCTCGGGAACAAGGTTCGCTTCTACCAAGCCTCTTCGTCCGAGATGTTTGGCAAGGTCCAGGAGGTCCCCCAGACCGAGAAAACCCCCTTTTGGCCGCGCTCTCCCTACGGTTGTGCCAAGGTTTACGCCTACTGGCTTACCGTAAACTACCGCGAATCCTATAATCTCCACGCTTCGAATGGCATTCTCTTCAACCACGAGAGCGAGCGTCGCGGTGAGACTTTCGTCACGCGCAAGATCACCCGCGCCGCCACCCGCATCAAACTCGGCCTTCAGGACTCCGTTTACCTCGGCAACATCGACGCCCAGCGCGACTGGGGCTACGCCAAGGACTACGTCGAGATGATGTGGCTCATGCTCCAGCAGGAAAAACCCGACGACTACGTGGTCGCCACCAACGAGGTCCACTCCGTCCGCGAATTCTGCCAAGAGTGCTTTGGTCTGCTTGGTCTCGAATGGGAGAAATACGTTAAATACGACGCCCGTTACGAGCGCCCTGCCGAAGTCGAGCTTCTCATCGGCGACCCCGCCAAAGCCCGTAAACAACTCGGCTGGGAGCCCAAGGTTCGCTTCAAGGAGCTCGTCAAAATCATGACCGAGCACGACCTCGAACTCGCCAAACGCGAAGCGCAAATCGCGAAGCTCCCCAAACTCTAACGCGCCCCAAGGGCGCGAAATCCTAAATCCTAGAAACTAAATCCTAAAGAAACAGCGGAGTCCGATCCGGGTTAGGATTTAGCCGCATAGGATTTAGGATTTATTTTCAGCATGAAAATTCACATTTCCGGACACCAAGGCATGGTTGGTTCCGCCTTGGTGCGTCGCCTCGCAGCGCAGCCCGGCGTCTCCCTCGTCCTCCGCGCCCGCCGCGAGCTCGACCTCAAGGACGCCGCCGCCGTCGCCGCATTCTACGCCGCGGAGAAACCCGACGCCGTCATCGTCGCCGCCGCCAAGGTCGGCGGTATCCACGCCAACAATACGTATCCCGCCGAGTTCCTCTTCGACAACCTCGCCATCGCCTCCGCCGCCATAGACGGCGCCTACCGCGCCGGCGTGAAGCGTCTGCTCTTCCTCGGCAGCTCCTGCATCTACCCGAAGCACGCCCCGCAGCCCATGACCGAGGACTGCCTGCTCACCAGCCCGCTTGAGCCCACCAACGAGGCTTACGCCATCGCCAAGATCGCCGGCCTCAAGCTCGCCCAGTATTACCGCAAGCAATACGGCGTGGTCTTCCACTCCGCCATGCCCACCAATCTCTACGGGCCGGGCGACAACTACCACCCGGCCAACTCGCACGTTCTGCCTGCCCTCATTCGCCGCTTCCATGAGGCGAAATTGGCCTCTGCCCCCGAGGTCGTCGCTTGGGGCACCGGCTCGCCCATGCGCGAGTTTCTCCATGTGGACGACCTTGCCGAGGCCTGCGCCCATCTGCTCGCGCTCGAGAACCCGCCCGACTGGGTCAACGTCGGCACCGGCACGGATGTCACTATCAAGGAGCTTACCGAGACCGTCGCCGCCGTCACCGGGTTTGCCGGTCGTATCCATTGGGATACTACCAAGCCCGACGGCACGCCGCGCAAGCTGATGGACGTCTCCAGACTCGCCGGCCTCGGCTGGCGTGCGCAGATCGCGCTTCGCCCAGGCATTGAGCGCACCTACGCGAGTTTTCTAGCCGAGCAGGCCTCCGGCACCCTCCGCGCCTTCTGAGCACGGCGCAGGGTGGCGCTGCGGCCAGCCACCCGGCCGTGCCAACAAGCTGCGGTGGGCGGCGGCCGTCCTGGCATCCAAGCGTCCAACCGATATCCGGCGGTCCAAACCAACCGCGGATTACGCGAATTGAGCGGATAAAACAGGATGCAGAAAATACCACGAACCAGAGGAACTCATCCAGCGGGTGATACAGCAAACATCGGCAATCTTCTGGTGTCCGCGTTCGTCTGCCCAATCCGCGGTTTCCAATGCCGTTTTTATACCAACGTCCTTTGATCTCTAGACTTAAACGATACGGGCAAGGTGCCCGTGTTATGTGGCTTGGGCACCTTGCCCGTGTCGGGGATGAGTCTGATTATCACGGGACGTTGGTATTAGGTCCAAGCGTCCAGCCACCGAGCCACCCAGCCACCCAGCCGTCCAGCTCAGTAACCCGACGGGATGCGCCGACGTAAAAGGCAACTAGTCAATCAATGATTGACTAGTTGCCTTTTACTTTAGCGTTCAGAGGTCATTTACCGCGTGGTGGCCCTTGGCATATTATCAGGTCTCTCGGCAGACGGCTTTTCACGTCATCCGTCCGGATTTCCTGATTGGGCTTCATCGCGGTCTGTGCACGGGCTACACCGCGCCCTGTCCTAACTCTCCGTCCGCATATATTGCTCATTTTCAATGACTTTCCTTCGCTTTTTTCGAACGGGTTTTCTTTCTGGTTTCCGCGTCAAACGTGGCAAGCTTTTTCGTCCAGAAGATTATATAAAAAAGTTATCGGATCGAGTTGACGTAAATTCTCTTGGTGTCCATTGGTTGTGTCCTATGCCTTCGTCATCCACTACCCCTTGTGGTTAATAGCGTGTCAGCAAGTTTTAGTAAGTCACTCTTGATCCTCGCTTAAGCCATCCCTCTACACGTTTCTGCGCCAGAATCCTCAGCCACCTGTATTCCTCCCGGTTCTATCCACCCACTGTCCCACCCCACTCCTCCCCACTTCTCTTACAAATCATGCAAAAGTCGTTCACCGTCGGTTCCAAAACGTTCGTTCTCGATCAGGACAAGGCCGAAGCTGCCTTTAACGGTAAGAAGGTCATCAACGGTCACCAGACCATGTGCTTCAACCTCCTCCCGCTGAAATACCAGTGGGCCTACGACCTTTACCGCACGATGAAGGCTAACCATTGGGAGCCCGAAGATATCCCCATGGGCAAAGACATCGAGCAATGGCGCGACGCCGCCCTCGTCTCCGATGCCGAGCGTTGGATCATCCGCATGGGCATCGGCTACTTCTCTGCGGCCGAGGGCATCGTCGGCGACAACATCCAGCACGTCGTCCGCGAACTCGTCACCGCTCCCGAGCTCAAGCTTGTCCTCGGTCGTCACGCCCACGAAGAGAACATTCACGCTGATTCCCTTCTCTACATGATTAGTTCCCTCGGCATAAACCCGCACGAGTGCGAGGCCATGTTCGAGGACGTTCCCACCATCGTCCGCAAAAACCTTTTCGTGACCAAGGTCTCCAAGGATCTCCGCCGTGATATTGATCTCACTCAGTCCGAGAACAAAAAGCTCCTCGCCAAAAATATCTTCGTTTTCGGCCAGTGTATGGAGGGCACTCAGTTCTACGGACTTTTCGGCATGATCCTCTCACTCTACCGCCAGAACAAGTTCCGCGGCATCGGCGAGATGTTCCGCTACACCTTGCGCGACGAGAGCAACCACATCGAGGTTTTCCGCAATCTGTTCATGGACCTCGTCGAGGAGAATCAGGAAATCTGGACCACCGAGTTCAAGACAGAGCTCCGCGAAACCATGCGCGAGGCCGTTACTCTGGAAAAAGAGTTCATTCGCGACTGCCTCCCGGTCAATGCAGTCGGCCTCGCGGTCGACGAGTTTGTCACCTACATTGATTACATAGCCGACCGCCGCCTCGAGGGCGTCGGCCTTGAGCCCCTTAACCCGGGCATTAAAAATCCGCTCCCATGGCTCGCCGAGATGATGGATATCAAGAAAGAGCAAAACTTCTTCGAGGGTCGCGTCACCGAATATCAGAAATCGTCCGCTCTCACTGAAGGAGTCAAAGACGACGACCTCTGAGCGTTCCCAAGCAGCGAGTAGCGAGTAGTGAGTAGCGAGTAGTCAACCGACAATCCTGACTCCCCCGACCCGTCATCCGCGGCTTCTTTGTTCCCCTAAATTATCACCGTCGCTACCCCCGGCCCGACCTTCCCCCGAGGCAGGAGGCTGTTTCTCCCAGCCTCCTGCCCAGTCTCGATCCTCTACTCGCTACTCACTCTTTTCCTCTCTTTCGATGAATCCAGTCCTCCGCCACGATCTCGCCCTTAAAAAAGCCACCCACACTCCCCGCGATCAGAAACCCGCCTACGCTTGGCGTGACTGCATCCCCGCCGACGTAGCACTCCTGCCCGAGATCACCCTCCTCGCTCCCGAGGGCGAGGCCCGCTTCGACCTCGCCGAAATCGCCGACTCCGTCGGCCAGGCCCTCGTCAACGTCTATCTCGCCCGTGGCGAGCAGGGCAACGTCTTCACCCCCGAGTCCCGCGCCTTCGTCGGCAGCATCGTGAAAGAGGTTGCCGCCTCCCTCGCCGCCGATGCCCAGCGCACCTCCCCCCTTCGCCTTTCCCTCAACGACCTCTACCAGCTCATCGAGCACACCCTTGTTGACGCCAAGGCCTACGATGTCGCCAAGAGTCTCCTCCTCAACCGCGGTCGCAAACTCGCTGGTTCCGGCGTCGGCGCCTCCGCCAACGCCATCCGCGTCATCCGCCGCAACAAGCAGGTCGTCCCCTACATCGCTCAAAAGGTAGAACTCGCCGTCCGCAAGGCCTTCCTCTCCCTCCAGCAGGATACCCTCCCCGCCTCAGCCGTCACCGAGGCCGTCTCCACCCGCGTCCTCGCTTCTAAACAGGCTTTCGTCCACATCGAGGAAGTTCAGGATATGGTGCAGGAAGAGCTCATGAAGTCTGGCCACTTCAAGGTTGCCGAGGCCTACATCCTCTACCGCGCCGCCCGCAACGAATCCCGCGCCCACTCCGACGCCGCCAACCCTCTCACCGACGCCGAGCACGCCGCCGCAGGTGCTTCCTCCGCGACCTCCGCATCCCAGCCCACCATGATCGTGGTCAAGAAGCCCGACGGCTCCACCACCCTCTGGGACCGCCAAGACCTCCGTCTTCGCATCGAGTTCGCCTCCATCGGCCTCGAGCTCTGCCTCACCGCAGAGCAGATCGAGTCCGAGCTCACCCGCTCCATTTTCGACCAGATCTCTCAAAAGGACCTCGATCAGACCATCATCCTCAACTCGAAAACTCTGATCGAGAAGGACGCCGACTTCGCCAAGTTCTCCGGCCGCATCCAGCTCACCTACATCTACGAAGAAGTCCTCGGCTGGGACATCGTCCGCGACGGCATCGCAAAGCTCAAAGCCTTCCACGTCGACGCGTTCAAAAAAGCCGTTGCCCATGGCATTGCCATCAAGCGTTACACCCCCCGCCTCCAGGAATACGACCTCGACGCGCTCGCCGCCCAGCTCGACCCCACCGCCGACCTCGAACTCGACTTCCTCGGCGTCCAGACCGTCTACGATCGCTACCTCATCATCGACAAAACGGTCAAACCCGCCCGCCGCCTCGAGACGCCCCAGTTCTTCTGGATGCGCGTCGCCATGGGCCTTTTCCTCGCCGAGAAAACCGACCGCGAAGATAAGGCCGTGGCTCTCTACGGGCTCTATAAGAGCCGCCGCTTCTGCTCTTCTACGCCGACTCTCTTCAACTCCGGCACCCTCCACTCCCAGCTCTCGTCCTGCTACCTTTACTACGTGGACGATTCCCTTGAGGGGATCATGTATCGCGGCATCGCCGAAAACGCCCAGCTCTCCAAGTGGGCCGGGGGCCTCGGCGGCTCTTGGACCGCTGTCCGCGGCACCGGCGCCCATATCGGCGGCACCAACGGCGAGTCCCAGGGCGTTATCCCGTTCCTAAAACTTCACAACGACCAGCTCGTCGCCGTCAACCAAGGCGGCAAACGCAAGGGCTCTGGCTGCGCCTACCTCGAGTCCTGGCACAACGACATCTTCGAGTTCCTCGAGCTCCGCAAAAACACCGGCGACGACCGTCGCCGCACCCACGACATGAACACGGCAAATTGGATTCCCGACTTGTTCATGAAGCGCATGGAAAACCGCACCCACTGGACCCTCTTCCGCGCCAACGAGGTCAAGGACCTCCACGATCTCTACGGCAAAAAGTTCGAGGAGGCCTACGTCCGCTACGAGAAACTCGCCGACGAAGGCAAAATCTTCGGCCAAAAAGTCGAGGCCCTCGAGCTCTGGAAAAAGATGCTCTCGATGCTCTTCGAGACCGGCCACCCTTGGATCACCTTTAAGGACGCCTGCAACATCCGCTCCCCCCAGGATCACGTCGGCGTCATCCACAGCAGCAACCTCTGCACCGAGATCACGCTCAACACCTCCAACGAAGAGACCGCCGTCTGCAATCTCGGCTCCGTCATCCTCGAGAGCCACCTCCTGCCCGACGGCTCCATCGACCACGCCAAGCTCCGCGAGACCATCCGCGTCGCCGTCCGTGCCCTCGACAACGTCATTGATATCAACTTCTACCCCACAAAGGCCGCTGAAGTCTCCAACCGCCGCCACCGCCCCATCGGCCTCGGCGTCATGGGCCTCGCCCACGCCCTTTACATGAAGGGCATTCCCTTCGCCTCCCAGCCCGCCGTCGAGTTCAACGACGAGGCCATGGAAGCCATCGCCTACTACGCCTACGAAGCCTCCTCCGACCTCGCCGCCGAGCAGGGCACCTATTCTTCCTACAAAGGCTCGAAGTGGGATCGCGGCCTCCTCCCCCAGGACACCATTGACCTCCACGAGCAGGAACGCGGCGCCGCCATCGAGGTTCCCCGCGGCGGCAAGATGGATTGGACGCCCCTCCGCGCCAAGATTGCCAAACACGGCATGCGCAACAGCAACGTGCTCGCCATCGCCCCTACCGCCACGATCTCGAACATCACCGCCACCAGCGCCTGCATCGAGCCGCTCTACAAAAACATCTACGTCAAATCCAACCTCTCCGGTGAGTTCACCGTCTTGAACACTTTCCTCGTAAAGGATTTGAAGACCCGCGGCCTCTGGGACCAGCAGATGATTGATGACCTCAAGTATTTCGACGGCGAGCTGAAGGACATCGACCGCGTCCCCGAGGATATTAAGGCCCGCTACCTCACCGCCTTCGCCATTGACCACAAGTGGGTGGTTGAGGCCGCAGCCCGCCGCCAAAAGTGGATCGACCAGTCCCAATCCGTAAACCTCTGGCTCGCGACCGCGGACATGAAGACCATGTCCCACATGTATCGCCACGCCTGGCGTGCGGGCCTCAAGACGACCTATTATCTTCGCAGCCTCGGCGCCTCCGGCATCGAGAAAGCGAGCGTCGCGAGCAAAAAAGAAGTCCGCGGCATCGCAGGCGGTGGCACCGCGTCTCCCGTCCCGGTAGGGGCGTCGCTCGCGAAGACCGCATCCGGGAAAAAGGAACACACCGCGGCCGAAAAAACCGCCTGCAGCATCGAAGCGATGCGCAACGGCGGCGAATGCGAAGCCTGCCAGTAAAAGCCCTGAAGCCCCGACCACTGGTCGGGGCTTTTTTGTCTAATCTCATTCCACCTCGCACGCCTGAGGCATGATTCAGTCCTTCGCCAATGCCGAAACCGAGCAGCTCTTCCATGAAGAGAAGAGCCGTCGATTCTCGGCGATTGCACGTCTCGCGCTACGAAAGCTCTTCCAGCTCAATCGTGCCGCACGCCTGACCGACATGGGCGTGCCGCCCGGCAACCGCTTGGAGGCGCTCAAAGGCGACTTGGACGGCTACCACTCGATCCGCATCAACGACCAATGCCGTATCACCTTCCGCTGGACTGACGCCGGTCCCGCCGAAGTCGCCATCTTAGATTATCATTGAAACACCCGTATAACGTCATACGTTATGAGCATGAACCCGCCCATCACCCCCGGTGAGATCCTCTTGGAAGAATACCTTCGACCGATGGGCATCTCCCAAAACGCCATGGCCCGAGCCATTGGTGTGGCCCCGCGCGCCATCAACGAGATCGTCCTCGGCAAGCGAGCCATCACCCCGGCGATGTCCATCCGCTTCGGTGCCTTCTTCGGCCAGTCGCCCGAGTTTTGGCACGGCATTCAAGTCGAGTGTGACTTCCGCGCCTTGGCGAAACAACAAAAGCGACTGACGGCCAAAATCCGCCCGGCAAGAGAGCTATTCCACGCCGCCTAAAATCAACGTTTCTCGGCCTGAC
>CAMDHP010000026.1 GCA_945898185.1 Akkermansia muciniphila | reverse complement strand
GAGCGGGCGCTGGCGCCGCTGCGAAAAATACCGCCCTATATGTTCATGGATGCCGTGAAAAAGGGACGCGCCGTGGTCTTGCCCTCGGCTTATCTCGGGTGCGTTTCCCATCTGCGCATCGACGCCTACGAGGCGCTGGCCAAGGCGTTGCATCCGGAGGCGCTGCGGTGACGACGGGCGTTCACGTCAAACGCGATGCGTGGACCGGCAGCTTGTTGCCGGGGTTGATCATACTGCTCGCCATCCTGGCGCTCGTTTCTCTCGGACTGGGCGAAATCACCATGGGGCCGGCCCGCCTCTGGGCAGGCGTGACCGGCGCGGACCGGGAGGCCTCGCTAGTGATCTGGCAGATACGCCTGCCCCGCGTGTTGACGGCGGTGTTGACCGGTGCGGCGCTTTCGACCGGCGGGCTGGTGATGCAGGCGTATTTCCGCAACAGCCTCGCGAGCCCCGATCTTCTTGGCGTGAGCAGCGGCGCGGCGGCGGGGGCGGTGCTGACGATCTCGCTCGGCTGGGCCGCGCTCTCGCTCTGGGTGCTTCCCGTGGCGGCGGTGGCGGGCGCGGCGCTGGCCACGTTTGCCGTGCTGGCGCTGGCCAGGCGCGGGGCAAGCAGCGAACGCCTGCTGCTGGCGGGCGTGGCGCTCAACGCGCTACTCGGGGCGGTGACGAGCTACGTGATTTCCACCGGCGAACTCTTCGCGCGCAGCACCCAGCTCTTGTTTTGGCTCTTCGGCGGGCTCGAGGACCGGACCTGGCTGCACGTGTGGGCGGCCTTGCCCATCGTGGTGGCGCTGGCGCTAGTCTGGCCGCTCGGCCGGCCGATGGATCTGCTTAGCCTCGGCGAACGCGAGGCGCAAAGCCTCGGCGTCGGCGTGCGCGGACTGCGGAGGCGGATGCTGGTGCTGGCGACGGTGCTGGCGGCGACGGCGACCGCCGTCGCGGGCGTCGTGGGATTCGTGGGCCTCGTAGTGCCGCACGCGCTACGACTCACGGCCGGGCCGGAACACCGGCGGCTGGTGCCCCTGTGCGTAGTCGGCGGTGCGGCCTTCGTGCTGGCTTGCGATCTGGCGGGGCGGCTGGCCGGAGGATTGCGGCTGGGCGTGGTGACGGCGCTGGTGGGCGGACCGTTTTTTCTGTGGTTATTGAGGAAACGCGCATGACCGCACTCGCTTTAAACAAAGTGACGGTGCCGGGGCGGCTGCGTGATGTGTCGGTTAAGCTCGGACCGGGACGCCGAATCGGATTATTGGGGCCAAACGGCTCCGGTAAATCGACCTTGTTGCAGGTGGCGGCGGGCTTACTTCCCTCGGGCGGCGAGGTGCGCTGGTCGGGTCGCCGGGTGCAGGAGATCGCCATCCCCGAGCGGGCGCGACAGGTGGCGTGGGTGCCGCAGGAGGCGCGTTTTGAGTTTGGTTTTCCGGTTCGCGGAGTGGTGCAGCAGGGGCGTTACGCGCATGGAGATGACGAGACCGGCGTGGACGCGGCGCTGGCGCGTTTTGATCTCACAACGCTGGCGCAACGGCCGGTGAACGCGCTTTCCGGCGGCGAGCGTCAACGAGTCCTGCTCGCGCGAGCGCTCGTGACGGCGGCTCCGGTGCAGCTCTGGGATGAACCGCTCGCGTCGCTCGATCCGCGCCACGGCCTGGAAGTGCTGATGCTAGCCAAGGAGCTCGCGCGGGCCGGCGGCACGGTGGTAATGTCCCTGCACGATTTGCGAGTGGCCCACTGCCTGGACGAGGTGTTGGTGCTCGCCGGCGGGGAGCTCCGCGCGGCGGGCAATCCGGGCACGGTGCTGAACGCGGCGCTTCTGCAGGAGGTATTCGGGGTGCGAGCACGCACCGGCGAGACCTTGATTCTGGAGCTGCCCTAAACGGGAGACAATCCGGCCGCGGTTACTTCGCCGGCCGGCCGTATTGATCTACGTCGATCTCAACCGGAACCTGGATCGTGCGGCCGTCCGCCGTGACTTCGGTGCGCCAAGTGCGGATCACCCGGCGATCATTGTTAAATGGAACCGAGGTCGCACCTACGGCTCCCTCGCCAACGCCTACGACGAGGCCGGCTGCATTGCCAACCACCGCGCCACCCACGGTGCCCACCGCTGCTCCGAGAGCCGGACCGGGCTGGCGGGTATTAACGATCTGCGCATCGTGGCCTGAGGCGCAGCCGCTCAGGCCAACCAATCCTGCTGTCACCAAAACCAATGTGGCGTAGTTCATAATTTAAAATGTGTTACCTGACGCAGCTTGTCTGGGTTTCTCCGCGTGACAACCGTGTTTCGGCTCACCCGCCGGTCAACTCGCTTGAGCCAAGATTAATCCTAGCGATGCGGCGGAGGCCAGGGTGCTTCCCACCACGGCCTGTGCCGCGAGTCCCTCGTCCCCGCCAAGTTGGCCCGCCATCGAATAAGAGATCACCGCCGTCGGACACGCTAGCATCACAAGTATCACCGTGCGCTCGACGCCGCCGAGCCCCAGCGCGCACGCCGCGGCGAAACCCACTAAAGGCGACAATACGACCTTACCCGCAATCGCACCCACCGCCCAGATGCGGCCGCGAGATGCACCGATAGGAAGCGTTAACAGCACCGCTCCTATCGTCACCAGGGCCAGAGGAACCGCCATCTTGCACAGTTGACCGAGGGTGCCGGCGAGCGCCGCAGGTAGCACCCACCCCTGCCAATGGCACACCCCGCCCGCCACGCTCGCCAGAATGATCGGGTTGCGCACCCACTCCGTCGCCAGGGCGCGCCCCGTTCCCAAGCGCAGGCCTTCTCGACTCGCCACCAGCGCCGCGACGGAGAGCACGTTGTAAAGCAGCATCATTGGGGCCAGCATCAGCATCACCACGGTGGGCTGAACTCCCGGCAGGTGCAGAAGGATTGGCAGGCCCACAAAAGCCAGATTCCCGCGGAAAAAGGCCTGGGTGAAAGTGCCTCGCCCCGACCAGGGCACGCCGAGCAGCCCCGCGATCAACCAGCCCAGGCCCGCTACGATCACGGTTGTTCCCATCATCACCGCCAAAAGATAACCCGTGCGCGCGTCCGCCGTCGCACCGGCTGATTCCGCCAGTCCCGAAAAAATCAGGGCGGGCAACGCCACCCAGTAGCTCAACCGGTTCAACCCGGCCACCACTCCCCCGCCGAAAAACCCGCCGCGCTGCAACGCCGCGCCAAGCGCGATTAGCAAAAATACCGGCAGGAGTATTTCCAAGACGAGACGCATCCGGAAGTGCTGCCTGTTCCCGTGCAAGTCGTCCGTAAAAATCGTTCTCGTTCTCGCAATGATTCTGGTTCTGCTTCCCATTTTCCTAATCACCATGTCTCCCCTCCCCTCGCAATTCGCCGCAGTCACTGTCCACACCAAGGCCAACGTCTATTTCGACGGCAACGTCGTCAGTCACACCGTGCTCTTCGCCGACGCCTCGAAAAAAACCCTCGGGCTCATCCGTCCCGGCACCTACTACTTCGGCACCGGCGCCGCCGAACGCATGGAGATCGTCGCGGGGGCCTGCCGGGTGACCTTGAAGGACCAAAGCGCCGTCGCGACTTACGAAGCCGGCACGTATTTCGATGTCGCCGCCGACTCCGGCTTTACGATCACCGTCGAGTCGGGTCTCTGCGAATACATCTGCTCGTTCCTCGCATAACTCGGCCGGCCTTCACGCTAAGCCAAGCCTCGCAAGCTCCCGACCGCTCACATGCGCACTCCCGTCTATCTTCTCATGCTCGGGCTCATGCTCGGCACCGTTGCAATTGTGGTGCGCTCGGGGATTTTTATGCGCAAAAACCCAGGCGAGCCGATTAACGCGGCCATGCGCATCGCCCTCGCCGGCGTCGCCTATCAGTGGTCGGAAAAGGATGCCTCCCTCTTAGCCCGCGACTTCGCCGGCGCCCTCGAAACGCCCGGCGGTGCCCGCTATTACATCCGCCGCCCTGGAACCGGCACGGCCTCGCCACAGGCCGGACAACTCGTCACCATCCACTACGAGGGTCGCTTTCTTTCCAACGGCCAGAAGTTCGACTCCTCCGCCGACCATGGCGGTCCTTACAACTTTGCCGTCGGTCGCAACCAGGCGCTCTCCGGCTGGGACGAAGCGTTGCTCACCATGAAAAAGGGCGAGCGCCGCACCGTGGTTCTCCCCTACTGGCTCGCCTACGGAGAAAAAGGACTTCGCAACAAAGTCCGCGGCAAGCAGTCCGTCGTGTTCGACCTTGAGCTGGTGGATTTTCGCTGATTCCGGGCGTCCCGGTTTTTATCGTCAGACGTTCCGGCAGGCTCAAAGCCCGAGCAGAGATCCGTTGCCTTTCAGCCAGCGCTCAGCGTCACGCCAGTCTGGATACACCTCCTCGACACGACGCCAAAAACGATCCGAATGATTCATCTCCCGGAGGTGCATCAATTCGTGGTAAATCACATAATCGCGCACCGTCTCCGGCGCCTGCACGAGCCGCCAGTTGAGCGAAATAACGCCCGTCGTCGTGCACGAGCCCCAGCGCGTGCGCTGGTTACGAACCGTGACTTCCCGCACCGCCATGCGAGTCTCAGCCGCGAGCTCCCAAGTGCGCCCGGGAAGCTCGATTTTTGCAACGCGTAGAAAGTGTGCCTCCAGCGTCGCCCGCAAGTCTCCGTCGAGTTTCGCCACGCGAAAGATATCCGCCCCGAGGCACACACAGGGTCGCTCACCCTCCAAGGCCTTGCGCACTTCGCGCAACTCGCCGCGCCAGAGCACTTCCGTGCCGATCGTCCAGACTTGCGCGGCCCGCGGCTTGCGACTTTGCCGCTCCCGCGCCCGCGTCAGCCAGTCCGCGTTTTGAGCCACGAATGCCCGCGCATCTCGTTCGGTTCCGCGTGCAGGGATCGTCGCTACCGCCACCCCGTCTTTGCGCAGCGTCAGACGGTAGTTCTTCGCTTTGGCGCTTCGTTCAAAAACGATCTCATTCGCCGCCGCCAATCGAGGCGCGGGCCCCGTCACCACCGATTCGCGCGGCGCGATGGCCAATGCCGACGGCCCGCCTGCCTCCATCGGAGGCGGTGGCGTGAAAAAATCCAACAGGCCTTGAAATACTCCGGTTGTCACTGGTTGCGGGAAGCCATCACAGAACACAGGCGCGCCGTCCCCGCCAGTGGGATTTTGGCCGGACTGGATTCGCACTGCCTCCTTAGGCCCTTTTAAAGCGCAACTATCCGCCAATCCACCTCGCCCGTCGCTGCGATGGTGAGCCACCCAAAGCTGCAGCCTTGCCCGCGCGGATACGAAATACAGCCCGGATTCAGCCAGCGCACCCCGCCCGGATCCGTTACGTCTTCCGGCACGTGAGTATGCCCGCAGAGCACGAACTCCGCGCCCGCTGGCGCGCGACGCGGCGCGATGTGCTCCAGATGGAAGACGCGCGACGCCCGCTCGAGCCGGAGCGTGAGCGGCCAGGCAAGATGCGCGTCGTTGTTACCTCTCACTACAAGGAGGGGGCGCCCCAAAGCCGCGAGCGCTGCCAATACGTCCGGCGCACACACATCGCCGAGGTGCCAAAGCTCATCCGCCTCCGCCAGCAGGCCGGTTAGGCGCTGCGGGTAAGCGTCATGCGTGTCGGCAAAGACCGCGATGCGGTGCGGTTTACGCTGGGCGGGAGGCGGCCCGGAAGGGAGTGTCGCTTGCGCTATCATAAGAGAATTGATACATAAAAAAGTCCGCCGCGGAAGCGAGACGGGCCCGAGGGCTCGGGCTGGGGTGGGATGCGCGCCAGAGATTACTCCCAGCTCAGCACGAACTTTGTGTAGTAGGTGGTATCCAGTTTCCTCACGCCCGCGCCCGGGACACTGTTGTAATCGTTATTCATGCCGATTCGCAGGTCCCACTTGCCCGCGAGAGGCATTTGCAGGCTGGAATCATGCACGGCGTGGTGGTTGGAGAAATCATCGATCGAGGGTACGTAGCTGAGTGAGTTGACCAGCATGGCACCCGGGAATTTGTAGAAATGGGCCAGGCTGAAATCAAGGCCCGCGCTCTGCACGTCTTCGGTGAGCACCGAGCCGTAGTTCTCAAAACGGTATGCCAAACCCGCGCGGCCCGTCAGCATCTGCACGAGTTTATTCTGGAGGAAGTCATAGCCAAAACCGGAGGCGGCCACGTTGTAGAAATCAACATCCTTAGCCTGATCGTAGCCGGCTTCATCACGCACATACCAAGAGTAGCGGCCGCTGAAATTATTGGCGTAGTCTACGCCAGCGTTGAACTCGTCGTCGGTCTTCAAGCTGTCGGTGCTGTCGTATTTGAAGGCGGAGTAGAATTTGAGCATGTCAGTCGGGCCGGCGAGAGTGGCTTTGGCGCCGCCACCGTAGCTGAGTTGCTCGCTGTTGCCGGTCTTGCCGGCCAAGGCGAAGTCAGCCTCGTATTTCCATTTGCGCTCCAAGGCAGCCACCGCCGGATCGGTCGTGCCGGGGGCCCAGGTGGTCACAATCTTTTCCACCGTGGTGGTGATCGTGCCGTCAGGTCCTTTGATCGCGATCTTACCGGCGCCAGCGCTCTCGACCGTGCCGGCCACGGTCGTGCCGCCCCCGAGGCGGATCACGAGGGGCTGGCTGATATCTAGGCGGGCCACTTCGGACTGCTTTACCGTGATCGTGCCCGCGTAGTCCGTCGCGAGGGTGACCGCGCCGGCCTCTACTTTGGTGACGGTGCCGACGAGCCGTGCGCCGCTCTTGGTCTCAACCAGATCGGCGCGCACTATGGAGTAGCAGGCGACTAAAAATATCGCACACGCACGTGGGAATTTAAAGAAGGGGCTCTGCATCCAAAAACCCAAGAAAATCACCCGCCAGATACTGTCAATTCGCCCCTCCTGCGTTTTCACCATTAACACCCATTTTCTTTTACCGCCCGGGAATTTGTGTCTCGCACGGGCCGGGCAGGGCTGGTCAGCCAAAACCCCGCGCTTGCGGCTGCCGCGGCGTCGAGTTACCTTTTCCCCACCATGATCGATACCATCAAAAAAACCCTTCTCGCCGGCGTAGGTGCCGCCGTCATCACTAAGGAGAAAGTCCAAGACGCCCTTGATGACTACGTGCGCCAAGGCAAAATCAAAGCCGACGACGCCGGTATTATCGCCGATAAGATCGCCGAGCGCGGCCGCCGCGAGTTCGAGGAAATGAGCGCTCAGGCCTCGGTAAAGGTGCAAGAAATCCTGCACCGCCAAGACGCCGCCGTCGCCTCCCGCCTCACCGCACTCGAAGCCCGCGTCGCCGTGCTCGAGGCCGCTGCCAACCCGCCGCCCGCCCCGACCCGCAACGGCGAGCCGTGATGCGAACGTGATCCCGTTTAACATCCTATCCCACGCGGTCAGGGCCAAGGAAATCACCAGCGTCGTCGCCCGCTTCGGCTTCACCGATCTGCTCGACCAGATCGCGCTGCCCGCCGGTTTCCTGCAACGCATGTTGCCGCGCCCAGCCGAGCGCCTGCCTCCGTGGGTTCGCTTGCGCATGGCGCTCGAAGAACTCGGCCCCGCATTCATCAAGGCCGGCCAGCTCCTCAGTATGCGCCCAGATGCCCTGCCTTCCGGCCTCATCCTCGAACTGCGCAAACTCCGTAACACCGTCCCGTCCGTCGCCTTTGCCGAGATTCGCCCCATCCTCGACCACGCTTTTCATCACCGCCCGCTGACCGAAGTTTTTGCCTCCTTCGACGAGAAGCCCGCCGCCGCCGCCTCGCTCGCCCAAGTTCACTTCGCCCGCCTGCACGACGGCCGCGAGGTCGCGGTTAAAATCCAGCGCCCCGGCCTCCAGCGTATCGTCGAGACCGACCTGGCCATCCTCGCCTTTCTCGCCGGCCAGATCCACAACCGCATCTCCGCCCTCGCTCCCTACGATCTCCCGTCCGTCGTCGTCGAAGTCAGCGCCGGCGTGCTGCGCGAGCTCGACTTCACCCACGAGGCCCGTAATCAGCGCTATTTCAACGCCACCAATCCGCAGCCCGACAAGGTCTTCGCCCCAGAAGTGGTCGAGGAGCTTTCCAGCGAGTGCGTGCTCGTCATGGACCGCATCATCGGCCGTCCGGTGGATGACCCCGGCATCGACCCCGCCGTAGCCCGCGCCCTCGCCACCACGGGCGCCACCTCGCTCTTTCATCAAGTGCTCGTCGCCGGGTTTTTCCACGCCGACCCGCACTCGGGCAACGTGCTCATCGCCGCCGATGGCCGCCTTTGTTTTCTTGACTGGGGCCTTGCGGGCCATCTGACCCGCCGCCTTCGCCACGCCCTCGCTGATCTCTTCCTCGCCGCCGTGGATCAAGATGCCGAGCGCATCGTGCAGATCGCCGCCGAACTTGGCAGCCCCGCCGGCCGCGCCGATCTCCGCGCCATGGAGCGCGACGTCACCCTCGCCCTGCGCGAGGATTTCAACCGCGCCATCGGCCACGTCCAGATGGGCCGCGCGATGTTGAAACTGCTCTTCATTTTCGGACGCAACGGCATCAACGTCACGAGCGACTACTCGCTTATGGCCAAGGCCGTGCTCTCGATCGAAGAAGTCGCCTCCACCCTCGACCCCGACTTCGACCTGAAGCGCGCCGCCAAGCCCGTGCTCATCGCGCTCCAGCGCGAGCGCACCGGTCCCCGCGCCGTGCTCCGCGACACCCGCTCCATGCTGCGCAGCACGCTCGGCAGCCTGCGTGACCTGCCGGGCGAGATCCATCGCATCATCCGCCGCGTCGAGCACGACGAGCTCACTATTAAGTTCCAGCACCAAGGCCTCGACGACCTCGACGACGCCCTCAAAACCTCCGCCAACCGCATCGCGCTCGGCTTCATCAGCGGCGCGCTCATCGTGGGTAGCTCGCTCATCATCGCCGCCAAAGGGCCCGGCAACGCTTCTCATCTTGGCACCCTCGGTTTCGTCTTCGCCGCCCTCATCGCGGCCTATGTCGCTTACGGCATTTACAAGGAAGGCCGCCACTAAGCCCGAGCGCCCCAGCGACAAAAACGTTTACCACGACTATCACAGATGGGCGCGCCTTGGCCGGTTTTATCCGTGGAAATCTGCGATCAAAAAGTTCCGTTTCTGAGGTCTGATAATTACGGGCAATTGAGATTACTTGGTAAGATCGTAGAGGGCGTAGCCAGCGAGGAGGTTCGGAAAGGCGCGGCAGGGGGTGTGCCAGTCGCCGCGCAACACAGCGCGGCGGACGATACGGTAGCCGCGCTCGGCGCAGAACTCCTCGAAGTCGGCGAGGGTGGCGGGATTGGCCGGGCTGCTCTCGTGCCAAGGCTGGGGATAGACGGGGTTGCGGGGCTTGCGGCCGTGCAGAAGGGTGTCGTATCGGTTTTTCCAATACCCATGGTTAACGAAACCGACCGTCACGACCCGTCCCACGCGCAGGGCCTCGGCGATGACGGCAGAGGGATCGGGCACCTCCTCCAAGGTGCGGGAACAGATGACGCGGTCGAAGTGCGCGTCGGGAAAGGCGGCCATGTAGGCGAGCATGTCCCCCTGGTAGGCGGTGAGGCCACGACGCACACAGGAGGTGATTTTATCGAAATCGAGATCCACGCCGACCGCGAAGACCTGTTTGGTCTGCACGAGGGATTCCAGAAGCACGCCGCGTCCGCAGCCCAGGTCGAGCACGCGGGAGCTGGGCTCGACCCAGTCGGCGATGATCTGCATATCAACGGTGCGTTTGACGACGGAAGGAATCATCTGGATGGGCAACGAATCACGCCCAAGCGGCGGCGGTTGGCAAGAGCGCGCGGGAGCGGGATTGACGGAAGGCGGAGATTTTAGCGCTGAGACGCGAAGGACGATCCGAGGGTCGGGAATAAAATCTGATTTGGTCCCGAGCTTCGCGGCCTTTGGTCGAATTTTTGTGTCTTCGCGTTAAAAACTCGGATTTAGCCCGTGCTTTGCTGGGGCCTAGTCATTGCGGAACCAGACGGTGACTTCTTGCCAGCGGGTGCGGCCAGGGTTGAACCCGGCGAGCTCGACTTGGTTCCAGCCGGGGCCGACGGGGGCGGCGACGGCGGGGCTTTCACGCCAGCGACGGCCTTCGGCGGGTTGCCAGAATTTGATCGGGTCAATCTCGCGGCGCACGGCGACGACCAGGCCCGGATTAGTGCGCGTAATGGCGGCGGCGATGGCAGCGGCCTCGGCGCCGACAAAGTCCCAGTGGCGGTGGGAGTAAAAAACGAGGCTCGGTTCGTTGTAACGCACGCCGAGGCACGGGCTGTCCACCGGGGTAGTTTCGGCAATGGCGGAGATCTGGCTGGAGAGATGGGTGGCGCGCAGGCCACTGGCGGTGAAAGGCGCGCCGAGGATCGGACCGAGAAGGGCGAGGGCGCAAAGCACGGGGCGACGTTGCACAAGCGTCGCGGCGAAGAGAGCGAGGCCGGAGAGGGCGACCAACGCGCCTGCCATGCCAAGCCGGAAGTGCTCCAGGCCGGGAGGCACCGGGGCAATGATCAGATAGCCGAGCAATGCGAGGGGCGCGAAGGCCAGCCCGTAGAGCAGACCGAGGCCGATGTTGCGCCAGCGGTTCGCAGGTAAATCGAGGCCGAGCGCGAGCAGGAGAAAGAGCGCCGGGTAGCCCGGCATCACGTAGTGGGGGAGCTGGGTCGCGTAAGGGGTGAAAATGATGAACGGCGCGAGAGCCCAGCAAGCGAGCCAGGCGACATTTGCGGACCAGCGGCGGCGCGCTCCGAGCCAAACGAGGGGCAGCAGCACGACCCACGGAAAGAGGCTGAGCGGAGCGGTTTTGAGGTAGAAAAACACGCTGTAGGACCGGGCGTTGAAACCATCAAGACCGCGATCAACGACGTGCTTACCGATGCCGACACGAAAGAAATCGCCGTGGGTGAAGATGAGCGCGGGCACGCCCCACGCGGCGATGAGCGCGAGTGCGAGGCCGAGGCCAGGCAAGGCGCGGAGGCGGGACCAAGGCAGTGGCTTGCGCCAGAAAACCCAGCGGAAGAGGATCAAGCTGAGCGCGGGCACAGCCCAGGCAATGGGGCCTTTGGCGAGGAAGCCGGCGGCGAGGCCGAGCCAGAGCGCCCACCACCAGCGGCGGGCGGTTTTGGCGGATGCGGCGGGATCGGCGGCGGGCGTGGTGGTATCGGGGTCGAGGAGGAGACGGGCCAAGGCGATCTGGGCGAGAGTGACGCAGGCGATCATCACCATGTCGGCGAGGGCGAGTCGGCCGTGAATGAAAAACTGGAGGCACGTGGCAAGTGCGGCGCCGGCGACAAAACCGGTGCGGGCGTCGAACCATTGGCGGCCGGCGGCGGCGGTGAGCAGCACGAGGGCGAGAGCTGCTGCTATGCTCGGCAGGCGGGCACCGAGCTCGCTGACACCAGCGAGTGCGTAGCCACCGCGCATGAGCCAGTAGATGAGGATGGGTTTATCGAAACGGTAGTCGCCGTTGAAAGTCGGGACGAACCAGTCGTCGCGCTCCTGCATCTCGCGGGTGGCGGCGGCGAAGCGGGGCTCGTCGCGGTCGAGCAGCGGCAGGGTGGCACTGCCAGGTAGGAGCACCGCGAGCACGATCAAAGTGAGCCAGACCCACGAGGGCAGACGGGAGGCGAGACGTTGCAGCATCATGGGTAGGGAGGAGCGTATTTGGTTGCAGCGAGGGTGCGGCGTGCAGCGAGGGCGAAGATGAGGCCAACGAAGACGCCGCAGACAAGGCCACCGAGAATGTCGCTCGGGTAATGGCGGTTTAGATACATGCGCGACCAGCAGACGGCGGCGGCGAAGAGGCCGTAAGGCAGGGCCCAGCGCGGGGCGAGCAGAGCGACGCCGGCGACGAGCCCCCAAGTGTGCGCCGAGTGGCCGGAGGGGAAGCTTTGGAAATTCCAGTGGAAAGAAAGGGGATTCAATGTGTCAGGCACGCTGAGGTGGGGCCGAGGGCGGCCGAAGAGAATTTTGAAGATGAGGCCGAGCAAACCCGCGCCGGCGGAGCCGAGCAGACCGGCGGCGCCGGCGAGACGCCAGTCGAGGCGGTGATAGTAACGGCCTGCTGCCCAGAGCAGGATAGCGAGGAGAAGCGGGATGAAGTGAAGTTCGCCCCAGTTGCTAAGTTTTTTGGCCAACTGGATGAGGCCGGGATCGCGGCCGGTGACGATCAGATCAAGCCAGTGGCGGTCGGTGCCGGACGCGGAGGCCCAGAGCATGAAAGCGGTAGCGAGGGCGAAGCAGATGAGGCCCGGCAACCAGAGGCGGCGGGCGGCGGCGGGTGCGGCGCGAAGCGGGTCGCGCAAGTCGTGCCACCAGGGGCGGAGCGTAGCGGCGGGCATGGCCAGTTATGCGAGGTCTTGAGCGACAGATTTGCGCGGACGCAAATCGAGCCAGAGATTATAGCCGGCGGTGAAGGCGGGGAAGAGATTGGACAGCACGCCGACGGAGTCGTTTTTGCCCGCAATAAAATAGGCCAGCAGCAGGAGGCTGCCGATCACGCTCATGACCCAGAAGGCGCGCGGGATGACGGGACGGCCGGCCGCGCGGGTGGCGATGAGCTGCACCACCCAACGGCCGGCGAAAAGGGTGACGCCGGTGTAGCCAATAAGCTTCCAGGTGGTGACGAAGACCTCGAATTGGAAGAAGTGAAAATGGAGGATGACCTCGTTCATGGGCGTTGTGGTGTCTATTGGATTTAACCCGGATTCCGTGATTAAGCGTAATTTACCTATGGAAGAGCAGCTTCATTTTATCCGCGAGCTAGAGATTTGTAATTCATTTTTATATGACCTAATAAAGCACTCAGTTTTTCATTCTTCGTGGTGAGGACGAAAACGCATTAGCACTCAACACGCCTCGTTCGGCTTTAAAAGTTCAAAGACGGAATCCGCGTTAACCGCAAAGACGGGACTTCGGGCTAATCACCTTAGGTTGGACTACTGAGGCGTAATAGGGGCCGGTGTTCCATCCCCTACTGAAACAAAAAAGCGGCGTATCCGGTAAGGATACGCCGCTCGAAGTGTTTTATCCGTTTGAACGGACTGCACTGAGGGTGACTTAGTAACGACCGCCGCGGTCGCCACGGTCGCCGCCGCCGAAGCCGCCACGGCCACCGCCGCCGCCGCCGAAGCCACGACCGCCGCCGCCACCGCCGAAGCCGCGACCGCCGCCACCGCCGCCGCCGCCGAAGGAGCGACCAGCGCCCTCTTCCTTAGGACGAGCCTCATTGACAGTGAGGGCGCGGCCGCCGAGATCGGCGCCGTTCAGCTTCTCAGCGGCCTCTTTGGCCTCCTCAGCGGTGCCCATGGTGACGAACGCGAAGCCACGGGGGCGACCGGTCATCTTGTCCATGGCGACATAGACATCGGCTACGGAGCCGAACTGGCCGAAAGCCGAGCGGAGCTCGTCTTCGGAGGTCTTGAAGGACATGTTACCTACGTATAATTTCGCGTTACTCATGATGTTTGAATTCGTCGCTTACCCGTCTCTGCCAGTCCGTTCCCGACCATCGGGTTTCAAATCATCACTAGAGCTAACTCTTCTGACGACTCACCAGTTCCTGTCATCTTACGTATCGCTAACGATTCACCTACCGACACCGTGAGATACATTTATTGCAAGATTAATTTTATAGGGCCCCTGCGCGGCCGAGTTTTTCGGGGTCGAAAATAACTGAGCCTTAAGCCCCATCCAGGAACGCCCGCCGCACCCGCCTTTCTCGCTTATTAGCCGATTTTCCCGCCTCACCGGCGAGATGCTGCTGGTGACGTGCTTCCGCCGCTCGTGCGTAAATCTCAGGAGGCGTCTCATCACGAACAAACTCCGCAAGTCGCGCCGCCGCCTGCCTCCCCGGCGGACATACCAGCATCACCATACGGCGCGTTAGCATTCCTTGTCGGATTTCCACTGCGTGCCCCGGCCCCAGACATTGGGCCGGCTTCGCGTCCTTCCCATTGACCGCCACATGGCCCGCCCGGCAGGCCTCGGCCGCTAGCTCGCGGGTCTTAAATACACGAATCATCCACAGCCACTTATCCAGACGAGGACAGTTCGGCTCACCACTCGTATCAGGGGTGCGCTCGGTCTTCATGGAGCCAAGATGCCTGACCGGGCCCGGCACTGCAATCCATCCATCGTTCGCTTTCTGGCCGGACGCCGTTTAGATTCTATTCAACTGTTACCGCGCGGCTTAATCCCATGTTCCCTCCCTTTCCCAAGTTTTTCCACCGCCAGCCCGTCGCCGGCGAGACCGACCTGCCGTTCGTGGAGCAAGTCCGTATCGCGCAAGCGCCCGAGCCCCGCAGCCGTCGCTCCGAAGTCATCCTGATCGGAGGCTGGGCATTGATTATTCTCAAATGCGTCCTCGTTTGGTGGCTCTGCAATACCTACTCCGTGCCGATTCACCCAGGCTGGGTAATCGTTCCCACTCTGCTCGGCGCGGCCCTTTGCACTGCGCTTTACTGGCGGCGCTTTTAGGCGGGCCTCCTTGGATGCTGTCAGTCTGGCTGAAATTACAAGGCTCGGCTTGCGCTGCGGGTGCCTCCGAAACCATCCTAGGTCCATGCCTGCCGTTACCGGTCTCCGCAGCCCTTACTCCCGCGTCGGTCGTCTCGTCTATTTCGGACGTATGCTCGACAAAATCCGCCTCGAAGCCGTCGGCGCCCTACCGGCCGATTACGTCGCCAACCTCGGCGACGCCAAACCTACGGTTTTCGACGGGCGCATCTGCCGGTTCCTGCGCATCGGTTTTGCCGACCTCATCGCCCGCACCGTCGCTGGCGGCACCGATGCGGAGATCCTGATTTGGGCGGAGACGCGCGCCGGTTTGCCGCCCCGCACCGATGAGGAGTGCGAAATCTGGAACGCATTCATCAGCAAACGCGGCTGGCGCGATCTCTCCACCCCTCTCGTCCGCCAACGCGCCGCCGAATCCGGCCTCTCCGACCGTCCCATCGAGACGATGTTCGACTACATTGACTTCGACGAAGGCCGCGACCCCGTCGCCACCCGCGCCTGGGAACTCAAACCCACCGTCATCCTCGTCATGGGCGTGTCCGGCAGCGGCAAATCCACCACCGGCAGCGCCCTCGCCGCCGACCTCGGCTGGGCCTTCGCTGACGCCGACGCTCTGCACCCCGCCGCCAACCTTGCCAAGATGTCCGCCGGTGCTCCTCTCACCGACGGCGATCGCGCCCCCTGGCTCGACGCTATTCGCGAGCGCATCTCCGCCGCCCTCGCCGCTGACACGCCTGCCGTCGTCGTTTGCTCGGCACTCAAGCAAGCCTACCGCGACCATCTCTTTGTCAACCGCCAGCGCATGAGGTTGATTTACCTGCGCGGCTCGCGCGAGCTCCTTGCCGCCCGCCTCGCCTCCCGCGCCGGACACTTCATGCCCGCCGCTCTGCTCGATTCCCAACTCGCCACCTTGGAGGAGCCGGCCGATGCGCTTGTCGTCGATCCGTCCGCTCCCCCCGCCGAACTTGTGACCACGATCCGCGCCGCCCTTGGTCTGTGAGCAGATAGCCAATACTGAAACACCCCATGAAAATCGGCGTGGACGGCGGAGGCACCAAAACAGAGCTCATCCTTCTGGATGAGTCCGGTGCTGTGATTTCCCACCACCTCGCCCCGGGCTGCAATCCCAGCATCGCCGGCCCCGAGGCCGCCCGCCAGACCCTGCACGACGCGCTTTCCTTCCTGCTCGCCAAACTCCCCGCCACCACTCCTGCCACCCCTATAACCCGCACCGTGCTTTGCATGGCCGGCGCGCCCGCCTTCTGGCGCGAGGTCGGCGCCAGCCTCCAAAGCCACGGCCGGGTGGATACCTTTGACGACTCCGTGCCCGTGCTCGAACTGGCCGCCGCCGGGTCGCCCGGCATCGCGCTGCACGGCGGCACCGGCTCCTTCATCGCCGCCCGAGCACCCGATGGCGTGCTTCATTACGCCGGCGGCCTCGGCTGGCGCTTCGGCGACCCTGGCAGCGGCTACGATCTTGGCCGCCGCACCATCGCCCGCGCTCTCTTGGAACTGCAAGGCTGGCAACTGCAGACCCGGCTCACCACCATCCTACGCAATCACACCGGGCTGACCGACTCCCGCGCCATCACGCGTTTTTTCTATCAACACGCCGAACCCAACCGCCAGATTGCCGCCCTCGCCCCCGCCGTGCTGCGCCTCGCCTCGGAGGGTGACCCCGCCGCGCACCAGATCGTAGTCGAGTCCTGCACCGATTTACTCCGCCTCTCCGAAGCCGTGCTCACCAAACTCTTCGCCGGTTGGCATCTCGACCGCATTCCCGCCGGCGTGAGCGGCCCAGTGCTCAGCCACCCCGCCGCCCTCGCCGCCATGCAGGGTCGTTCCTCGCTTACTCTCCGGCCTTTGCCCGAAGCCCCGATCGAGGGTATCCGCCGCATGCTCACCCGTCTTTGACCGTAAATAAATCGGGCTATCTATTTATGAACAACTCCCTGCGCCTGCTGCTCATTGCGGTCTTGCCCCCGCTCGGCCTCAATGCCGCCGCTCAATTCCGGACCAACTTGGATCGTCAAAAAATGGAGGCTGAGTTTCTTGCCCGCAAAGGCGATAACGTCTCCTTCAAAAAAACCGACGGCTCCTGCTATTTTTACGCTTACGAAAAACTCACTCTGGCCGACAAGGCCCGTATTGATGCTCTCACCGAGGGCGGCAGCGTGGTCGAGGCCGCGCCCGAAACTCCGGGCGGCCCCGCGGCACCGCCTGCCCCCGCCGCCAAAGCCGCGCCTGCAGCCACCAAGTTCGCCCGTCAACTCACTGGCAAGCTCGTCGCAGTTGAGGGCAACTCCCTCATCCCCGCGCCAGCCACACGGCTCGATGGCACAAAGTTCTACGCGATCTACTACTCCGCCCATTGGTGCCCGCCCTGCCGCGCCTTCACCCCTGAGCTCGTCGAGGCCTACAAAAAATCAAGTCCCTCCACCCCGAGTTCGAACTCATCTTCGTCAGCAGCGATCGGGATCAGGATGCCATGATGGACTACATGGTGGGCGACAAGATGCCTTGGACCGCACTCAAATACTCCGACGCCCGCTCCGGCCGCCTCCTCCCCCGCCCCGACAACGAGCGCGGCATACCCAATCTCGTGTTCGTGGATGGCAACGGCAAGGACCTCTCCACCAGCTACACCGCCGAAGGCGACTACCTTGGGCCGCGAAAGGTGCTGCGCGATATCCAGAAGCACTTTAAGCTATAATGCCGGTCGCGTCTCACTCCACCTACGGCCCATCCGCGGTTCTGGTTTTATCCGAAGCCGACTGGCAAGCCCGCGCCAACGCCCACGAAACCCGTGTGCGCGTCTGGACCGACCCCGCCCAGGCCCGCGCCTCTCGCGGCGAAAAACACCCTGTTTACGACTTCCTGTTCACTTACTACGCCCACCGCCCCGCCTGGCTACGCCGCTGGCACCCCGGCATCGGCGTCACCCTCGCTGGCGAGGCCGCCCGCGTCTTTCTCGCCAACCCCGCGTATCAGGAAAACTCTTACGGCGTGGCCGTTGCCACCGCCGCCTTCCCAGCCCGACGCCACGAGTTCGTCGCCTGGCTCCGCACCCTACTCGCCGCCACCCGCGACCGCGCGCCCGCCTTCGGCTGCTTCGGCCTCCACGAATGGTCGATGGTTTACCGCCAAACGCCCGACGAGGTCCGACACAATCAACACCCGCTCCGCTTTCCGCCCGACGAACTCGCTCGCATCGTCGAAAGCCAGCCCGTGCGTTGTTCGCACTTCGACGCCTTCCGGTTTTTCACCCCGCCCGCACGCACGCTAAATAAACTCCAGCCCACCCGCGAAACCGCGCCCGAGTTCGAGCAGCGTGGCTGCCTTCACGCCAACATGGATCTCTACAAGTGGGCCTTTAAACTCGTCCCCTTCGTGCCTGCAGAACTCGTCGCCGACTGCTTCGAACTCGCGCGCGACATCCGCGAACTCGACATGCGCGCCAGCCCCTACGACCTCGCCTCGCTCGGTTTCCCGCCGGTGCGCATCGAGACCCCCGAAGGCCGCGCCGACTACGAGAAACACCAGCGCGCCTTCGCCGCCCGCTCCGAGCCCCTTCGGGCGAGGCTTCACCAAGCGTGCGATCAAATCCTGTCGGCCCGGTTTTGTTGACGAACCGCCTCGACGTTGCCGCTTCCGCCCTTCTCGACGATCCTGCGTTGCCGGAACCAGAGTTTTCCCTTCACTCACCACCACCGAAAACAGCTCCGCATGCACACCTACTCCGACGAACCCGTCCTTATCAAGGCCCCGCGCCGGCTCGCGGCCAAGCACTGGATCGCCATCGCCCTCACGCTGGGTATCGCGGGGGGAGCCGTGTATATTCCCATTGATAAATCGCGCATGGAGGAGCGTTCGCACCAAGCCGCTCGCGGTCCGCATTCGGGGGCCCTTCATTCGATCAATGCGGATGGCAAACCGCTCACTCTGGAGCTCGCCTGGCGTCAGAACAAGTTCGCCCCCGTGCTCCAACCTGCCCCCGCTCCAGGCACCACGCTCGTGCTCTCCAGCCGCGCCGGAACCGAAACCCTGCTCTGGAATGAAAAAATCGGCGCATTCGGCCCCGGCAGCCAGGTGATTGATCCCTACAGTCACTACAAACTGGACCTCACCCTGCGCCTCGAGGGCCGAAAGCTTTGGCACGGCTCCCTTTGGGCCTACGGCTACCACGATCCAAGCGCCCACTCGCACTGAGGCCAGGCGCACCGCGCTTTCTGCTCTCTCCGCGCTTTCTCGCTCCATCGGCAAACCACCTCGCCCGTTTGCCCCGAGGAGCTCTTTCCGCTCAACTGATTCCCGACCGCCTTTCCCAAAGCCCAGTAACGCGCATGAACTCCCGAATCTACGAGTGCCACATAATGCACGCGCGTCTGCACCCGAAGGCGCATCGCTTCGGCTACAACTTGTTCATGCTCGCCCTCGATCTTGACGAGCTGCCCGAACTCGCCCGTCGCCTCCGCATTCTTCGCATCAACTCCTCCGGCCTCCTGTCGTTTCGCGATCGCGACTACCTGCCAGTCCTCGAGCCCGCGCACAACCCCTCTCCCGCCTCGCCCGTCAGTCCGCCAGCCGCTATCAACCCGTCTTCAAACCAACCGCTCAAAGCCCGCGTCCTCGCCTACCTCGCCCTTCACGGCATTCCCTCCCCGCCCGGTTCGCGCGTGCTCCTTGTAACTCTGCCTCGCGTGCTCGGCTACCAATTCAACCCCGTCTCGTTCTACTTCATCACTAAGCCCGACGGCACCCCGTTGGCCAGCATCGCCGAAGTCACTAACACTTTCCGCGAGACAAAACCGTTTATCCTCGGCCCGGATAGGCTGCACGCCGCAGGCGGCACGCCCACCTTCCGCCGCCGGGTAACGAAAAACTTCTACGTTTCCCCTTTCGCAGACGTTGATGTCGCATTCGATTTTCGCCTTCGCCCGCCCGGCGAAAGGCTGGCGCTCCAGATTGACGACTACATCGGCCCGCTCCGCACTTTACTGACCACCGTGAGTGGTCGCCCCCGCCCGCTTCGTGATCGCACCTTGGCTTGGTTTAGCTTAAAGTATCCCTTGATCACCCTGCAGGTCATCGGGGCCATCCACTGGCAGGCCTTGCGCCTTTACCTAAAAAACGTCCCTTGGTTTGCCAAATCCGCCCGCGCCGCAGACCAACGCGACCTCTACCATCCGCACGCCTCCCTCAACGCCGATACCCGACCATGAGCGCCCGACCTCCTTTAGCCACCACCGAACCCTTCCTGCCTGCCACCGCCGAATGCGGTCCGCTCTGCCGTCGTCTCGTTCTTCGCGCTTTTAGCAACATGCAGCTCGGACACCTGCGCATCACGCTGCCCGAGGGCCCCGTGGTCGAATACGGCTCCCACGCCGATGCCCTTGCCCGCCGCCTTCCGCTCGGCCTTTCCTCGGAGGTTCAAATCCGCATTAAACGCCCCGCTTTTTTTAGAAAATGCCTGCTCGCTGGCGACATCGGCTTTGCCGAGAGCTACCTCGATGGCGATTGGGAGACCCCCGATCTCGCCAGCTTGATCGCCTGGTTCGTCCTCAACGTGGAGCACGCCCCCACCCTCTCCGGCTCCGCCAAGAAAACCAGCCACGCTCTCTTTATCAACGCTCTGCGTTTCGCCAACCGCCTCGGCCACCTCCTGCGCCCGAACTCCCGCGCGACCGCCCGCCGCAATATTGCCGAACACTACGATCTCTCCAACGCCTTCTTCCAACTCTTCCTCGACCCCACGATGATGTATTCGAGCGCCCGCTGGCCCACCCACGCGCCCGAGCTCTCCCTCGAGTCAGCCCAACGCGAGAAGAACGCCGCCCTCTGCCGCTCCCTCCGTCTCACCTCTTCCGACCACGTGCTCGAAATCGGCTCCGGCTGGGGCGGCTGGAGCATACAGGCTGCCACTACCTATGGCTGCAGCGTAACCACCCTCACCATCTCCCAACAGCAATACGACCTCGCTACCGCCCGCATCGCCGAGGCCGGCGTCGCTCATCTCGTAGACGTGCAAATGTGCGACTACCGAGACATCACCGGCACTTTCGATAAAATCGTTTCCATAGAAATGATGGAGGCTCTCGGCCACGCCTACCTGCCCGCCTACTGCGATGTGCTCGCCGCCCGCCTCAAACCCGAGGGCCTTATTGCCCTTCAGTTCATCACTTGCCCAGACGAACGCTACGCCGAGCTGCGTCGCGGCGTGGATTTCATTCAAAAGCACATCTTCCCCGGCTCCCTCCTGCTTTCCCTGAATCGCGTTAACCAGCAGCTCGCCCGCGCCGGCGGTTTCATGCTCCACCACATAGAAGACTTCGGCCAGGACTACGCCCGCACCCTCCGCCTCTGGCACGACACCTTCCGCGCCAAACAAGACGCCGTGCTCGCGCTCGGCTTCGACGAACGCTTCTTGCGCAAGTGGAGCTACTACCTCGCTTACTGCGAAGCCGCCTTCGCCATGCGCAATATCTCGGTCGTCCAGACCCTCCATACCCGCCCCAATAACATCGCATTTTAAGCCAGCTCCGCCCCCTGGGTCCAGTCCACTTTTTCGTCATTCTTCATTCGTCATGCTCACGCTCCGCATCTTTTTCACCCTCGTGCTCATTGGCATGGTAGGGGTCATCGGCTGGGCCAGCAGCCACTGCGCGCTCTTTGATATCCCGCGCGAGGTTTATACGCACCCGTGGTTCATCGCCACTTTGTTCGATGCCTATCTTGCCTTCACCGCATTCTGGATCTGGGTCGCGTGGAAAGAGGGCACCGTCGGTGCCCGCGTGCTCTGGCTTCTCACCATTTTTCTGTGGGGAAACCCTGCCATCGCTGGCTATATGCTGCTCGAACTCGCACGCGTGCGGCGCGAGGGAGGCGGCCTTGACGCAATCTTCACCACCAAACGCCCCGGGCGAATCGCCCTGCCCGCGTGCCTCACCTCTCTCGGGATTGCGGTTTATGTTTTGGGCGCCAAGACCATCCTTTTTGGCTAAAACTCCCCCACCCCACGCCTTGAGCACCGCCGCGCCCGAGCCCCTTTTTCCAGAGACTCCACGTCAACCACACCTTGACGAAGCGGCCATCCGAAAATCTCCCACCGATCCCGTTCCGCCGCCACGGCGAGGCTTTTGGCAACGCCGCGTGCGCGACCCGCTCATCGCCCTCCTCACCCACGGAGCCAGCCCGGAAAAACTCGCCACCGGCATCGCTTGGTCCGTCGTCTGCTCGCTGTTCCCGTTTTTCGGATTCACAACCGGCCTGAACGCCGGCGTGGCACTCTGGCGCAAACTCAACCAACCGCTTATGCAAGCGGTCAACTACGCCCTCAGCCCGCTCCACCTAGTCATGATCCTAGTCTATGTGCGCGCGGGCGAGTGGATCTGGCGGGCCCAAGGTGAACCTTTCTCAGTGATAGAGATGCTTCGCTCATTCAAGGAACTCACCCTCGGCGCCTTTCTCCATAAGTTTGCCTGGGCCGGTGTCCACGCCCTCACCGCATGGAGCCTCAGCGCGCCGCTGCTCTTCGCCCTTGCCTATTACCCGGCCCGAGCCGGCCTGCGCCGCCTGCGCCATTTGCTACCAGCACACCGCCCGTCCCCGTGACGCGCCCGACCGGATCCGATACGTTCGCCCTTCCCTCGCCGAACCGGCGATGGCAGCTCTGGCGGGCGCAGGAATGCAGGTTGACAACACCGCGTGCCGCCGGTTTTCCTCACAGTCCTTTTCAAAATGAGCACCACCGAAACCACCACCACCCAGCGCAGTCTTACTCCCGAGGAGTTCCCCTTCACCCAGCCCCAGCTGATGAACCGCTACGTCACCGACACGGGTAAGATCCTCCCCCGCAAATACACTCACTTGTCCGCCAAGCAGCAGCGCCGCGTCACCAAGACGATCAAGCGCTCCCGCAACATGCTCGTTGCGCTTTAAGCGCTTCGCTCCCCACCGAGAGCCTCCGGCCAGACCGGCGCGCTCTTCGCAAAAAAGGCTGGAACGGTTTCACCGCTCCGGCCTTTTTTGTTTTCGCCCTGCGTCCCATGGCACCATGAGTCCCGAACCTCTTCTTCAAGGTCCGCGCATCTTTCGCCCGACCACCGCCAATCTTGCTCGCCTCGCCGCGCTTCTGCGCCGGGGTGAGTTGGTCGGCGTGCCCTCTGAGACCGTTTACGGACTCGCCGCCGACGCGCTAAATCCCGCCGCCTGCGCCAAAATTTTCGCCGCCAAGGGCCGCCCCACCACCGATCCGTTGATCGTGCATCTCGCCTCCGCCGCCGATTTAGGCCGGGTCGCGCGGACTAACCCGGCTGCCCTCGCCCTCGCGACGGCATTCTGGCCCGGACCGCTCACGCTGATATTACCGAAACTCGCGATCGTGCCCGATCTCGTGAGCGCAGGCCGACCGACCGTCGCCGTTCGGGTGCCCGCGCACACGGTTTTTCGCCGCCTCATCTGCCTTGCCGGTTGCCCGCTGGCTGCGCCGAGCGCCAACCCCTTCGGCTACATCAGCCCCACATCCGCCGCACACGTCCGCGACGGCCTGACCGGGACCAGCCTGCGCGCGGTTCTGGACGGCGGCGAGTGCCGCGTCGGCGTGGAATCAACCATCGTCGACCTGACGAACCCATCCCGGCCACGCCTGCTCCGACCCGGTGGGCTAAACGCCGCAGCCATTGAGCGCGTGCTCGGACAAAAGCTAGGGCTCCCTCATAGCAAAACAATCGTCGCGGGAACCGCTGCACCCGCACCCGGCATGTTATCCCGACATTACAGCCCGCAAACTCCACTCACTCTTCATTCCCGGCTCGATGCACGCGATGCAGCCAAGCTGGCGACGGATGAAGTGTGTCTGCTCTTGAGAAGGCCCGCAAATGCAGACCTTAGAATGCTTCCTGCCGAGAGGGTTCGCTGCCTGCGCTGGCTGAGCGAGCGCGGGGATCTGGAGACGATTGCTAAAAATCTATTTTCCACATTGCGCGCATTAGATGGCGAAGGATGGAGACGCATCCACGCTGCCGAGGTATCCGGCGTGGAGGGCTTGGCCCCCGCCATCAACGATCGGCTGCGCCGTGCATCAGCCTAGCACTAAATTGTTAGACTAGAGAAAGCAGTCGCGACCACGGATATCATAAGGGAGAGTGGATTTCAGAAATTAGAGCATTTTAAATACAACTGTAGCTATTTTTGAGGTAGGGCGGGACCGCTGGGTTCCTCGGGTTTACATGCGATTCCCTAAATTTTTTCTCAGCAGGCCGGCCCCACCTTGGAGTTACCCTTATAGCTACATCTCAATTTAAAATGCTCTAACCTGAATTCCGCAGTTGGGGCGGATGACCTGATACCAACGTCCCTTAATAAGCAGACTTTAGGTTTGAGCGTGTATAGTCTATTTATCACGGGACGTTGGCATGACGCCGAAACCCAAATTCTACGGCCCCGGACCTGACGCCCCAAAAAAGCAGAAGGCCCGGTTATGCTTTCGCACAACCGGGCCATAGACCTGGCAACGACCTACTCTCGCGGGGCCTAACGCCCTACTACCATCAGCTGCTCGGGGCTTAACGGCCGTGTTCGGGATGGGAACGGGTGG
>CAMDHP010000025.1 GCA_945898185.1 Akkermansia muciniphila | reverse complement strand
TTGGCATCAACGGGGCGACCGGTGTGCTCGGAGAGCGAGGTGGCGACCGTTGCGAGCTCGGGAGGCCAGCCCTTGGGCGGCGGGGTGAGATTGAGGCCGAGGCCAAAGACGAGATCGTGGATGCGGTCTGCGTCCATGCGTGCCTCGGTTAACATGCCGCCGGCTTTGCGTCCGTCGAAGAGGAGGTCGTTAGGCCACTTGATACCTGGGGCGGTGCGGCAGAAGCTGGCGACGAGGGCGCAGATATTGACCCCCATCCAAAGCGTAAAAGTCTGCATGCGGGCGGGTTCGACGTTGGGGCGGAAGGCGAAGCTGGAGTAGAGGTTGCCATCGGTGGCGGATTGCCAGACCCGGCCAAAGCGGCCGCGACCCTTTTCCTGGCGTCGGGCGATGACGGCGAAGGGTGCGGGCTGGCCGGCGGCGAGGCGTCGGGAGGCCTCGTCATTGGTGCTGTCAACTGTATCCAAAACGTGGATGCGAGGGGCGTCCGGGCCGGGGTGGCGGTAGGCGTCAATGAGGGTGGCGTGGAGGGTGGCCGGGCGGGCGGCGAGGCGGTAGCCGCGGGCGTGGAGGCTCTCGATGGTGAATCCTTGTTCGCGGAGCTTTTCAAGGTGCTGCCAGATGGCGACACGGCTCATGCCGAGGGCATTTGCGAGGCTAGTTCCGGAGACGATACCGGCCGATCCGTCTCCAGCCGACGGGGCATCGAGCAAGGACTGGAGGATGAGGAGCTCGGAGCGTTGGGCGGACATCGGGGCGCCGCGGGGTGCGGCGAGTTTCAAATCGAGAAAGAGAAATACGTTAAGGGTGCTTTCGTTCGCCAATCAAGTGGCGTCGGGGCCAATTCAGGAAAAGTTGCACCGAGGCGAAAAGCGATCAGAGAACATCTTAAGTGGTGCGTTCTGATTTTCTGCCCGAGGCTAAACGCATGCATATTAAAATTTGCCGCTCGCGCGAAACCGCCCACGTTGCGTCGTTTCGACCTTTCCCGTCTTGCCTTCAGTCGCGTCTCCTTATCGTCCCATCATCATGATCTCCGATTCCGCCGCCCCTAAGCCGCTCGTTGCCAACGAGGGCATCAAAACCGCTTCGCACCACCTGCGCGGCAACCTCAAGGCGGAGTTTGCCGACACTTCCACCGCCGTCATCTCGGCCGATAGCGAGCAACTCAGCAAGTTTCACGGCACTTACCAGCAGGACGACCGCGACCAACGCATTCTCCTCAAAAAAGCCGGCAAGGAGAAAGCCTTCTCCTTCATGCTTCGCGTTCGCCTCCCCGCTGGCAAGGCGACCGCCGCGCAGTGGCTCGTGCTCGACCAGCTCGCCACGGATCTCTGCAGCCCGGCCCTCCGCCTGACCACCCGCCAAACCTTCCAGTTTCACGGCGTCCTGAAGGGCAATATGAAGCCCCTCATTCAAGGCATGCACAAGGCCCTGCTTGACGCCATTGCGGCCTGCGGCGACGTGAACCGCAATGTGATGGCGCCCGTCAACCCCGAGCAGTCGCCGGTGTTGGAGCAAGTTTACCAAGACGCGAAAAACTGGTCCGAATACGCACTCCCCAAGACCCGCGCCTACCACGAAATCTGGCTCGACGAGGAGCTCGTCGCCGGCGGCGAGCCCGAGGTTGAGACCATGTATGGCGCCACTTACTTGCCGCGCAAATTTAAGACCGGTTTTGCCGTCCCGCCATCCAACGATGTGGACGTGTATTCGCAGGATCTCGGCTTCATCGCCGTCATCGAGGGCGGTCAACTCCTCGGCTACAATGTCACCGTCGGCGGTGGCCTCGGCATGAGCCATGGCAACGACGAGACCTTCCCGCGCCTCGCCGATTCCCTCGGCTTCATCACCCGCGATTTGGTTAACAAGATCGGCGACGCCGTCCTCACCACCCAGCGTGACCACGGCGACCGCACCAACCGCAAACATGCCCGCCTCAAATACACCATCGCCGACCGCGGCATCGAGTGGTTCAAGGCCGAGGTCGAGAAGCGCAGCGGCGTCATATTCGCGGCCGCCAAGCCCGTCACTTTCACCACCATTCAGGATCCGCACGGCTGGCACCAGAACGCCGATGGCACCTGGTTCTTCGGCCTGCACCTGCTCTCCGGCCGCATCAAGGATGTCGCGGGCTGGCCGATGAAGACCGCCCTGCGCGAGGTTGCCACCGCGCTCGACGGAACCACCGCTGACTTCCGCCTCACGCCCTCGCAAAACGTCACCCTTTCGGGCCTCAGCGCCGCGCAAAAATCCGCCGTTGATGCCATCCTCGTCAAACATGGGCTCGACAAGGAACACGTCGGCTCCGGCCTGCGTCTCAACGCACTTTCCTGCGTGGCGTTGCCCACCTGCGGACTTGCCCTTGCCGAGAGTGAGCGCGCACTTCCCAGCATTCTCGAAAAATTCGAAACCGTGCTCGAAGAGGCCGGCTTACGCGACGACGCCATCAGCCTGCGCGTCACCGGTTGCCCCAACGGCTGCGCCCGCCCCTACCTCGCCGAGATCGGCTTCGTCGGCAAAGCGCCCGGCAAATACGCCCTCTACCTCGGCGCCGCCTACAACGGCACGCGCTTAAACCGTCTCGTCTCCCCGAGCATCACGATTGATGACGCCGTCAAACTCCTCGACCCCGTGATCAAGCGTTACGCCAAGGAGCGTGACACCGGCGAAGGTTTCGGCGACTTCTGCGAGCGCGTCATCCTGCCCTCCGACGCGACCTTCCACGCCGTTGGCACCGGCGGCCTCGTTCCCGCGAAGGCGCCCGCCGGCTCCGCGCCCGCCGCCTGAGGTTCCGCTCACTCGGCGGAGCGGGGTGCGCCCACGACCCGTCCCAAACCACAAAAAGCCGCGCGGATTTAACCGCGCGACTTTTTGGTTTGGCGTCTTTCGACGGACCTAACTCGCCCCGCGCCGAGGAGCTGTCCAACTTGCTTTCGGTGCTCAAGGTGATGCCTGGTAGGGGCCTTAGGTGGTGAACGGGGGCGCAGGAGCTAATTTGAAAAGCAGCCCCAATACGGTGATTTTCGACCCTAAGTTTGTGCGTTTGCGCCCTCAGGCGGCAGACGTTATGCTCGGGCCATGAACTCAAAGTCTGCGGTGCGCGCCGCTGGTCTCGCGGTTGCGGTTGCTCTTTCTCTCGGTATGCGGTCTGCGGCGGCGGAGGGTCTGCCCTTGCCGGACTTGGAAAATCACCGGTGGAAACATCGCGTTGTCGTGATTGACGCTGCGGATATCACTTCGCCGGATTACCAGACTCAGGCCGCCGCGCTCTTGCCGGTTTGGGTCGGCTTGCTGGAGCGCGATCTCTTTATCGTTACGCAGATAAAACCTGCGGCCGCGTTTCGTGTCCGACTGGTCGGCAAAGATGGTGGCGTGAAATTTGATTCAGCGAAACCGGTCTCAGCCGATGCGTTCTTCGCGTTGATAGACGCCATGCCTATGCGGCGCGAAGAAGCGGCGGCGAAAAAAGAGCAGGCAGTTAAGCCCCGGTCTTGAAGAGGGCGACGTCTCCGTCGCGGAAGACGTATTCCTTGCCCTCGAGACGATACTTGCCGGCCTCGCGCGCGGCGGCGGTGCTGCCGAGTCGCACCAGGTCCTCGTAGGACACGATTTCCGCCTTGATGAAGCTCTTTTCGAAATCGGTGTGGATCACGCCGGCGGCTTGCGGGGCCTTCCAGCCCTTTTTGATCGTCCAGCAGCGCACCTCTTTTTCACCGGCGGTGAAGTAAGTCTGCAAACCGAGGAGCGAGTAGCTACCGCGAATGAGGTTCGATACGCCGGAATCGGTCACACCGAGATCCTTCAAGAACTCCTTCGCCTCCTCGGGTGAGAGGTCAATCAGCTCGGCCTCGATGCGCGCGCTGATCGGCACGTAGGCGGCGTCGTGGTGGGCCTTCACGAAGGCGGCGACTTTTTGCACGAAGGGATTCGCCTCGGCGTTGGCGAGATCGCTCTCGGCGACGTTGCAGGCGTAGATCACGGGCTTGGCGGAGAGGAGCTGGAAGAACTGGAGCAGCTTCTTCTCGTCGTCGGTGCACTCGAGAATGTTGGCGGGGTTATTCTGGTTAAGATGCGGCACGAGTTTTTCCAAAAGCGCGAACTCGGCCTGGGCATCCTTGTCACCGGACTTGGCGAGTTTTTGGGTTTTGTTCATCCGCTTCTCGACCGCCTCGAGGTCGGCAAGGATAAGCTCGGTGACGATGACCTCGATGTCACGCACCGGATCAACGCTGCCCATGGTGTGGATGACATCATCATCGACGAAGCAGCGCACGACGTGGACGATGGCGTCGGTCTCGCGGATGTTGGCGAGAAATTGGTTGCCGAGGCCCTCGCCCTTGCTGGCGCCGGCGACGAGACCGGCGATATCCACGAACTCGATTGCGGCGGGGATGACGACCTTGGTCTTGGCGATATCCTTGAGCACGTAGGCGCGGTCATCGGGCACCACGACGACGCCCACGTTGGGGTCGATGGTGCAGAACGGGTAGTTCGCAGCCTCGGCCTTGCGGGAGCGGGTGAGGGCGTTGAAGAGAGTGGACTTGCCCACGTTCGGGAGACCTACGATTCCGGCTTTCATAAGGGGCGAACCGTCGCCGCGTGGCGGGGGCAGGGTCAAGGTTTGTCTCGCGCGGCTGCGGAAAGACTGAACTCGGGACTTGCGCCGCCTCGTGAGCCCTTGCAACTTGCCGCTCTCGTTTAGTAAACGGCGCGATCGCCAAGTGGTAAGGCCGAGCTCTGCAAAAGCTCTACCGCCGGTTCGATTCCGGCTCGCGCCTCCAATTTCAACCAACCGCCGCTCCATTTCAAAGCGGCGGTTTTTATTTGGCGTTTCTTTGGCGGCTTCCCGGCACTTCGCTCTCGACGCCTCGCCGCCCTCGCGGGTTAATTCGTCCCACCATGGCCTGCACCGTATTTACCATCGCGAATCAAAAGGGGGGCGTCGGCAAGACCACCACCGCCGTCAACCTCGCCGCTGGCCTCGCCGAGAAGAAAATCCCGACCCTGCTCGTGGATCTCGATCCTCAAGCCAACGCCACCAGCGCCATCGGTGTCGAGAAGCAGGACGGCCGCTCCCTCTACAACCCTCTCCGTGGCGAGGGCACCGCCCTGGAGATGATTACCGCCACCTCCACCGAGCGCCTCTCTCTCATCCCCAGCGAGGAGGATCTTGGCGCCCTCGAGATCGAGCTCGCGGGCACGGAGAACTACCTTGGCCGCCTCCGCGCCGCCCTCGCCCCCGTGCGCGCCTCGGGCCAGTTCCGCGCCATCGTCATCGATTGCCCGCCGTCCATGGGCATGCTCTCGATGAACAGCCTCTCCGCCGCCGACCATCTGATCATCGCTCTCCAGTGCGAATACATGGCCCTCGAGGGACTCGGCCAGATCCTGCGCAATCTTGATCGCATCAAAAACGCCGTGAACTCCGACCTCTCCCTCGGGGGCGTGGTCATGACCATGTTCGATATGCGGACCAACCTCTCTCGCCAGGTCGTCGAGGAGGTTAAAAAACATCTGCCCGACCAGATTTTCAAAACCGTTATCCCCCGCACCGTGCGCCTCAGCGAGGCCCCCAGCTTCGGCAAAACCATCTTCGCCTACGACCCCACTTCCCCCGGCAGCACCGCCTACCGCCACCTCGCCAAGGAAGTCATCGAGCGCTTCGGACTCGCCGCCAGATAGCTGCCCCCGTTTTAGGATTTAGCTCCTCGGATTTAGGATTTTTTCCGCTTGTGTCCGTCCTCGCAAAATACCGCTACGTCTTCCTTACCGGCCTGCAAAGCAGCCTCGTTTACCGGTGGAACTTCGCCGCGCGCTCCGCTTTCTCGCTCGTCCACCTGTCCTTTGTTTTCATTCTCTGGGGCGCCGCCTACCGCGGGCAGACGGACATCGGCGGCTTCAACCTTGCCCAGACCCTGACTTACTTTCTGGCGATGCTGGTCATCCAGTTTTTTATCAGCGCGCAAAACGAGGACTACCAAATCGGCGAGGACATTCGTAACGGTATGATCAACCAATTCCTCCTCAAGCCGATTGATTACTACGCATACCGGCTGACTCTCTTCTTCTCCGCCCGCCTCGTCACCGGCTGCCTCGCCTTGCTACCCATCGCGCTGGCGTATCCGCTTTTTGCCGACACGCTTTCGCTCCCGTCCGATCCGTGGCGTCTGCTTTACGGCGCGCCCGCCTTACTGCTCTCCGCGCTCATCCAGTTCTCCATCGCCTACATCTTCGGCCTGCTCGCCTTCTGGTTCCTGGAAATCCAGTCTTTCATCATCCTCTCCCTCGCGCTCGAAACCGTGCTCGGCGGCCAGATGTTCCCGCTTGATCTCCTGCCGGGCTGGACCTTCCGACTGTCGCAGTTTCTGCCCTACTATTACCAGATGTATTTCCCCACCGCCATCCTCACGGGTCGCCTCGACCAGGCTCAGGCCGCCGAAGGCCTCATCGTGCAACTGGTGTGGCTCGGCATTCTCTACGGCGTCGGCCGCCTGCTCTGGACTCGCGGCTTGCGCCGCCACACCGCCGTCGGCGGCTGAACAACATCGCGCCGCACCATGCCCCTGATCGGTTACCTTCGCCTTTGGCTCGCCTGCCTCCGCTACTCGGCGGTGCGCGCCATGATGTTCCGGCTCGATTTTATCATGTGGGCGCTGGTGGAGCTTTTCTGGATGGGAGTGAACCTGCTCATGGTCTCGGTGATTTACAGCCACACGTCGGAAATCGGCGGCTGGAACCGTCCGCAAATGTTACTTCTCCTCGGCACATCGATGCTCACCCAGCGCCTCCTCATGGGCTTTTTTTGGAGCAACCTTTTCGAGATGGGGCGCAACATCCGCAGCGGCACCTTCGACTTCTTTTTAGCCCAGCCGGGCAACCCCCTTTTCATGGTTTCAACCCGCAAGGTTGACCTCGATAGCATGGCCAACGTCACCGTCGCACTAAGTCTCATCATCTATGCCGTCCGCGAACTCGGCCTGCACCCCGGCCTTGGCGACCTCGCGCTTTACGGGCTCGCGGTGTTTTGCGGCTTGGCCATCCACTACTCAGTGCTCTTGCTCACTGCCTCGCTCACTTTCTGGACTATCGGCAGCCAGGGCCTCGAAGGCGGCTACTTTACTCTCACCGAGTTTTCCCGCCTACCGCGCGAGGTTTTTAAGGGCGCGGCCAACGTTGTCTTCGTCTGGATCCTGCCCGCCGTGGTCGTGAGCAACGTGCCCGCTCGCGCCCTGCTTGACGGCTTTAACCCCACTCTTTTCGCCTGGCTCGTCGGCAGCGCTGCGCTCTGGGTTTTCATCGCGACCAGCGTCTTTAAAAACGGCCTCAAACGCTACTCCAGCGCATCGTCCTAAGCCAGCCATTGCCGCCCCGCTTACCATGGACACCCTCGCCGATTTCCAAGCGCGCCTCGGACACACTTTTGCCAACGCCGCGCTGCTGGCAGAGGCGCTCGCTCATCCCTCTTACACCAACGAGCACCCAGAGGCCGGCCCGAGCAACCAGCGCCTCGAATTCCTCGGGGACGCCGTGCTTCAACTCGTGCTCACTGATGCGCTCTATGCGCACTACCCCGCCGAGCCCGAGGGCCTGCTCAGCCGCCGACGCTCCGTCCTCGCCAACGGCCGCACTCTCGCCGCCCTTGCCTCCAGCCTCGGCCTCGACGCCGCCCTGCACCTCGGGGCGAGTGAGGAAAGCACTGGCGGCCGTGCCCGCTCCTCTAATCTTGAGGATGCCTTCGAGGCTCTCGTTGGCGCGATCTATCTCGACGCCGGCTTGGAAAAAACCCGCGCATGCCTGCTCGACATTTACGGCCCGCTCGAAACCCACCTCGACGCCGGTCTGGAGCTGGACAACCCCAAGGGTCGCCTGCAGGAGCGCGTGCAACCGATGCACGGTAACACCGCACTGCGCTACGAGAGCACTCACTCGGCCGGCGCTGACCATGCGAAGGAATACGCATCTAAGGTCTTCCTGCTCGATCGTCTCATCGGCGAGGGCCGCGGCTCGTCCAAGAAAAACGCCGAGGAGGCCGCCGCTCGCGCGGCCCTCGGCCAGTTCGGCGAATAACCGCGAACCGCCTTTTAGTGCCCGCAGGTGCAGGCGTATTCCGCCTTCGAGCAGCCGGAGCAGATTGAAAGGTTTACGTTGAATCGTGCCGCAATCGCCTTCGCCTCTGGCGTGGCCTTGATCTGCACCACGGCAGGAAAGTTTTTTCCTTCCGGCAGAGTTTGGTCCGAGAGCAAAACCCCGCCGACCTCTTTGAACGTAAGCTTGGTTGGAGCGGTGCGCTCTCCAGCCGTGACGACTACAATCTGTCCAGCGGGGGCAAGCGCTTTACCGTCCTCGCCGACGAAAGTGATCTGCACCTTGCGTTCAGCGGTCACAAAGAATTCGGCGTGGGGCGAGACTGCTGTGATCAGGCGGCCGCCATTGGGGCCAGCGACGTTTTTCCCGTGGGCGATGGCTGCATTAAACGCAAAGGCAGAGGTGAGGACAAAGAATGCGATTAAGCGGAGGACGATGGGTTTCATGATTTTTGGCAGGATTGGATTTGATGTTTCGGATGGAGGGAAAATGGGCTTTCACTGCGCCGCCGCCGCGCCGCGGGCCAATGCGCGCTCGGCGGCTTTGCGACCAAAGCGGAAGAAGATTAGCGGAGTAACGAGGAAATCGAGTAGCGTGGAAGAGATGAGCCCGCCCACGATCACGACCGCGACGGGATGGAGGATTTCCTTGCCCGCTTGATCGCCCGCCATCACCAGCGGGATCAAGGCCATACCGGCGGCGAGCGCAGTCATCAGCACTGGAACCATGCGTTCCTGCGTGCCGCGAATGACCATCTCACGAGTAAAGCCCTCGCCCTCGTGTTTCATGAGGTGGAGGTAGTGCGAGAGCATCATGATACCGTTGCGCGCCGCCACTCCGCCCACCGCGATGAAACCGACCAGAGTGGCGATGCTGATGTTGTCGATTTTGAGCCAGGTGAAGACCAACCCACCCACCAGCGCCAGGGGGATATTGAGCATGACCTGCAGCGCCAGCGACCAGCTCTGGAAATAGCCGTGCAGCAAGAAAACGATCACGACAAACACCAGCGCGCTGAAGAGAAGGATGCGTTGGGTGGCATCCTGCTGGGCTCGAAACTCGCCTTCGTAGGTAATGAAATAGCCTTCGGGCAGCGGAACCTTCGCCTGCACCTCGGTCTGTAAGCGCTCCACCAATACGCCGACGTCACGGGCGGTCGGCTTGATCGCGATGGTGAAGCGGCGCTGGCTGTTTTCTCGGAAGATGACGTTCGGGCCGCTGGCCTCGCGCACGGCGGCAACGGCGGAGAGCAGCACGTGGTGCGTGTTCCCGGTTTCGATCGGAAGCTGGGCGATGCGCTCCGGGCTGTCGCGCCACGCAAGCGGGAGGCGGAGGACGAGATTAATGGCACGCTGGCCATCGCGCAGCTCGGCGATCTCCTTGCCGCCGAGGAGCGCGCCGAGTTGCTCGTTGAGCTCACCCGGCGTGATGCCGTAGGCGGTGGCACGGTCGCGATCCACTTCGATACGGAGCTGAGGGATCGTCGCCTGTTGATCGAGTTTCGCATCCGCTAATCCCGGGATGGTTTTGGCCACGGCTTGCACCTCAGTGCCGAGCCGGCGAAGGACGTCGAGATCGGGTCCGAAGACCTTGATCGCCACTGGCGCGGAGACACCACTGAGCATGTGTCCGATGCGGTCGGCGAGCGGACCGCCCACGACAGAAAACGTGCCGGGCACGGTTTTGAGCCGGCTCTTCAGGTCCGCGAGAACGTCCTTCCGCGAACGACCCGGCGGACCGTCAGGCCCTGCAGTTTCGGAGGAATCACGAAAATCCACGTCAAATTCAGCGGTGGAAACCGGGACGACATGGTCGCCGCGTTCGGCGCGCCCGAGGCGGCGCCCTACCTTGCGCACCTCAGGCACGGCGAGGATCTGGGCCTCGATCACGTCGGAGATGCGATTCATCTCCTCCAGCGAGGTGCCGGGCGCGGACGTCACTGCGATGAGCGCGGTCTCCTCCTTGAAGGCAGGCAGGAAGTCTTTCCCCATTTTTGGATAAAGCATGAACGCGGCGACCATGCCGGCACCGACGACCACGAGCACCGGCAGGGGATAGTCGAGCCCGACGCGTAGCGACGTGGCGCGCAGGAGTCGCTGCAAGCGCGTGACGAGCCAACCGTCCGCGCGCGCCTGACCGGCCTTGGGCTTTAGGAAAAACGAGCAGAGCACCGGTATCAGCGTGAGCGAAACGACGAACGAGGCGGCCATGCTGACGATGGTGGCGATGGCGATGGGGGCGAAGAGCTTGCCCTCAACCCCGCTCAGGCCAAGCAGCGGAAGGAAGACCAGGACGATCAAAACGGTAGCGTAGAAAATCGAGCTGCGCACTTCGCCTGAAGCGGAGGCGATGACCGCGAGACGCGCGCGTGGCGCGGCGCGCGCGGCATTTTCACGGAGACGGCGGAAGACGTTTTCTACGTCCACGATGGCGTCGTCCACCACCATGCCGATCGCCACGGCGAGGCCGCCTAGCGTCATTGAGTTCACTGAAATTCCAAAGTATTGGAAGACGAGCAGTGTGATGGCGAAACTCATGGGGATGGCCATGAGCGTGATTAAGGTGGTGCGCACATTGAGCAGGAAGAGAAGCAACACGATCGTCACCATGATCGCGCCGTCGCGGATGGCCTCCGCGAGATTCCCGATGGCGTGGTCTATGAAGTCTTTTTGCTGGAAGAGCGGCACGGTCTCAACCCCGGCGGGCAGCCCGGGCTGGAGTTCGGTGAGGGCGTCTTTTATCTGGCTGGTCAGCTCGCGGGTATCGAAACCAGGAGACTTGGTGATGGACATGATGACGCCGTAGGTGGGCGTTTTTTCAGGGGCCTGGCTTACGGTGGCGTCGCCGCGCATCGGCTCGATGCCCCAGGCCACGTTGGCGACATCGGCAAGGGTGACGGGGCGGTCGTTAACGGATTTGATGACGGTGCGGGCGAGTTCGCCGAGGTCGGTCGTCATGGCGAGGTTGCGAACCATGATCTCGGTTGGACCGGTGTTGATGAACCCGCCGGTGGTGGTGCTGGCGGCGTGAGCGACGGCGGCCTCGAGCTCGGCGAAACTTACGTCGTGGGCCTGCATCCGATACGGATCGGGCTGGACCTCAATCTGTTTCACTCCGCCGCCCATGTTGAGGATCTCAGCGATGCCGGAGATGCTCTGCAGGCGGCGCTTGATCGTCCAATCCGCGAGAGTCCTCACATCGCTCGGCGGCAGGTAACCAGGCTGGCCCTCCGGCACGGTGGAGCGGACGCCGACGAGCAGGATCTCGCCCATAAGCGAGGCCACGGGCGTCATGAACGGCTGCACGCCGGCGGGTAGTTGTTCGCGGGCGGTTTGGAGCCGTTCTTGCACAAGCATACGCGCCTTGGAGGTGTCGGTATCCCAGGCGAACTCCGCGTAAACGAGGGAGAGCGCGACATCGGAGTTCGAGCGCAGACGCGTTAGCCCGGCGACGCCCATCAAGGCACTTTCGAGCGGTTGCGTGACGCGCGTCTCGACCTCTTCGGGTGCGAGGCCGGGCGCCTCGGTGAGGATGATAACGGTGGGCTTGGTGAGATCAGGCAGGACCTCGACCGGCAGACCGAATCCCGAGCGCAAGCCGAGCGCGAGCACGACCAACGAAAGGGCCACGACAATAGCCCGATGGGCAAGCGACCACTGGATGAGACGGTTAAGCATGGGCGGCGGGTTTCCTGGCGAAGAGCGCGATGAGGAAGGCTGCGAAGAAGACGCCGGTGAGGATCTTCCATTTGAGATCGCGAGAGTGTTCGCCGCCGGGGTGTTCGTGGCCGTGCGCGGACGCAGGGGGAGCGGCGGTGATTTCGGAGCCGTCCGCGTTATGCTCGTGGCCGTGGGCGGCATCCAGCGCTTCCTTGAGCGAAAGAGTGCCGCCGCCGGCGAAGGCGAGGGAATAGGCACCCTGGGTCACGACCTCGTCGGCGGGCAGAAGACCGCTGACGATTTCGACCAAGCGGTCATTGCTGAGGCCGGTGACGACGGCGGTTTTCACGAACGCGTTCGGGAGATCGAAGTCTTTCACATAAACGTAGCGGTTGCTAGGGGTTCCTTGCAACGCGCTGCGTGGCACGCTGGTGACCTCGGAGCGCTTGGAGATCACGATGGAAAACTCGGCGCGCATGCCGGGGCGGAGGGTGAGCGCGGGATTAGCGACGCGGAATGCGGCCTCGATCGTGCCGCTTTCGGGGTCGGCGAAGACGCCGAGATGTTCGAGCGCGGCAGGGAAAACTTCGCCCGAGACTGCGGCGACGGCGATGTGCGCGCGCTGGCCACGTTGGAGACGACCGGCGAGTTGTTCGGGCACGCGGGCGATGGCGTAGACCTTCGCGAGGTCAACGATCTCGGCGAGAGTTTTATCGGGATCAACCGGCTCGCCCGGCACCACGTTCACGGCGCTGACGAGACCGGAGATCGGGGCGGTCAACTCGATGCTCGGCGGCGGATTTCCGATCTGGCGGCTCTCAACCACGACGGCGACGTCGCCCTTGTTGACCGCATGATCGTGCTTGATGGAAACGGAGACTGCGCGACCGGCGATGCGGCTGCTGACGACGGCACGGTTTCCCGGGTAAACCTCGATGCGACCAAGCGCGAAAACGGTTTCCTCAAAATCGCCCGGTTCGACGACGACGGTCTGGATGCGAAGGTTTTTAACCCCGGTATCGTCGAGGACGACGGTGTTGGCGCGGCGTGCGGCGGCGCTGGCATCCGTCGCGGGGAGGGAGTTTGCGAGAAGAGAAGCCGCGAGCAGAAGCGCAGTGGTGGAGGCGGAGAGATTCATCGGGAAGAAAGAAAGGCGGTGGTTAGCGGGAAGGTTGGATCGGTGAGCGCATCGAGGCGCACCAGCGCGGTGGCGAAGGCGGCTTCGGCATCGAGAATTTCGCGGTTGAGTGCGTTCAGGCTGCGTCGGGCCTCGAATACATTGAGGAGCGAGGCTTCGCCTTGGGCGTGCGCGCGTTCAATCATGGCGAGCGCCTCCGCGGTCGCGGGCAGTGCATCGGCCCGCAGATCGCGGGCAACGGTGTGAGCGAGTTGCAAGTCCTGCCAGGCGGAGGCGAAGGCGGCGCGCAACTCGGTGTCGAGGGCGCGGGCGGATTGTTCGGCGCCGGCGAGGGCTTCGCGGGCGGCGCGGATTGCCCCTTCGTTTTGATTGCGGAACGGGAGCGGCACGGAGACGCCGACGACGAGAGCGGCGTCTCCGCTGTCTTTGAGTGAACGCAGCCCGCCGGCCACGGTCACATCTTGCGCGGATGCGGAGCGCGCCAATTGCACTGCGGCGCGCCGAGCACCGATGGTCGCCTGCTGGAGACCATGCAGCGGGTGGGCGGAAAGTTGGGCGAACAAGACTTCGCGGTCGGGCAAGGTGTGGGGGACTTGCGGCAGTCCGGGCAGGGTCGGCGAGTCGTCCGGCGTGCCGCCCCACGTCGCGGCGAGGGATGCGTAGGCTTTGGTGCGAGCGGATTCGGCGCGGGTTTGGTCCGCACGAGTGGTGGAAAGCGCGGCGCGGGCGCGGGCGGCTTCAGCATTTGAGGCGGCGGCGCTCTGCACTTCGGCCGTAATGACATCGGCGGCTTCCCAGGCCAGCGCGAGTGAACGGTCGGCATGGTCGGTGCGTGAGTTGGCGGCGAGAACGGCAATATAAGCGGCGGCGGCGGCAGCGCGCACCTCGGCGCGGCGAACCGCGAATTCTTGTTCCGCGATTTCGAGCCCGCTGCGGGCCACGCCGACGCGCTTTTCGCGTTTGCCGCCGCGTTCGAGAACCTGGCTTATCTGGACGGTGGTATCTACGCCGTCAAAAGCTCGAAACGCGCCCGAGCCGGCGAAGTTTTCAAAAGTGAGATCAAGGGTGGGATTCGGGCGAACACCGGCTTGGGCGATCAACGCTTCGGCGGAGCGGGTCGCAGAGGTCGGCGCGAGCAAGGCCGGACTCCCCGTATCAGCGCGGCGCAGCGCCTCGGCCAGGGACAGACCAGGCGCGCTTTCTGCAGCTAAAAGCGTGGAAAGAGTGAGAAGGTAAACGCAGCTTAAAAGGGACGAGAGAGAGGGCGATTTTGAGGCGAAAGACATGGTGAAACGACGAACGTGAATGCAGGCATACTGGTTGATCAAAGGGCGGCCGCGCGCAGGCGGCAGACCAAGGCTTATCAGACCGAAAACCGACCCCGCAGGGCCGGATCAAACCAGGCGGTTGGGAGCGCGCGCCGGCGCGGAGGCACGGCGGTCGAACGACCAAGTTCTCAGCTTGGCCAAAAGCTCCGGAAAGTCGGCATCCGATTCCGGCCGCGAGGATTCGAGCCTCGGGAACGACACTAACAAACTGAAGAATCCCAAGCCGAAGGTATGGCTTATCTGGGGCGCGGATAATGCGAGGCGAAAGTCTGAGGTGCGCGAGTAAGAATCGCCCTCGATCACCGAGCACGCGTCCAGCGTGCCATGCTCTCCGCAGCCAGGGGGACAATGTTCCCCGTCGCCGATACCGGCGACATCCAAGGCCTCGAAACCACAGTGATTTGTTGCTGGCAGCCAGATGGCCAGAAGCAGAAAAAGCGTGATTTTGAAAAGGGCTTTCACTGACAACGGACCGTTGCCGAGCGCTGGAGGTCAATGCAAGCATTTTGTGGCGCCTCGCATCGGGCCCGGCCGATTTGAAAAGAAACGACGACCCGCTCTGTGCGGGCTACGTTACCTCGCCTACAGGTAAGACGTAGGTCTCAGATCGAGACCGATTTGAGGGAGGCGAGGGACCACTCGGGCTGGGCCGACTCACGGGCGACCTCGTTGAAGGCCTCGACCTCGGCTTGGCTGAAGAGGAGGCCACCGGCGGCGGCGGTGTGCTTGGCCCAGCCGGCTTCGAGCTGGCCGGGGAGCATGGACTGGGTGTTGCCGTGGCCGAGCACGTCGGCGATGACGGCTTTGACGTTCTGCGCTTGGTTGCGGCCCTTGGCGAAAGCGCCGCCGTTGATGGCGTCGGGGTGGATGACCTGGAAGAAGAAGCAACAGGTGCCCTTGTCGCCGGAGGCCACCTCCGTCCAGCGGTTGCGGATGGTGGGCAGGGAGCCGCCGATGAAGCCGCCGACGATCTCGTTGATGAGCGAGAGACCGTAGCCCTTGTGCGCGCCGAAGGGCAGGAGGGACGTAGCGAGGGCGGGGTCAGTGGTGGGGTTGCCGTCTTTGTCCACGGCGGCCATTGGCGGGAGTTGTTTGCCTTCGCGCTTAAGCTGTTGAACGCGGCCCATGGCAACGACGGAGGTGGCCCAGTCGATCACGATCGGGTATCCGACGGCGTCGGTGGTGGGGAAGCCCCAGGAGTGGGGATTGGTGCCGAGGGTGGGGAACTTGCCGCCGAACGGGACCACCTCGGCGAGGGCCGCGGTGCAGTTGGTGTAGGCGATGTAGCCGCGGCGGGCGGCGTCCATGACGTAGCCGCCGCCCCAGAGGTAATGGAAGGCGTTGTCCACCGAGACGGTGCCGACGCCATAGATGTCGGCGAGGCGGATGGCTTCGTCCATGGCGCGGTAGGCGGTGGACTGGCCGAGCTTTTTATTGGCGTTCCAGATTTTGGCGGCGGCGAAGCGGGATGGCTTTTCTTCAATCTGCGCGCCGGGGACGCAGCCCTTCGAGCCGGAGCCGAAGAGGTGGTCGAGATGGAGGGCCTTGAGGCCGTTGTGGGTGCGGATGCCGTGGCGGGTGGCCTCGGCGCAGAAGCGAGCGCCCTCGGCAGCCTCGTCAGCGTGGTATCCGCGATGTTGATACGCGGCGGCGACGAGGGCGTTGTGCTGGGCTTCGGAAACGACGTAAAATGTCTCGGGCATGGGAGGGAGAAGTTAGGAGTTAGTTGCGAGTAACTAGTGGCTGGAAGCTAGCGGCTAGTATCTTAGGCGAGGTAGTTTTTGGGCAGGACCTCGGGGTTGATCTGGGCGAGGGGCTTTTGGCCGTTCATCGCGAGGATGAGGTTTTTGACTGCCGCGGTGGCCTGGCGGACGACGCTCTCGTAGGTGCGGGAGCCGACGTGCGGGGTGCAGACGACGTTGGGCAGCTTGAGCAGCGGGTGGTCGGCGCGGGGCGGTTCCTCGTCGAGCACGTCGGTGCCGTAGCCCCCGACCTGGCCGGATTTAAGCGCCTCGACCATGTCGGAGGTGTGGACGATCTCGCCGCGGGCGCAGTTGAGGATGAGCACGCCCTTTTTCATCCGGGGGAAGGATTTCGCGCTGATCATATCGCGGGTCTCCGGGGTGAGATTTGTATGAAGCGAAAGGTAGTCGGCGACGGCGTAAACCTCGTCGAGGGTGGCGGCGCGTTTCACATCGTGTGCGGCGGCAAATTTATCGTCCCAGTAAACATCGAAGGCGACGACGTTCATGCCGAAGGCGCGGGCGCGGATGGCGACCTCCTTGCCGATACGGCCGAGGCCGATGATGCCGATGGTTTTCTCAAGGAGCTCGTGACCGGTCTTGCGCTTCCAGCTGCCGGAGCGGGTGGAGTCGGCGTGAAAGAGGAGGTTTTTTTCGAGCGAAAGCAGGAGCAGGAACGTGTGTTCGGCGACGGTGGTGTGGTTGACGCCCGGAGTAAAAAGGAGCGGAAGGCCCATTTCGGTGCAGGATTTGACGTCAATTTTATCCACCCCGATACCGTATTTGGAGAGGACCTTGAGCTTGGGGTGGGCCTTTTCGAGGACGGCTCGGGTGATGAGATCGTCACCGCAGATGTAGCCATCCACGTCGCCGACGAGGGCAAGGGTGTCGGCCTCGTTAAGGGGACCGCGGGCGGTTATGATTTCCCAACCAGTATCGGCGAGAAGCTTGTGGTGTTCGCCGGGAGTGTCTTGGAACGACGTGGTGGTGAGAAGGATTTTGGTCATGGGGAGTTGGTTGAGATCTCTTTATGGGGCAGAGCGGGTGAAAAAACTAGCGGCGAAGGTGTGAGAAGGTTTGCAGGCGGGTTGGACGTTGCGCCGCGTGAAGAAGCGGTAACCTTGCGAAATCAAATGAAAGACTTTGCTCACGCCACGCGGTTACTGCGTCGAAAACTCGGCGCGAAAGTTGTTTTGACCGATGACGCTGCGCTCGAGGCGGTCTCTTATGACTCCAGTCGCATCGCAGTGCGCCCGGCGGCGGTGGTCAAAGTAGTGAAGCGGGAGCAGATCGGCGTGATTTTGACGCTCGCCAACGAGCACGGTGTTCCGGTTACGCCGCGCGGCCGCGGGACGACCTTGATGGGCTCGGCGGTGCCGTTGCACGGCGGGTGGGTGCTGGATCTGTTGGGGTTGGACAAGATCGTGGTGGATGCCGAGGCGGGACTGGCTCACGTGCAGGCGGGGGCGAAAGTCGGCGACGTGCAAAAAGCGGCGGCGGCGGCGGGGTGGTTTTATCCGCCCGATCCTTCGTCCAAGGAATACTCCACAATTGGCGGAAACGTGGCCTGCAACGCCGGTGGAATGCACGGTGGAAAATACGGAGTGACGCGCGACTTTGTCGTGGCCTTGAAGGGGTATTTGCCGACGGGCAAGTTTGTGGAGTGGGGGACGGCGACGCGGAAGTTCGCGGCGGGGTTTAACCTGCGCGACCTCTGGATCGGCAGCGAAGGCATGCTCGGCGTGGTTACGGACGCGGTGTTGCGCCTCATCCCGGCGCCGGCGGCGAGGTGGACTCTGTTAACGAGTTTCGCGGACGAGGTTTCGGCGTTTCGGGCGGCGCGGGCGCTGTTCGCGGCGCGGGTGCAACCTGCGATCTGTGAGTTTCTCGACCGTGCCTCGGTCACGTGCGCGGAGCAGGCGATGAAGACGACTATTTTCCCCGGACAACCCGGGCGGCCGGTGATTTTGATCGAGCTGGCCGGCTCCGTGGCGGAGCTAAGGGAAGCCAAGAAAGCGGTGCTGGCGTGGGCCGTGGCGCACGCGGCGGGGCATCGGGCGGCAAAGAATCGCGACGAGGCCGAGGCGCTCTGGGCGGTGCGCCGCAAATGTTCCGGGGCGATGTTCCAGATGGGCGATGCGAAGCTGAACGAGGACATCACCGTGCCGCTCGGCGCTTACGAGGCGTTTGCAGGGTGGCTGGAAAAACTGCGCGCTTCGTCGGGGCTCGCGATCCCGACCTTTGGGCACCTCGCGGACGGCAATCTTCACGTAAACATCATGTATCACAAGGCGGTGCCGGCCGAGTGTCGCGCAGCGGAGAAGGCGGTCTTGGCCTTGATGAAAAAGGTCGTCGCGCTGGGCGGTGCGATTTCGGGCGAACACGGTATCGGGCTGGCGAAGACGCCCTTTCTGCGCCTCCAGCACTCCGAGGCGGCCATCGGCGCTATGCAGGCGGTGAAGCGCGCGCTCGATCCAAAGGGAATCCTTAATCCCGGCAAGATGTTCGAGGTTTTTGAGGTCTGGAAACAACCGCGCGTCGTGGTGAGCTTCCCGTGGGATCACAAGTGAGGCAGGGCGGCGGTCGGCGAGCTCTTACGGATGTGCCTTAAACCCGGACCCCTGAGTTGGACGCCGCGATCTGATGCAAGCTGCTGGGCGTTCGCTCGTTCGCTCACCCCCTTCGATGCACTTTTCCCGCCAGCGGGAAACCTCGGAGTTCACTCACGACCATCTGCTTGCGCCTGCGACGGCCCACTTCGTGAGCACCCATTGCAGGCGGCCCCTTGGGCCAGCGTTGCTACGCTGCCATCTCCTTGCTGCCGCACTTTGTCTGCATATTGCACCATCTCATCGCCGCCAACTAAGGAGTTCGGGTTAAATTGGTGCATATTTGCCTTTCCCCGTGAGCCAGCAGGTCGTCACCTTACTGTCGCATTTCAAATTTCCCTTCTCCCATGAGCACGCCCAACTTGAATATATTCGCCGGCAACTCCAATCGCCCTCTCGCCGAGGAGATTTGCAAGCATGTAGGGATCCCGCTCGGGCGGGCGACCGTCACCAGTTTTCCCGATGGCGAGTCCTTTGTTCGCATCGAGGAAAACGTGCGCGGCCAGGACATCTACCTTGTCCAGTCCACCTGCACCCCGACCAACCATCACTTGATGGAGTTGCTCATAATGATTGACGCGGCGAAACGAGCCTCCGCCAAACGCATTACCGCCGTCATGCCCTTCTACGGCTATGCAAGGCAGGATCGCAAGGACCAGCCGCGCGTCCCGATCACGGCCAAGCTCGTGGCCGACTTGCTAACCTCGGCCGGAGCGCACCGCGTGCTCACCATGGACCTGCACTCGCAGCAAATCCAGGGCTTCTTCAACATCCCGGTGGATCACCTTTTCGCGTCGCCCGTCATTTTCAAACACCTCGAAAGCTTCCGGGACGCGAACCTCGTCGTCTGCTCGCCCGACGTCGGCGGCATGAAGATGGCCGCCGCCTACGCGAGCGCTCTCGGCACCGGTCTCGGCATGGTCTGGAAAAAGCGCACTTCCGCCACAACGGTGGAAACCGTGAACATCGTCGGCGACATCGTGGGTAAAGATGTGCTCATCGTTGACGATATCACCGAGACGGCCGGCACCCTCGTTAACGCCGCCAAGCTTCTCCGCGCTAATGGTGCCAAATCCGTCCGCGCCGCCGTCTCCCACGCACTCCTTTCTCCCATGGCCTACGAGCGCCTCGGCGCTGGCGATATTGACGAGCTAATCACCACCAACTCGATCCCTGTGGAGCCCAGGTGCCTGCCCATCACGGTGTTAAGCATCGCCGAGCTTCTTGCTCAGGCAATCGTTCGCATTAATAGCAACGAGTCGGTCACCAGCCTTTTCAAAGTAAAAGGCTTCTGAGGCTGCGCCCCGCCACGCCGCGCCTCGCATCCGGTCTTATTCAACCGCGCCTTTCATGGTGGCGCGGTTTTTCGTGTGCGGCTGGGAACCTTGCTCTCTCGTTGGCGGTCTTTTCGTTCGCTGCGCTCAGCCCCTTCACCCATGCAAATCAGTAAACTTGTTTCCTTCATCCTCGCATCGCTTGGCATCGCCGTCCTGCCGGCTTGTGCCGCCGAAAAGCCTGATGCGGATTCCGCCGGCTCAATCGTGTCAGCCAAGCACCCGGTCGCTCTCAAGATGGACACCTCGCCGCTTGCAGCCGGCCCGAATGCCCGCGCCACCTCCTACGCCGATGTTATCGAGCCCGTCCAGGCGGCGGTTGTCTCCGTTTACTCTTCAAAAACCACCAAACAGCGCGTCCAGGTTCCCGATATTTTCCGCCAATTCTACGGCAACGGGGCGTTCCCCGATCGCGAATCCACCGAACGCGGCCTCGGCTCGGGCGTAATCGTATCCAAAGACGGATACATTCTCACTAACAACCACGTCGTCGCCGAGGCCGACTCCCTGCGCGTGACGTTGAACGACGGGCGTGAGTTTGACGCCAAGGTCATCGGCACTGATCCCAAAACCGATGTCGCCGTGATCAAGGTGGAAGCCGTCAACCTCCCCATCCTAACCCTGTCTGATAGCGATAAACTTCGCGTTGGCGACATCGTCTTCGCCGTCGGAAACCCCCTTGGCGTTGGCCAGACCGTGACTATGGGCATCATCTCCGCCACCGGTCGCCAGGTCGGTATCCTCGCCGAACAGGGCGGCTACGAGAGCTTCATTCAGACTGATGCCGCCATTAATCAGGGTAACTCCGGCGGAGCGCTCGTGGATGCCCAGGGCCGCCTCGTCGGCGTCAACTCCGCCATCCTCTCCGGCCGCGGCGGCACGGGCAACATCGGCATCGGCTTCGCCATCCCAGTCAACCTCGCGTCCTCCGTCCTCGCCAGCCTGGTTGACACCGGCAGCGTTTCGCGCGGCTATCTCGGCATCACGGGCGAGACGCTCACGCCGGATCTCGCCGAGGCCCTGGCGATTCCCAAGGACCAGAAGGGCGTCATCGTTACTAATCTCCCCAAGGACAGCCCTGCCGCCAAGGCCGGCCTCGCCCGTAGCGACGTCATCACCTCGATTGACGGCAAAGCGATCAACACCATGCAGGATCTCCGTTTTCTCATCGCCGCCAAACTTCCCGGCTCGACGGTGGAAGTGCGTCTCCTGCGCGACGACAAAGAGCGCACGATTCGCGTCAATCTCGGCACACTCGATACCGCCGTGGCTGACCAGGAAACGCTGCGCGGCGTAAAGCTAGAGCCATTGACCGACGAAAACCGCCAGCGGGTCGGCGCCCCTCGTGACCTCGATGGACTCGTTATCACCGACGTGGCCGACGACTCGCCCTTTGCCAGCCGCCTCTCCGCCGGAATGGTGATCGTGGCCATCAACCGCCAGCAGGTGAATTCGATCGAGGACACGCAACGCCTGCTTCGTCCAGGTATGAACCTCGTGGTGATCTTCGCGCGCGGGCAGTTTGGCCACGTGGCAATCACAGTCGGGAAATAGAATCCTAAATCCGGGAGCCTAAGTCTTAGACGTCCGCCGGGCGCTGTTTGTGCCGGCTCCATCATTAGGGTCCAGCTGCCTAGGATTTTCCTCTCGGCTCAGCTTCCTGGTTTTTCGATGGGGATTACCGCCAATTCGGCGGGCATTTTATCCGCCTCGTAAGTCGGGAAACTGAGCTCTAGGAGTGACACCGTTGGCACTTCGAAGCGCAGGGTCCCCGCGCTGCGGTCCACCAGCATGCCGACTGCGACGGCGTGGCCGCCGCCCTGCCTCACGATCTCAAGACTCTCCAGCACGCGACCTCCGCGTGTCACCACATCCTCGACCACCAGCACACGTTCGCCGGGCGCGAATTTGAAGCCGCGCCGCAGCACGAGGCGGTCGTTCTCCTTCTCCGCGAAAATGTAGCGCGCCCCTGCCTGCCGCGCCACTTCCTGGCCGATGACGAGACCGCCCATCGCCGGAGCCAGCACGGTGGTGAACTCAAGCCCGCCGGGGCTCTTCAGCTTCGCGAGCAAGAGCTCGGCGAGTCGGGAGACAGCGGGCATGTTCTGGCAGACCTGCGCGCACTGGAAATAGTGCCCGCTGTGCAGCCCTGAGCGCAGCACAAAGTGCCCGCGCAACAAGGCGCGGGTGCGCATGAAAATCTCGAGGATCTCTTGTTGGTTGGCGTCCATGGGGCGGGACAGTGCCGCGCCCTCCGGCAAGAATTCAAACCATTTTTGTGCCGACCGGACCGGACGTTTTTTGCGAAAAGGCCCCGCCGGCAATCAACCAGCGGGGCCACCAGCATTCCGAAGGCATCCATGCGCCCTCGGAAATTCGTGCGTCATGCTACGCTCGCCCCCGACACGAGGGCGGCGCTTCAGGCGGGCGTCTTTTCAGCAGTAAACATGCGGGATGCGGGCCGATTTCAGTTTTCGCGAAGCGCGATAGCTCAACGCGGCAGATTTAACATTCCTGTAGCCTTTCCGTAACAAAAGTGTTGGCCGTAATTGTATTTTGTAACAATCGTGTAGCGAAAATACAGGGTTTAACGGCGAAGAATTGGAGATTTTTCTGTATCCGGTTTCATCGTTTCGTTTCTCGGACAACGCGCGGTCAGTCCGGGCAAGTGGCGTTTTCCATCGCGCTCAGGCGGGCAAGGGCATCGAAGCGGTCCGCGCCGCACATGTCGTTCGTCGGACGCAGCGAAACGCAGAACGCGGGGCGCTCCGGTCGGCCGAAGATCGCGCAGCGGAGGTCGGGGAGGAGTTGCACGCAGGGCACGCCGGCCGGCTTGCCCTTTGGCATGCCGGGGATCGGCGACGTGATGCTCGGGGCAATACAACACGCTCCACACTCTGCGCGACATTCGACCCGGGCGCTCAATTGCTTGATGCAGGCTGAGCTGCACGCGAGAGGACTTCCTCTTGGACGCAGCGAGGAATAAGCAAGCGGCGGACGTCCCGAGCAGCTGCGCGAACTTTCGGGATGGAGGGTGGTTCCGACGAAGTAGACACGGTGTGATGGTCGCCGATCGAACTGGCGGACTAAACGAATTTGAGACGGGTCGGCCGTCGCCCGCGATTCTAAATCGTGTCGAGCAGCGCGTGGAGTTGGGTGGCGTGGTCTTTGGTGTCCACCTTTTCGGCGACGGCGAGCACGGTGCCGTCCATGGCGATCACGAACGCGGCGCGCGCCGGGCCCTCGTAGGTTTTGCCATACATGGATTTCTCCACGATGGCGTCGGCTGCCTCTGCAAAGAGGTCGTCCGGGTCGCTGGCGAGCGTGTAACTAATTCCCTTTTTCCCCGCGTATTTTAGATGGGAGCTGCAGGTGTCGCGCGAGATGGCGACGAGGTTGTAGCCACGTTTGGCAAACTCGGTGGCGTGGGCGGAAAGGGAGTCGTTCTGCTTATCGCATGAGTTAGTGTTGTTCTTCATGTAAACCGATACGATGGTCGGTTTCGTGAGTAAGTCTTTGAACGCAACCTCGGCTTCGGTGCCCTCGCGGACGACTTTCAAATTGAAGGCGGTTTTAAGTTTATGACCGGTTTTAATCATGGGGCTGCCAGTAAGCACCGTGGCTGCATTTCGTCAAAGAGGGCCGCGACTTCGCCATTAGCCGCCGGGCGAATTGGCTGGGGTCAGATGTGCCTGGAGTCGTCGGCGTCTTTCTTCACGTAGCCGGTCTCCTGACGCTGGTGGTTGACCTGGTTCTTCTTGAGATAGGCCTGGTAAACATCGTCTGGGCTCATGCCGAGGGTTTGCGCGAGCGAGACGAGGAAGTGAAACAAGTCCACGACCTCGACCTTGGCGTTTTGCTCATCGAACTTCTGGTATTTCGCCCACCATTTCCAAGGCACGCTATCAATCAGCTCGGCCGTTTCCTGCTGCATCGCGCGGGTGTAGTTGAGCACCCACTTCGTTTTCTCCTCATCGGTGGCGGGCGGGAGATTGACGCCGATGCGCTGGTTAAGCGCGTCCTGCATTCGGAAGATTTCGTCGAGTTTATCCATAGGCGCAAACGCTGGAAATCCCGCCGCCCCTTGGCAAGCCTCGCCGCTGCATCCAATCAAAGGATACACCGGCAAACAAAAGATTGCGTCCGCCGCTGCCCGCCATGATGTTGCAGACGATTGTTGCCGCGTGACTGCGCTTCGGCGCTCCCCCGCAACGGTCAAAACCCGTGCCGCTCCCTCGCTCTTGAGGTGAGCGCACTTCAACCCAAACAGAAAAAAGACATGTCAGATCAAAACCCGTCCGATGTCGCGCCCCAGGCCGACGTTGTGACACCCAGTGTGCCCGCT
>CAMDHP010000024.1 GCA_945898185.1 Akkermansia muciniphila | reverse complement strand
TCAGGATGATATTGCACCGAAAAAACCGGAAGCACCCGGTGGCGGAGGCCTTCGACGGTGTTGTCGTTGAGGTTGATCTCGGTGACGATCGCCCCGCCTTTTTCGAGGGAACCAGGGTCGGTGGCGAAGCCGTGGTTTTGGGCGGTGATGGAGACCTTGCCGGTCTCGAGGTTCTTGACCGGTTGGTTGCCGCCGCGGTGGCCGAACTTGAGCTTGAATGTGGTGCCGCCGAGGGCGTGGGTGATCATCTGGTGGCCGAGGCAGATGCCGAAGATCGGGTAGTGGGGCACGAGGCCTGAGACCGTCTTGTGGATGTAGGCGAGGGCGGCGGGGTCGCCGGGGCCGTTGGAGAGGAAAACGCCATCGGGGGCGTGCTCCTTGATCTGTTCAGGCGTGGCGTTGGCGGGGAACACTTTTACGTCAAAGCCGTGGTTAACGAGTTTGCGGAAGATCGAGTATTTCGCCCCGAAATCGAAGGCCGCTACGGTGAAGCGCTTCGCGGGAGTGTGGGGCAGGCCGAAGGTGGTGCCGGCGGGGACGTAGGGGGCGTTGAAACGGGAGGCGTCCTCGGCGCGCCAGAAGTAGGGCTCGGCGCAGGTGGTGTCCTTGACGTAGTCGGAGCCGGCCATGTCATGCCAGCCGCGGGCGCGGGCGACGGCGTCGGCGTCTGAGATCGGGAGGGTGGAGAGGCAGCACTTCATGGCCCCGTCTACGCGGAGTTTTTTGGTGAGGGCGCGGGTATCCACATCACTGATACCCGGGATACCGTATTTGTTCAGGTAGTCGCCGAGGGAAGAGGTGGCGCGCCAGTTGGAAACTATCGGGGAGAGCTCGCGCACGACCAGGCCGGAGGCGCGGGGCACGGCGGCCTCGGTGTCCTCGGCGTTGACGCCGTAGTTGCCGATCATGGGCGCGGTGAAGGTGACAATCTGGCCGAAGTAGGACGGATCGGTGACGATCTCCTGGTAGCCGGTCATCGAGGTGTTGAAAACGCACTCGCCGGCGATGGTGGCGTCGGCGCCAAAGGCGCGGCCGCGGTAGATGGAACCGTCTTCGAGGGCGAGTAGGGCGGGCTTCACGGTGGGCATGGAAAAAGGACGAAAATGGGTGGGTTGGGGCCTGCCAAGGGTTTTGTGCGGGGGCGGAGACAAAAGGGTGGGGCGGAGTGGTGGCGGGGCAGGCGGTGGATCGAGGACTGGCGGCTGAACCTCTTCCCCCAGTTTGACAGCATGGGTGCGGTATTCAACTTGGCCCGATAATGGGTTACACCGAAGAGCGCAGTGTTTGGTTTGAGGGGCAAGGGCTTTGGCAACACGTGCCCGCGAGCGACTGGAATGACTGGGCGTGGCAGTTGAAAAACCGCCTCACCAAGCTGGAAGATTTGGAGCGTTTCATGACCCTCACTGCCGACGAACGCGCCGGCGTGCTTTTCGCCAGCCAGAAACTGGCGCTGGCGATCACCCCGTATTTTTTCAACCTAATCGATCGGGCCGACCCGAACTGCCCGATCCGCCTGCAGATGATACCGCGTGCGGGCGAGACTCAGCTCCACGCTGAGGAAATGCTGGATTCGCTCGGCGAGGATGAACATTCGCCGGTGCCGGGCCTGGTGCATCGTTACCCGGACCGCGTGCTGTTTTTGGTGACCGACCGGTGTGCGGCGTATTGCCGGTATTGCACCCGCAGCCGCTTGGTCTCGAACGCGCAGGACTATAATTTTCATCCCGAATACGAGCAAGGCCTGCGTTATATCGAATCGCATCCGGAGGTGCGTGACGTGCTGCTCTCGGGCGGCGATCCGCTGTTGTTGAGTGATCGCAAGCTCGACCACCTGCTCGGCCGCCTGCGGGCGATCCCGCACGTGGAGTTTATCCGCATCGGGTCGCGCATCCCGGTGTTTCTGCCCCAGCGCATCACGCCCGAGCTGTGCGAGATTTTTAAGAAACATGGCCCCATCTGGATGAGCATTCACGTGAACCACCCCCGCGAGGCGACGGCCGAGCTCAAGGCGGCATGTGATCGGCTCAGTTTCGCCGGTGTGCCCTTGGGGAATCAAAGTGTGCTGCTGCGCGGCGTAAACGATGATGCCGACGTGATGAAGGCGCTGATGCACCGCCTGCTGCGGATGCGGGTGCGGCCCTACTACCTCTACCAGATGGACCTCATTACGGGAGGATCGCACTTCAAAGTGGATGTGCGCAAAGGGCTCGAGATTATCCAGTCCCTGCGCGGACACACCACTGGCTACGCGATACCGCAATATGTGATTGATGCGCCCGGTGGCGGAGGAAAAGTGCCGGTGAATCCCGACTACGTGGAGAAAATCACCGACACCGAGATCGTTTTTAAAAACTACTTAGGCCACGCTTTCCGCTATCCGCTCACGGCGACACCAGTGCCAGCCGAGGTTCAAAGCGCCCTGGTGAATCCAGACAAGCCAGAGCGTCTGGCGGTGCCGCAGGATTTCGCCTGAATGGTTGGCGGAATTTGCAATGACTGTTAGCTCGGAGAACGGGCCATTATGGAGCGCGAGAAGGGTTCGAATTAAACCCGAAATCCGAAATGGGAATCGGCTATCTGCCGCAACCTGCTAGGCAGCTAATCGTTCGCTCATCCAAAGCGATGCACTTCTAGTGCACCGCTGGGTTCGCTCACTATGATCTGTTGCGCCCGGTATCGCCCGCATGGCGGGCACCCATAACGGGCGGCCCTGCGGGCCATCGCATACGCGATGCCATCTACGCGCTACAGCGCTTCGTCCAGCATCTTACGACATCTTACCGGTTCCGATTCCGGATTTCGGGTTAAACCCGAGCTTCTCAGTTGGGCCGCGGGATCTGATGCAATTTGCAGGGAGTCGGCCCGATCTTTCGCGCGACTCGATGCCCAAATGACTGACCCCCGGTCCCGCATTTTTGGCCTGAACTTACCAGTTCTCCACCGGTCCCTTTGGCACGGGGATTGAGTCACGGGTGAAGACTGGATCGTCCGCATCGCGCATGAACGAGGCCACCAGCGGCTCCGGTTGAAACTTAGGCAGCAACTCACCTTGGTCGTCGCAGAAGCGTGCTCTCCAAGCGAAAAACTCCGCAAGGGCCCGCTCGAACTCATCACGTGAGCTCATGGCCAGAATGGCGTGCTTGAAGGGTTTCGAGGGCCCGAAACGCCGCGCATACCAAGGAGCGACCCGGCGGAAGTGGCGTGCGCCGTCGTGCTCGCCGTAGAAATCAACGTAGCGCTCGAAGTGTTTGCGCATGACGCGCACGCGTTCATCGATCGTGGGCTCGGGAAGTAACTCGCCAGTGCGAAGCAGATGGTCGGTGCGCTTAAAAATCCACGGATCGTAAAATGCCCCGCGCCCTACGCTCACCCCCGCGCAGCCAGTCTCGGCTATCATGTGGCGCGCGGCCTCGGGTGTGGTGATATCACCGTTGCCGATCACAGGAATGGTCTTCACGGCCTGCACGACCGCGCGGATGCCGGCGAGGTTGACCTGGCCGGCGAAGCCCTGGGCGCGGGTGCGGCCATGCACGAAGATGGCGGAGACTCCGGCGTCTTCGAGCGCGGCGGCGAGATCGGGCGCGGTGAGGTTTTGGTCGTCCCAGCCGAGGCGCATCTTGGCGGTAACGGGAATTTTGACTGCCTCCACCATGCCGCGAACGAGGGAGGCGGTTTTGTCGAGCTCGGTCATCATGGCGGAGCCCCCGCCGATTTTGACGACCTTTTTGACCGGGCAGCCCATGTTGATGTCAACCGCTTGGGCTCCCATTTCCTGGCACATCACGGCGGCGTCGCGCATCTCCTCGGGAACGGCACCGAAAAGCTGGATGGCCCACGGACGGTCCTCGGGCGAAGTGGCGACCAAGCGAAGCGCGCCCTTGTTGCGTTCGAGCAGCGAGCGGGCGTTGACCAGATCAGTGGTGGCGAGGCCCAGGCCGCCCAGCTCGCGCACGGTGAGGCGCATGGCGAGGTTTGTGTATCCAGCGAGTGGAGACAGAAAGAGATTTGAGGAAAGCGTGAGCGGGCCGAGGCGCATGGAGTATGGCGTGACGGCGGAGTAAGCTTTGCCCTGGCGGACAGGGCAAGCGCGGCGGGAGTTGCAAGGCGCGGAACGGTTTACAAGGTGACCGCATGGAAACCATCGCGGGTCCGGTGCTGCTCTACGACGGCGAGTGTGGTTTGTGCCACGTCGTCGTGCGATTATTACTGCGGTTGGATCGCCGGGGGGGGCTGCGTTTTACCAAGCTGCAAGGCGCGTTCGCGCAAGCAAAGCTGCGTCGGCTCGGTCTGCCTACGGAGAATTTCGACAGCATCGTATATTTACCGGAGGCAGGCGGGGCCGAGTATCGGCTGAGGACCGATGGGGTGATCGGCGTGCTCCGCTTACTAGGCGGTTTTTGGAGCGGGATTGGCGCGGCGTTTGCCGTCGTGCCGTCCGGCTGGCGCGATGCGGCTTATCGCGGAGTGGCCAAGGTCCGCTACCGGATTTTCGGAAAACGAGATCTCGAACATCCAGTGGACGCGCGGCATGCAGACCGTTTCATCGATTAGGCGCGACCGGGAATGGCGGCGACGGCGGCCGCCATGCGGCGAAGCGCTTCATCGAGGGTGGCGCGGGGGCAGCCGAAGTTGAGTCGCACATAGTCGCTGCGCGGGGCGCCGAAGAACGCGCCGTCGCTCAAGCCGACACCATGGGACTCGAAGTGGCCGATAGGGTCGGCGAGGCCGAGGTCGGCGACGTTGAGCCAGGCAAGGTAGGTGGCCTCGATGGGCGCTTCTATGCGCACGCCCGGCAGGCTTTTTTCGAGGGTGGCGAAGAGGTGGTCGCGGTTGGAGCGAAGCGTCGCGAGCAGGGCTTGGCGCCAGGGCTCGCTATCGCGGTAGGCGGCCTCGCACGCGGTGAAGCCTAGGCAGGTCACCTCGGCGACAATGCCGGCGGTGGCGCGGACGAAGCGGGCGCGCAGGGCGGAGTCGGGAATGATGGCGAAGGAGGTGCCGAGGCCGGGGACGTTGTAGGTCTTGCTCGGGGCCATGAGGGTGATCGTGCGGGCGGCATGATCGGGCGCCACCATGGCGGTGGGCAGGTGGGGCAAGGCGGAATCGAGGATGAGGTCGCAGTGGATCTCGTCGGAGCAAAGGAGCAGATCGTGGCGGGCGCAGAAATCGGCGATACGCACGAGCTCGTCGCGGCGGAAGACACGGGCGATCGGATTGTGCGGATTGCAGAGAAAGAAGAGCTTGGTGCGCGGGGTGACGGCGCGCTCCAGGGCGTCCCAATCAATTTCCCAGCGGGCGGCGGTGGAGTTGAGGATGAAGGGAACGGTAACGGAGACGCGGCCGGAGTTTTTCGGCGCCGTTATAAACGGTGGATACACGGGCGTGAGGCATAGCACCTCTTCGCCCGGAGCGGCGAAAGCTTGTGCGGTGACGTTGAGGCCGCAGACTAGACCGGGAAGCCAGACAATCCAAGTGGGGTCTATGGACCAACCGTAGCGCGAGGCGAGGGCGTTGACCGCGGCATCCACGGTGGATTTCACCGGGCGGGCATAGCCAAAAATACCGTCGGCGACGCGGCGCTGAAGCGCGTCGATAATCGCGGGCGGGGAGCGAAAATCCATATCTGCCACCCAGAGCGGAAGGACATCACGATTGGCGTATTTCTGCCATTTTTGGGAGTCGGTGCCGAGGCGGGAGGGAACGGTGTCGAAGTCGAAATGCATGGACGATACTCGAAGGTGGGCGAGACGGCGGCGGGCTGCACGCGCATTTTGAAGCGAGCTTGCCCACGGGTGGAACAAACGGGGGACGCCTTTCCGCGGAACTACGGGACGGCGTGCTGCGGGAGGCGCTGGCCAAGTCCTGTTTGCTCAGAGCGCGTAAAATCCCGTTTGGGGAAAGAGGGTCCGGCGAGTGACCGCTCGGCATTTACGAGCGCACCAATCGCGCCGCGCGCTCTTTTTTGCGGGCCTTGCGGGCCGGTTCGGACCTTACGATCCCCCGCCGGAGGAGAGGTTGCGATCGATCTGCTCGTAGAGCTTTCGGGAGAAATTTTTGTCGCCAATAATATCCACGCGGATGCGGACCATGGTTTGGCGGCTGTTCACCTCGGCAATGCCCACGGTGACTTTTTCGTCCTTCGGAGTGCGGGCGCGCAGGGTGGCCGAGTAGATGTCCTGGGTGCTCTTGATTTGGAAGAGTCCGAGCTGTTTGAACGCGGCACTGGTGGCCGCGGCGGTCGCCGGGGCGTTGCCGTTGACCAGCATCCGGAATTCGCCCGCCACGTAGGTCGCCTCCATGTCACCCTGTTTATCCAAAGCGACGGAGCTGCAACCGGAGGTGATCAAAGCGAGTGCGGCCAGACTGCCCGCAATCAAGGAAATGGAGCGAAGGGAGGAAGGTTTTTTCATGGTGCTTGTTGGGGTGAGGTAGCCGTAATTGACGAAGTCCGTCAATCGCCGTGCGTAGCTTTCCGCTTTCCCCCGTGCGGTTCAGCGGTTCAGGTTAGTGTCTATGGCAACCACCGCTCCGCTTGTAGGCATCATCATGGGCAGCACGTCCGATTGGGAAACGATGCAGCACGCCGCCGCCACGCTCGAGCGGCTCGGGGTGCCCTTCGAGAAGGACGTGGTCAGCGCTCACCGCACGCCCGACAAGATGGCGGACTACTCCAAAGCCGCCGAGGGGCGAGGCCTGCGCGTCATCATTGCCGGTGCTGGCGGTGCCGCCCACCTGCCGGGCATGACGGCCGCGTTCACCGTGTTGCCCGTGCTGGGAGTTCCGGTGGAAAGCCACAGCCTCAAGGGGCAGGACAGTCTGCTTTCCATCGTGCAAATGCCGGGAGGCGTTCCGGTCGCCACCTTTGCAATCGGTAAGCCGGGGGCGATCAACGCCGCCCTTTTCGCCGCGGCTATTCTCGCGGGCACCGACGCCGCGATCCGCGCCGCGCTCCACGCCTTTCGCGCCGACCAAACCGCCACGGTGCTCGCGGCCAAACTCCCCTGAGGCGCGCTGGTCTCCGGCATTGAGCATTAGGTGTTCTCTCTTTATGATTCTCCCCGGTAAAACTCTCGGTGTCCTCGGCGGCGGCCAGCTTGGACGCATGTTTGCACACGCCGCCGAGCGCCTTGGCTATCGCGTGCATATTTACGAGCCGTCGGCTGACTCCCCCGCCGCAGAGGTAAGCGCCCATGCCGTCCATTCGCTCTACACTGACCTTAAGGCACTGGAGGCCTTTGTGCGGGCGTGTGATGTGGTCACCTACGAGTTCGAGAATATCCCCACCGAGTCGCTCCGGAAGCTCGAGAGCGCGGCCGTCTTTCGCCCCAAGTGGCAAATTCTCGAAATCGCTCAAAACCGTCTTCGCGAGAAAACCTGGTTGCGTGAAAATAACTTCCCGCACGTGCGTTTCGCCGAGTGCGAGGCGGGTGGTAACCTGGCCGAGGCGATCCGCTCCATCGGGCTACCGTGCGTGGTGAAGACCGCCGACTTTGGCTACGATGGCAAGGGCCAGCAAAAGGTCACCGACGAGCTCTCGCTCGGCCGCGCCGTCGCGTCATTTAAGGGGCAGCGTGCCGTCGTCGAGCAGTGGGTGGATTTCAAGTGCGAGCTCTCGGTCATCGTCGCCCGGTCCACTGCGGGTGAGACGCGGTGTTTCCCGGTCGCGGAGAATATCCACACCAAGCACATCCTCGATTTATCGATTTTGCCGGCGCGCGTTGCTGCGGGTATTCAGGGCGAGGCTTGTGCCATCGCGGAGGCCATTGCCGAGCGGCTTAGCCTCACCGGGATCCTCGCGGTCGAGCTCTTCCTTGCCGACAGCGGCGAACTGCTCGTCAACGAAATGGCGCCCCGCCCGCACAACAGCGGCCACTGGTCTCTCGATGGCTGCGTGACATCCCAGTTTGAACAACACGTCCGCGCCGTCACCGGCCTGCCTCTCGGCGATGTTTCGTTAACCGCTCCGTCCGTCGTGATGGTGAACATCCTCGGTGATTCCTGGAAGTGGGCGGGGGACCAGTGTGTCGGCGAGCCCGACTGGACAGTCATCCTCGGCACGCCGCGCGCGCACCTCCATTTGTATGGAAAGAAGGAGCCGCGTCCGGGCCGCAAGATGGGGCACTTCACCGTGACTGCCGCAAGCGCCGAGGCGGCCATCGAGCTCGCCCTCCGGCTCAAGGCCGCGTTGTAGGCGCCGCCTTAAACGCGAAAGGCGGCAAGGTCTCGCCCAGCGGTTTTCCAGGGAAGTGATCTACCAAGCGTGCGACCAGCGCCGTCCAGCCCGTCTGGTGACTGGCCCCGAGTCCGCGCCCGGTTTCGCCGTCAAAGTATTCATGAAAAAGCAGGTGTTCGCGCCAATGCGGATCAGAGGCGAAGCGCGGATCTTCTCCCAGAGAGGGACGGCGCCCCGAGGCATCCGGCATGAACAAGCCCACCAGACGGCGCGACAACTCCGCCGCGATCGCGGAGAGTGTCATGCGGTGTCCGCTTCCGGTGGGGAACTCCATGATGAAGGTGTCGCCGTAGAAATGGTGATACCGCTCGAGCGCCTCGATTAGCAGGTAGTTGATCGGAAACCAAACCGGGCCGCGCCAGTTTGAGTTGCCGCCAAAGAGTCCCGAGTCGGCGTCCCCCGGGACATAGGAAACACGATGCTCCTCGCCCGCGATGTGCAGGACGTAAGGCTTATCCAAATACACCCTCGAAAGGGAGCGCACGCCGTTCGGCGAGAGGAACTCTGCTTCGTCGAAGACGTAGCGCAGAACCCGCTCCAGCCGCTCTCGGGTGGGTATGGCCAGGCTGAACTGGCCCGTTTCGCAGCCGTCCCGTGAGAGGCAGGAGATCTGCCGGGCGAGGTCAGGCCGATGCTTCTGAAACCAGCGGGTGCGCCTGGCAAAACCGGGCAGTGCCTCCAACTGCGCGAGGCTGATGAACTCCACCGCAAACAGCGGAATGATTCCGACGATGGAGCGCAGCCGCACCGGCTCGGAACGTCCGCAGGGCAGAACGAATTGGTCGTAGTAAAAACCATCCGTTTCATCCCAAAGGCCTTTGCCGCCGAGTGAATTCATGGCGTCGGCGATCGCGAGGAAGTGCTCGAAGAACTTTGAGGCGATGTCCTCGTAGGACCGGTCGCTCTCGGCCAGTTCCAATGCCATCGCAAGCATGGTGGAGCAGTAGAACGCCATCCACGCTGTGCCGTCAGCTTGGGTTAGCGAGCCGCCGCCGGGCATCGGCTTGGAGCGGTCGAACACGCCGACATTGTCCAGCCCGAGAAAGCCGCCGCCGAAAAGATTTTTTCCGCTCGGGTCTTTGCGGTTCACCCACCAGGTAAAGTTGAGCAGCAGCTTCTGAAAAGTGCTCGCCAGAAAATGCCGGTCGCGGGCGCCGCGCGGCCCGGTCATTTTGTAAACGCGCCAGCAGGCCCAGGCGTGGACCGGCGGATTTACATCGGAGAAGTTATACTCGTAGGCGGGGATCTGCCCGTTCGGGTGCATATACCACTCGCGCAGCAGCAGGTTGAGCTGGTGCTTGGCAAAGTGGGGGTCCACCCGCGCAAACGGGATCATTTGAAAGGCCATGTCCCAGGCCGCGAACCAAGGATACTCCCACTTGTCTGGCATCGAGAGCACGTCGCGGTTGAAGAGGTGACGCCACTCGGTGTTGCGGCCTTCGAGGCGGCTCGCGGGCGGCGGCGGCATCTTCGTGTCGCCGGCAAGCCAGTCCTCCACCACGTAATGGTAAAACTGCTTCGACCACAGCAAACCGGCGTAGGCTTGGCGCGCGATCCGACGCTCCTCAACTGCGGTCACTTGGCGGAGGATGTTGTGATAGAATGCGTCTGCTTCCGACTGGCGGGCGGCAAAGATTCGCTCAAACGCCACCCCGAAGGCGCCGCCATCCGGCTCTGCGGCGGCAGCGTGAAGCCGCAGGCGGATCACGCGTTCCTCGCCAGGCGCGAGGGTGAAGTGATGATGCGCCGCACACTTTGTGCCGATCAGGGCGGGATTTACGGCCCCGGCACGGTCGCCGACAATATACTCGTGAAAGGCATCCTTCACAAATGGCGAGGGGTTTGCGCTGGCGAAGAGTCGGCGGGTGTTGGTGTCGTTTTCTGTGAAGAGCAGCGGCGCGGCGCTTTCCTGCTGAAATACGAAGTCCCCGAGCGTGACGTGCGAGCATGCCACCTTTAGCGGATCGAGCGCGCACAGTTCCGGCTTTGTGTCGCAACCTTCCTCGTGCGCGCAACCCCAGGCCCAGGTGTTGCGAAACCACAGCGTAGGGAGAACGTGGATACTCGCGGCATCGGGACTGCGGTTGGTGATCGTGAGGCGGATCAGCAGATCATCCGGCCCGGCCTTGGCGTATTCGCAAAGGACGTCGAAGTATCGGCTGTCGTTCAACACGCCGGTGTCGGCCAGCTCGAATTCGGGCTCGTGGCGGGAGCGGGCCCGGTTGGCGGCCAGGATCTGCTCGTAAGGATAGGCGGCCTGCGGGTATTTATAGAGCGCCTTGAGGTAGGAATGAGTTGGCGTGGCATCGAGGTAGAAGTAGGCCTCCTTCACGTCCTCGCCGTGGTTGCCTTCGTGGTTGGCCAGGCCGAAGAGGCGTTCCTTGAGAATCGGGTCGCGCCCGTTCCAGAGTGCGGGCGCGAAGCAGAGCCGGCACTCACGGTCGGTGATGCCGAGCAGGCCGTCTTCGCCCCAGCGGTAGGCGCGGCTGCGGGCCTGGTCATGGGTGATTGAGCCCCAGCTCTCGCCGTCGGGCGAGTAATCCTCGCGCACCGTGCCCCACTGGCGCTCCGCGAGGTAGGGCCCCCAGCGTTTCCAGTTCTTCGTGCGAGTGGCGTCCTCGGCCAGACGCTGCTGTTCGGGGTTCTCCGGCGACGGAGGAAGGGGGGATTTCGACATAGGCGGAGACGGGCTTGACTCGGGTGTATCGAAGGAGACCGATGGGAGAAAGCAAATGACGTTATGCCGCCCAAAAACCCGCCATCTACTATGCCGCCGTCCAGGGATCGCGGCCGAGGAGCTGCTCGCTGAGCTGCACCGCGCTCATGAAGGCGTCTTCATGGAAGCCGTGACGGAAGTAACTGCCGGCGAAGTAGGTATCGGTGCGGCCCTTCGCGGATGAGTTGAGCGAGGGCAATTCGGCCTGGGCCGAGCGGGCGTCGAGGTCGAAGAGCGGGTGCTCGTAGGCGATGGTTTTGATAACCTTGGCCGGCGCGATGCGCTCCGCGCCGTTGATGGAGACGAAATACTGCTCCAGGTTGCTCACGCCTTGCAGGCGATTCATCCAGTAGTGGGTGGCAGGCTTGATGCGGCCGAGCTCGTCACGGGAAACCTGATACACCCAACTGGCCCAGGCGAGCTTGGTGCGCGGCATCACGGTGGCGTCGGTGTGGAGCGTGGCGGTGTTGGCCTGGTATCGGAAGGCGCCGAGCAGGCGTTGCTCGGCGTCGGTGGGGTTGAGCAGCAGGCGCAGTGCGTGATCGGCATGCGCGGCGATGACGACGCGATCGAAGCGGTGTTCATGGCCGCCTGCGGTCAGGACGGTTACGCCGCGGCCGGCGCCGTGGCGAACGACGCGATTCACCGGCGTATTTTGATGAATCCGATCGGCGAAGGGCGCGATGAGGCGCTTCACGTATTCGCGGGAGCCGCCGTCCACCGTCCACCAAGGGTGTTGGGTGTCGAGGCCAAGGAAGCCGTGGTTGTGGAAAAAGCGGAGGAGGGAGATGGCGGGGAAGGCCAGCATTTGCTCGGGCGGGGTGCTCCAGACCGCACTGCTCATCGGCACGAGGTAGAGGTCGAGAAAATCTTTTCCATAGCCGCGCCGTTTCACGTAGTCGCCGAGGCTGAGTCGGGCGGTCTCGGGGTCGTCAAGTGCGGGGATGGCCTCTTGGTTGAAGCGATTCACCGCCATCAGCATTTTGATGAAGCGCGGGTTGAAGATGTTTTTGCGCTGGGCGAAGAGATGGTTGAGCGAGGAGCCGCACCACTCGAGCCCGGTGGCGTCGTCGCGCACGCCGAAGGACATGTCGGTGGGCTTCACCGGCACCTGCAGATCGTCGAAGAGGCGGCAGAGCAGGGGGTAGGTGACGCGGTTGAACACCATGAAACCGGTGTCAATCGGCAGGGCCTTGCCGGTCTCGGGCTCGATGGCTTCGACGGTGTTGCTGTGGCCGCCGATGTGGCCGCCTTGCTCGAAGCAGGTCACGTCATCGCCGGCGCGATGCAGGAAGTGGGCGGTGCCGAGACCGGCGATGCCCGTGCCGATGATAGCGGTGCGCATGAGAAAGTGAGACCAAGGTTGCGCGCGTCCGGCGGTCGAAAACCAAACGCGCCTAGAAACGCCGCGAAGGCGGCTCCGCTCAAACCACCGTGTCTGCGGCCGAGGCGGACGAGGGATTCACTATTTCGCTGCTGAGGTCCTTGTGCATCGCGGGCGGCTCTTCTTTTTTGGGCAGCTCTCCGCGGGCGGCGGTGGCGGTTGCCACGGCTATGGCGGCGGCGGCAGGAACGACGTGGCGGAGGGTAGAGTAGGCAGACTGATGGCCCGCTTCGACGGAGCGGGCGGCGGCGGCGACGGACTTGTGGTGGTCGGCATGGCTACCTTCTTCGAGGATGGACTTCGGCACCGACTTGAGCCCCCAGATAAAGCCGGTCCAGGACATCAGCTTCAGACCGTAGTAGGTGGGATCAATTTCCCACCAGTAGAAGCCGTTGCGGGTGCAGCTTTGGAAGCGGTGGTGGTTGTTGTGCCAGCCCTCGCCAAGGCAAATAATCGCGAGAATGAAACTGTTGCGCGAATCGTCGTCGGTTTTGAAGCGGCGTTTCCCCATGAGATGGGCCATCGAGTTAATGCAAGCGGTGCCGTGGAAGAGGGCGGTGGTGCTCACGAAGAAGCCCCAAATCAGCATCTGCGGGCCATTGGTGCCGAGGCCGGGGGCGAAGCGCTCGAGCGCCATGCCGAGACCAAGGAGTGAAAACGCAAAGAGGATGGGCACCACGAGGTCAAAGCGGTTGAGCCAGACGAGCTCGGGAAACTTGGCGAGGTCCTTGATTTTGCTGTAATCGGTGGGGAAGTTGCGGCGCGAGGTAATCCAGCCGATGTGCGACCAAATGAACCCGTGAACATGTGGCGAGTGGGCATCCTCGGCGCCATCCGAGTGCTGGTGATGGTGGCGATGATGGTAGGCCCACCAGAGTGAGCCGCGCTGCACGGTGGTGCCGGCCCAGAGGGCGAGGATGAACTGTCCGAAGCGGGACGTGCTGTAGGTCTTATGCGAGAAGTAGCGGTGATGGATGCCGGTGACCGCGAACATGCGGATGAAGTAGAGGAACACGGCAGACCAGGCGGCGAAGGCGCTCACGCCGACCCAAATGATGCCAAGACATCCAAGGTGGAGCACCACGAACGGCATGACACGCACCCAGTCCACGCGGTCGGGTTCGTTGCGCATTTTCTCGGCTCCATCCGGGCAATAGTCGGAGTCGATCCACTGCGAAACAGCGGTGAGGGCGCGGCGGGCAAATCCAGGGCTGGAGGATGAAGCAGAAGCGGAGACGAGTGCAGGCACAGGCGGTGAGTTCGGGTTTATAATCGAGTGATAGGAGGCATTACACTACCCAGCGACGCCGGGAATCAAGCCGAGTTTCCCGATTGTCCGGAAGCTGCTTGCCCCTTGCTTGTTAAGAAAGTCCGGCCACGGCGCGATGCGGCGAGACTTGCCTGTCGTGCGCACGAAAGCTGCAATCCTGCGCCATGAGCCCCTCCGCCGAAGCCGCGCCGTCCGCCCCGAGTTTTCCAACGGTGAAGCGAAGGGAGATCTTCGGGTGGTGTTGCTTTGACTTCGCGAACTCGGCCTTCACCACGCTGATAATCACGGTGATCTATTCGGTGTATTTCGCCAAAGTCGTGGCCGAGGGCCGGCCCATCGCGTCCACCTGGTGGGGCTTCACTCTCGCCGGGGCGCAACTCGCGGTGCTGCTCGTCTCGCCGCTGATTGGCGCGATGGCCGACATCCGCGCCAACAAAAAAACCTTCCTCGTCGTCACCGCCACGGTGTGCGCCCTGGCGACCGCCTCGCTTTGGTTTGTCGGTGTGGGTGAGGTCTGGCTCGCGCTTGGCCTCGTCGCGGTCGGGACGATGGCCTTTTATCTGAGCGAAAATATTTGTGCCGGTTTCCTTCCAGAGATCAGCACGCCGGAAAACGCCGGACGCATCTCGGGCTACGGGTGGAGTTTTGGCTACTTTGGGGGCCTGCTCAGCCTCGTCTTTGCGCTCCTCATCATTCAGAGCGGCGAGACCGCCGGCGTGGATCGCGTGCCGTGGACCTTTGTGATGACCGGCGCATTTTTCTTCCTCGCCGCGCTGCCGACCCTGCTTCTCCTGCGCGAACGCGCCGTGCCGCGAGCGCTGCCGCCCAGTCGCAGTGTGCTGGTGGAGAGTTGGTCGGAAAACCTGCGTTCGCTGCGCGCGCTTCCCGAGCATCCGACCTTGGGATGGTTTTTCATTTCGCTCTTTTTCGGCACCGCGGGACTTACCGCCGTGGTCGCTTTCGCGGCCGTGTTTGCCGGCCAGGCGTTTGGGTTCACGCAAAAGGAAACCATCGGTCTCTTTGTGATTTTGCAACTGGCAGGGGTGGCGGGCGCGGCGGGTTTTGGTTTTCTCCAAGATAGAACCAGCCCGAAGCTCGCACTCAGTCTTTCGCTGCTGCTTTGGATCGTCGTCTGTGTCGCCGCGTGGTGGTGCCCGACCAAAGCCTGGTTTTTTTTGATCGGAGTGGGCGCGGGCGTGGCGCTGGGTGGCTTTCAAGCCGGCGGCCGCGCGGTGGTGGCGCTCTTTACGCCGCCGGGGAAAAGCGGCGAGTTTTTTGGATATTGGGGTTTCTTCAGTAAACTCGCAGGGGTCGTCGGCACGCCCATCTTCGGTCTGCTCGCCACCCACTTTGGCCAGCGCAGCGCCATTCTTGTAAACACGGCATTCTTCATCATCGGCCTGCTCATCCTGCTCACTTTGAAACTCACCCCGCCGCCGCGATCTGCGCCCAACTTGCCGCCGTCGGTTATCTCATAAAGGACTGCGAAGAGGCGATCGGCTAACGCCGCCAACTTAAGCCTTCGGATTAAGGTAACGCCCGGGAGCTGGTTGAACCGAGGCGGGCGCCATCCGCTCTGGCCCGAACTCCTGAGTTGGACGCCGCGATCTGATGCAATCTACTGGGCAGCTGCTCGTTCGCTCACCCACCTCGATGCACTTTTAGTGCGCCTCGGAGTTCACTCACGACCATCTGCCTCAGTATATTGCACCATCTCATCGCCGCCAACTTAGGAGTTCGGGCTTAGAGCACCGCAGCCCCGTCGCCGGTGTTCATGGGCAGGATATCGGGCCGCGCTCCAAACTTCGCCGCATACGCTGCCGCCACGGCCTCGGCTTGCACCGTGCCGAAACCCGCGCCGGCCAACGCCATCACCGCGCCGCCAAAGCCGCCTCCGGTCAGCCGCGCGCCGTAAACCCCTGAAGACGACACCAGCGTATCCACCAGGAAATCGAGCTCCGCCGTGCTGTTTTCAAACAGGCTCTGCGAACTGCGATGCGAAGCGGTGAGCAGAGATCCCACCTTGGCGATGTCGCCCGCTTTAAGCGCCTGCACCGTGCCTTCCACCCGCTCAATTTCTTCGACTACGTGGCGCGCCCGTTTGTAGGCCACCGGCTCCACGCCCGCCTCTGCTAAGCGTAGTTCTTCCACCGATACATCAACCAGCAGTTTCACGTCCAGCGCCTGCGCCGCCGCCATGCATTCGCGGTGGCGGGCAGCGTAAAGGCCGTCCACCAGGGCGTGCTTCGTGTGGGTGTTGAAAATCCAGAAGCTCGCTCCCGCTGGCATCGGCACGGTGGCGAAACGCGGTCCCGCGCAATCAATGAACACGAGGTGCCCCGCCTTGCCGAAGCCCGAGACGCCCTGGTCGAGGATGCCGCAGGGCACGCCGACGAAGTGGTTTTCGGCGTGTTTGCCGATTTTCACGACGGTCTCGCGGTCAGGCGCCTGGCCGGTCGCGCCGAGGAAGGCGAGCGCCGAGGCGAGCTCGATCGCAGCGCTGGAGGAGAGGCCGGCGCCCGCCGGGAGGTCGCTGTCGGCGAGGTAGTCGAAACCCTCGATCACGCTGAGCCCGAAGTGGGGGAGGGCCGCGAGCACGCCGAGCGGATAGTTTGTCCAGAAGGCCTCGCCGGACTGCTTCATCGGCGCACCGGCGGCAGGCAAAGAAACGGTCTTGCCGGCGTAGCTGCTGTGAAAATTACGCTTCCCATCCGTGCGCCGCGCCACCGCCACTGCCACGCCGCGGTCAATGGACGCTCCGAGCACGGTGCCCCCGTTGTAGTCGGTGTGGTTGCCGATGAACTCGATGCGTCCGGGAGCGCGGGTAACGATTTCGGGCGCGCGGCCGAAGACTTTTTGAAACTGGGCGACGAGGGCTGTTTTGTTCATGGCGGGAAGGGCGACGGGAAAACCTAAAACCTCGCCTCGCACCGAGGCGGTGGCGAGCCGGTTTTAACCGGGGGCGTGACCCGGGCCCGCGCCTTGGGCCGCAGCGCCTTGCCGCCGCCGGGATGCGTCTATACGAAGCGGGCGGCGAGGGCGACGTGGAGGTCGCGGATAAGCTTCTCTGTAGTCGGCCAATCAATACAACCGTCGGTTATGCTGACTCCGTATTTAAGCTGCTCTCTGGGCGCGGGGAAGACCTGGTTGCCGGCATGGATGTTACTCTCGACCATCGCGCCCATGATGGACTTGTTGCCGGCCTCGATCTGGGCAGTGAGGGCGCGGAGGACTTCGGGTTGATTCTCTGGCTTCTTCGCGGAGTTGTCGTGCGAGGCGTCCACCAAAATCGAGGCGGCGAGGCCGGATTTGACCAAGAGCGACTCCGTCTCGGCGATGTGGGCGGGCGAGAAGTTGGGGCCTTTGGAGCCACCGCGCAGGACGATGTGGCAATCGCGGTTGCCGCGGGTGCGGACGGCAGCGGCGGCGGCGTCGAGGCCGATGCCGAGAAAAGTCTGGGGCTGACCGGCGGCCTTGATGGCGTTGATCGCGACGGTGAGTCCGCCGTCGGTGCCATTTTTGAAGCCGATGGGCATGGACAGACCGGAAGCAAGCTGACGGTGGGTCTGGGACTCGGTGGTGCGGGCGCCGATGGCCCCCCAGCAGACGAGGTCCGCGATGTATTGCGGAGTAATCGGGTCGAGGAACTCGGTGGCGGTGGGCAAGCCGAGGTCGAGCACTTCGCGGAGGAACGCACGGCCCGCGCGGAGGCCGGCGGGAATATCGTGCGAGCCGTCGAGATGCGGATCCATCACGAGACCCTTCCAGCCGACCGTCGTGCGGGGTTTCTCAAAATACACGCGCATGACGACCATGACGCGGTCGGAGACCTCGGCGGCGAGAGCGGCGAGGCGGCGGGCGTAGTCGCGGCCACCCTCGACGTCGTGGATGGAGCACGGGCCGATCACCAAGAGAAAACGGCGGTCATCGGTGAAGATGATTTTTTGGATTTCGCGGCGGGAGGCGGTGATAAAGTCGGCCTGAGTTTCCGTCTTGGGCAGCGCGGCGAGCAGCTGGGCGGGGGTCGGCAGAGGTCGTGTCTCGACGACATTCAGGTCGGAGGTCTTTTGCATGGCGTAAAGGGTCAGGCTGACGCGAGCGGACGGCGGAGGGCAAGCCTCAGCGTGCGTGCGCCTTCTGCGCAGCCCCCGCGCTCTCCACCGCCGGCACATCCACGATTTCCAGCCACCCGGCGTTGCCTTCCTCGACCTCGACTTTCGCGCCAGCGGTCTCGACGCGCAACACCCGCACCGCCGGATCGCGCACCGTGATCGTCAGCAGGTTATCCAACTCGGTGTAAATCCCGCGCGCCTGCCCATCGTAACTCCAGGTCGCGAGGGAGCCCCAGCCCGCCTCCGCCTTGTCCTGCCGCACCCGCAGTCGGTTCCACGGCAGGCCAAAGCCGCCCAATGTCTGCCTAAGCTCAAAGGCCGCCCCCGCCGCCACCGCTGAAACCGGCTCTACTTTCACTTTTACCAAAGCCCCCGGCGCCCGCACCACCAAGGTCCCTGGCGCCGCCAGCCCCGCCGGCCACGCAAACGCCGCCCTCCGATTCACCGGCGTGATAAACAGCAACCCCGCCACGATCGCCCCCACCGCGAGCGACACCGCCAACCATTGCCCCGCGCCCATCCGCCGCCCTCCCGCGACCGCCGCGCTGCGCCGCGCACCCACCGCCATCACGCCGTAATACGCCACCCACACCGCGAACCACGTGATCAACACCGACCAAATCACGTCCGATAAAAAGTGCGCCCCCGCCGCCATGCGTGCCACACCCATCGCCAGTCCGCCCACAAGCGCCGCCACCAGCAATGCCCGTGCGAGCCGCCGCCGCTTCTCGCGCAGCAACAGATAAAACACCGCAAACACGAACGCCATCGAGGGGTGTCCGGCCGGGAACGATTTCGCCGCCCCCGCCGTGCCCTTGAGCAGCGGGGGCGCATAGTGCATTTTACCGCCCAACTCCTCGATATGCTTCGGCCTCGGCCGCCCCCAGTGATTCTTAAACACGGCGTTCACCAGAATCAGCGGACCGAGCAGCGCCGCCAGCAACATGATCACTCCCGCCCGCCGCCGTCCGCGGGTCAAAGGCCCGCGTCCCCCGGTCACAAAACACCAGCCCGCCGCCACCACGATGGACCCGATCAACACCGGCGGCGCATAATAAAAAATCTGGCAGATCAACGCGTCCCCCATCGGCCAGGGCACGGCCTGTGTCGCATCGTAAAACCACCCCGCCGCCACGAGATCGAGTCTCGTCAGCCAAAAGATTGGCGTGAGCAGCACCGCCACCACCGCCAAAAACGCCAGCTCGCGCCAGCGGGTATCCTTGGAGAGTTCGTCGCGAGGGGCGTCTGTCATGCGCTAAAACCATCCGACACTCCGTGCTCGCATCGCAACGGGATTCCTTTCGCCGCTCCGAATTACCCCAAAAGCGCCCGCCTCTCGCGTTCCGCCCCTCGCTTCACCCATCGCCATCCCGCGAATGAGGCTTGTGACTCGCCCCGCGGGTCTTTGGGCTTTCCGCCCAAGGCTATGCTCCCCACGACCGACCGCCTCTCCATCATTGTCCCCTTCTTCAACGAAGAGGAAAACGTCGCCGAACTTCTCCGCGAGATCCGCCAGGCGTGCCCCGCCGCCGAGATCGTCGCCGTGGACGACGGCTCGACCGACGCCACCCTGGCCAAACTCCGCGCTGAGCCCAGCATCGAAGTCGTAGCCCTCGCCTATAATTGCGGTCAGAGTGCCGCGCTTTATGCCGGCCTCCACCATTCCACCCGGGAGCTTTGCGTCATGCTCGACGGCGACGGCCAGAACGACCCCGCCGACATCCCCGCGCTCGTCGCCGCTCTCGCCTCCGCTGATGTTGCCTGCGGCTACCGTCTTCACCGTCAGGATACCTGGAACCGCCGCATCGCCTCCCGCTTCGCCAACAAAATCCGCCGCGCCTTCCTCCACGACGGCATCCGCGACACCGGTTGCTCGCTCAAGGCCATGCGCCGCGAGCATGTCCGGTTTCTCGTTCCCTTCAACGGCATGCACCGCTTCCTGCCCGCTCTTTTGAAAAACGCCGGCCTCTCGATCGTCGAGGTCCCCGTCAACCACCGCCCCCGCCTGCGTGGCGTCTCCAAATACACCATCGGAGGCCGCGCCCTCCGCGGCCTGCGCGATCTCACCGGCGTCTCCTGGTTGCTCACCCGCCAGCTACGTTTGCCCCCCGGCATCCTCCCCGCCCGCAAACCGTGAGTCCATTATCCTGCGAACCTTTCATGGGCTCCTTTTCGACGCCAACTGATTCGAACTGACTCCGCAGTCCCGAAAAAGGGGTAGTCCCGAAAAAGGGGTCAGGCCCCAATTTCTTGATTTTTCGTATTTTTCAACCGACTCAAGTATTCGCTAACGGCATTACCTGAGCCCATGTTCAGCGCCTCGGCGATCCAGGTGTTGTTCGCGCTGGTTTCGCTTCGCATTTCGGCCGCGAGTTCAACCTTCCACTGAGCGCCCTTTCGGGCGCCTGCCGCATCCGCCGACGTCCGCCCGGCCCTACGCATCATTTCCGCGAGTGCCTGTTCCCATTGGGCACGCTTCAAATCGGCCAACTCATTCTGCGGCACGCCTCGGGATACGGTTAACTGCGCGTATTCTTTGGCGAGTGCTTTGCGCCACCCCTCCGTCCCGATTGCCCAGCCACTCTTCATGGCTTCAAATCCCTGTTCCTTTTGCGCCTCCTTGTCCGCCGCCAAGCCAGCCAGATAACTCACATACTCACGCCATCCCCCTTCATCATCCGAAAATCCCATCGCCCCCAGCCACGCCTCCGCGCTCAGGCACGGCGGCGCCCCATGTGTCATCAAACGTTTCAAGCTGCTCCAGTTAAATTCCCCCACGCTCTCCGCCGCGACGATTCCCGCTCTTACCGGGTTCAAATGGATATAGCTCACCACCCGCCCCAAGGCAGCCCCAGGCTCGATTACGAGCGCCTGGTATCTGCCCTGAAACAAATGCCCCCGTTCCTGCCGAAACCGGTTGAACCGCGTCGCAAACGTGCTCTGGAGCCAGTGCATTCCTTCCACCAGATTTGCCTCCGGTGTTTCGACCGCCAAATGATAGTGATTCCGCATCAACACATAAGCGTGTAACTTCCAGCCCAGCCTGGTCGCCGCTTCAAACAAGCATGACTCAAAAGCCTTTGCCTTATCCGGCGTTTCAAAAACGTCCCTGCGATAGTTCCCCCGGTTGATCACGTGGTAAACCGCTCCTTCGTATTGCAGTCTCAATTTCCTCGCCATTGCAGAACTACAAACAACCGCGAAGGACAGGATCAAGCACCTTTTCAATTAGTTGGGACCTGACCCCTTCCTGCGGACCGTGACCCCTTCCTGCGGACCCCAAAGTGTAACCTATGTCCCCGGATAATCTGTCACCTAGGTCTCCGGATCATACCCGGACCGCAGAATTTGAGCTAGATGCTAATCTAAATGGTGTTGAGTGTCTGCTGCGCCACGCGGGCTAATTTCGGACGTTTCGCTATCACCGCGCTTCGGTGGCGGATAACACTTGGTTCAACTGGGAAAGCCTCTCCCGGATACGGCCGTTGGCCGGGTCCATACGTTGAAGATTCTGATACAGCCTTCGGCCCTCACCATAACGTTCCTGCAGAATGATAGAGTCCGCATGATCCATACCGGCGGCGAAATTGTGTGGTTCCAGGTCCACCAACGCGGCCAACACTCGCTCCGCCCGAATGAAGTCCTGCGTCAAAATCAACACGCGGCCGTGGTTGAGCATCGCCTCACGATCATCCGGCTTTAACTCAATCGCCGATTGATATCGCTCCGCCGCTTCTCGGTATCGGTTTTGATCTGAGTAGATTTTACCAAGATTGAAATAGGCGCTGGCATGGCGTGGGTTGAGCTGGATTGCCTTGTTGAAATAGCCCTCTGCTTCAGGATAGCGACGGAGCAGCGCCCAACCTTCCCCCAAGGCTGAGTAGATCCGCGCGTCCCAACTTTGCTGGGTGGCCAGACCGGATTCAGTTATCAGATGCATGTGTTGATCCAGAATTGCTTGTAAGATACTTATCGCTTCTTGCGCTTGCCCTTTTGCGTGGAGGGATGCGGCCAGATTCATATGCGCGCGAATGCTTCCTGGATGTTTTTTCAGCGTATCGCGCCAAATTCCGATTTCGGTCGCGTAATCACGATTGCGCATGACGGTCTGAAACGAGGCCAAGCCCACCACGCTCAATACGAGCGGCACCGCATATCGCGGCGTGAGCCAGCGCCCGGTAAATAACCCTAGGATGGTCATGACAACCGCCAAAGGCAGATACATCCGCTGCTCGCCCATGGTCTGCGTGACCACGGGCAGGAAGCTCGAGCTTGGCGCTAGCACTAGAAAAAAAACCAGACCCAAGAAACCCAACATGGGACGTCGCACTAGCGCCCACACCGTTCCGGTCAGCAGTGTGACCACTAGGACGGCCTGCCACAGCACCTCGGACAAGGTCTTTACCGTTACCACGCCGTAGTCAAAAATCAGTGGTTTGGGCCAAAAGCAGAGCCTTAGATACCGCACAATTGCATCGCATTGGGTAAGCAGATATTCCCACAGGCCAACTCCCAGTCCGAAGCCGACAGAGCCCGCGCGTTGGTTTGTTCCCAGCATCACCCATAGCAGCAAAATCCACGTTAAGGACATGGCGACCAATAGCAGGCCTCGCCGCTTCCACGCCTCGGCAAACGAGCCGGCGACAAACGTGCGGTCGTAAAAATATGCCAGAATCGGAATACAGGCCGCAGTCTCCTTGCTCGCCATGCCAGCTGCGCAGGCGGTGATCGCAACCAAGGACCATCCTTTGTTTCCTCCTTTCTCATCCGTCGCGCGGGAGAAAGCATACAAGGACAGAAGAATGAAAAACGCGCCTAACAGCTCGGTGCGTTGCTGGGTTACAGTGACCGCGATCGTAAGCAGCGGATGCGCGGCCCAAAGGGATACGATGCATACGCTGATGAGTCCGGCGGCGTCACGGTAGGCGGCCGGCACCGTGGGCCTTCGCAAGGTCGCGCGTAGGAGCAGCCAGAGCAGCAGTGCGTTGGCGGCGTGAAGTCCGATATTGAACAGGTGATAGCTCCGCACCTCCAGCCCGCCGATGGCGTAGTTGACCGCCAGTGACAGATTAAAAAGCGGGCGCCCCGCCGCACCGGCTGCATCGTAGGGCGGAGCGAGCGGTATTGTGAGCGGCCAGAGTTGCCGGATGCTCACGTTTTTGACTACCGAATACTCGTCGTCAAAAATGAATGGGACTCCGAGCGCGTTGTAATAGATCAGGAATACCCCCGTCAGCAGCACCAAGGGGAACCAAAGATCGCGAAGGGAGACGCCAGACTCCGTCTTTTCCGGCAAGCAATGTCTGCCCTCATTGGCGCTCGTTAACTTATGGCCCATGGGAAAAGGAATGGAGTGAACTGGCCTAGCGTCGATACCGCACCGTGAACCCCCCGGTTAGCGCCCGGCTGAAAACTGCCAACGAACCGAGCGACAAGAGGTGTGCAGCACCCCGGCAGATCGTTACGGTGCCATGGCGGGAACCAGTTCAAGGCTGATCGGGGTGATGCCCTTGGCCGCCTCGCGGGTCCAAATCCATAATCCACTGGAAAGATCGGCAAAATAGCCAGCCGGAGAGTTCTCCAGTATAAGCTCACCTGCCAGCAAACCGCTCCCCTTGCGATAGGGTCGGAGGTAGAAGGCGTAACGTCCCTCAATCGAGCCGGCGACGGTTGCATTAATCTTGGTGCCGTCCGTGAGTGTGCCGGTCAGGGCCAGGCTTCCGTTCTTGGTGATTCGAGCGGTGAGCAATATGCTGGAGGTTGGCTCGCCTGGGTCGAAAGGCCCCTGCGGCGTCAATACCAGCGAGTAAACTCCGTTCCATGGCGAGGGCGTGCCCCGGCGTTTCTCTCCCAGTCCGAAGCAGGTAGGCGCCAGCGAACCGGACTCCACCAAGCCGATGTCCAGCTCGGATTTCTTGGCATCGAGCTGCAAATCAAGGAGCAGGGTGGCTTGTCCGCGGCGCGCGATGGCGACCGACGCCTGACCAGCAAGGGGCGTCGCCGGGAAGGAGAATTTCCCACCGAACTTGTAGCTCTTGCCGTCGGAATAGCCCAAGAGCCCCGTAAACGTGCCGTTGTCGGCCACCTGTAGGCTGATAATCCCTGCGGGGCTCTCCGGCCCGGTCGTGCGCAGAAGCGCATCATAGGCGCTCGCCACGGAAATCTTCACGGTGGCCACGACTTTGGTGCTCAAGAGGACATTGTTCGCTCCATACACTTTAACACTGTAAACGCCCGAATTTGAAAAGGCGGCACTTTCGATGAAGAGTGAGGGGCCGGTGTTACCCGCGATCTGCTTGCCGTCGCGGAACCAGACGTAGCGCAAAGGCCCGGTGTAGGCCGCGCTTCCCCCTAGGGAAAGGGTGCTACCGGGTAAAAAGACCTGCGGCACTTTTGGTGCCGTCGCACTGACTGCTTGGGCGACTCGCACCTCGGCGGGATCGCTGACCACGGTGGCGAAAACATTATCCACTCGCACGGTGTAGCTGCCCGCATCGGCCGCACTCACATTGCTCAGCGTGAGCGTAGCGGCGGTGGCGTCTTGAATGTCTTTGCCATCGCGCAGCCATTGATAAGTCGGGGCGGGAGACCCTGTGGCGCTCACGCTCAGCGTGACGCTTGCCTGCGTCGCCACCAAGGCTGATTGCGGCCCGGAGACGATCCTGGCCGCCGAGCCGACCGACAGCCCGCTCACGGGGGATACGACGTTGCCCGCTGCATTTGTCACCCGCACGGAATAGTTCCCGTCGTTGGCTGCGGTGACTGCATTGAGCGTAAGCGTATCAGTGGTTTGACCATCAATAGCTAAGGCATTTCGCAACCATTGATAGGCGGGGGCCGGATCGCCAGTGGCGACAATTTGATAGGTGACAGTGGAACCGGCGATTACGGCTTGTTGCACGGGACCGGGACCGCTGACGACTTGCGGCGGCACTTGGACGGTCAATTTAGCCTTGGCCTCAACTAGTCCGGCGACGTTGGTCACCACCACGGTGTAGTCACCGGCCTGTGAGGCTGTA
>CAMDHP010000023.1 GCA_945898185.1 Akkermansia muciniphila | reverse complement strand
CAAACGAGTCACCCAGCCGGCGAACCGCTGATATTCCGTAACTTTTCGACATCCGCGTCCATCCGCGTAAACTGCGGTTTCCAATGCCGTTTTTAGGTTAATTCGTCCCCGTTTCCCCATTCGGCATCCCCACCGCCAAGCCTGCCGACTCCGCCGACCCATCAGCCCCCGCGAGCCCCGCCCCAGACCCCGCCGCACCCACCGCCGCAAAAAGCTGCGGCTGCGGCTGCGCCGCACCCTCGACCGCACTTTCGGCTTCGTCCGAAAGCGGCCAATCCTTCGCCGAGCGCGAGGCCAAAGCCTACGCCACTTTTTCCGGCGAGGTTTTGCAGGCCGAGGCCAACGGCGAATACCTCGTTTGGAGCACCATCCTAGACGCCCAAACTACCGCGCTCTGCCGCGCCCGCGACGGCCGCCGCTGGGGAGACGGCTGGCTCACGCCCCCCCCCGCCCACTACAACTGCCGCAGCGTCCTAATCCGTGTGCCCAAAGCCGACTACCAGGCCCCGACCTAACCCTTCTCATTTTAACGTCAAGTGACACTCATTCTCCGCGTCGCAGATCCCGCCACGAGCCGGAATCAAGCCGCCTCCCGCCGTCTCTGTGGGCTAGGCTCCGTGCCCTCTGTGTAACCTGTCTTCATGCCTTTCCGCCCAATGGCGTCTGCCGAGTGCCTTTGCGACCTTCGGTTCGATCTTGGCGTCCCCGCGTTTAAAATCTGACTGGTTTGGCCACCTGGGATCACCCTTGGCTCCTTCGGATTGTCGTTTCTTTACCGACTCGACGACACTTTTTTCTGCTCTTCTCCCTGTAGGCCAACGGTATGCATACACCATTTTACCCCTTGGCTGGAAAATCTTAGGGTGGACGATTTTTTTTTTGACACCTCAGGGCAGTCTGTTTCATACTTATTATCGGTCATTCTTTGGCACAACCCTCCACAAAAATAACTACAATAAATCCTGCAGTCCTAGTAAACGTATAATAATCATGAACTTAATGAACAAAAAAAATGCACTCTCCGTGCTCCTTCTTGCTTGCGCTCTTGCGCCGCTGACAAATGCCCAAGTGCTCATTGACGCTTGGACCCTCAATGCCGGAAACCCAACGGGGGTCAGTGAGTGGACCAACGCGGGCGTAGGCTCTACGATAAACCTGTCCAATTCCGTCGCCGGCACTGTCACCTTGGTTGGAGATGAGGTATACGGTATAAGCAATCTAGGCTTTTCGGTTTCGTCCGCTCCCAATGCGGTGCGCTCGTTCCAGGGTAGCACTTACGGAAATACCATGATGGATGGTTATTTTTTCACTGAGCAATCCACGGCCACGGTCACGGTTTCCAACTGGGCCAACACCCTTACCGGCGATACCGTCGGAGGGGGAACAGTAGTCCCAGGGACCCTCGGTAATACCTTCACCTTGCAGCCGAGTTCTCCCTACAGACTCTGGCTCTTTGGCTCGGGCGACTCCAATGGCCAAAATACCACCTTTACGTTTAATGGCGTAGCGAAAACCACCAGTGATCAGATCACAGGGACCAGCGTCGGCGTAGGTCACTATGTGACTTACGATTTCATCACGGGCGCAAATCTTGCTGGCTTTAACCTGAGTTTTAATTTCACGGGTTCGAGTTCAATCTACGGCGCGTGGAACGGCCTCGCCCTTGTCGCCATCCCTGAGCCCTCGACCTACGGTCTCCTCTTCGGCGGATTCACCCTCGCTGTGGTTGCGATGCGCCGCCGCACGAGCAAGCAGGCCGCCTGAGTCCCCAGACCACTCCATCGCCAGTAAAACCAAGCCCCGCAAACCGCGGGGCTTTTTTATTGGCATAAAACCTCCGCGTCGCAGATCCCGCCACAAGCGGGACCGCGTCGCAGATCCATCCACCTCAGCCGCATCGCAGATCCCGCCCCCAGCGGGACTCTGTGCCCTCTGTGGGCCGCGCTCCGGCTGGGCTCTGTGTAAACCTCCGGCTCATCGCAGATCCCGCCCAAGCGGGACCACCAGCGGGACTACCCTCGACTTTCGCCTCGGCTTACCGTGATAAGCATAAAAATCACGCACCATACCCCTCTTCAGTAACAGTTTCCTTAAACAATTCCTGTCTTTTCTATTTTATCCTTGATCGAATCCACGCCGATTTGGTAGGATTTCCGGGCTCCGAACATCTCTTCGAGTCACGTCCGGAGCCCTACAACCTCATCACCCATGAAAAAACTAAATCTTCTCGCAGCGATTACCGTCGCGTGCTCTGCACTCCTCAGCGGCCTCCAGGCCGCTCCGATCACCTACTCGCTCGTCAATAATGCTGCTTTCCAGGACGGATACACTCTCAGCGGAAGCATCACCACCGACGGCACCCTCGGTCTTCTTTCTGATTCGAATATTACAAGTTTCAGTTATGTGGTTACAAATACAGCAACCTCCGCGGTTGCGATTTCTGCCTCAGGCACCGTAGCGGAAGTGGCGCGCATCCAAGCAAGTGCGACACAGCTAACACTCCCCTTGGCGGGCGGCAGCTCTTTCACGACGGGTTTACTTGCTCTCCAAGGACCTTCGTCAGCTGTTCTTTGGGAACGAATCCGTTATGACCAAGTTAATTTTCTTGAATACAGCGGCGCAATTAATATCGGGCCCGGCTGGGTTTGGTATACTTCATCAGGAATGGATAATTCTCTTTTAGGTCTACCGAGCACCGCCGACGGCTCTTGGATCATCGCCGATGGCGGCGTCTCCGCCGTGCCTGAGCCCTCGACCTACGGTCTCCTCTTCGGCGGATTCACCCTCGCCGTGGTTGCGATGCGCCGCCGCACGACCAAGCAGGCCTGAGTCCCTAGTCCACTCCATCGCCAGTAAAACCAAGCCCCGCAAACCGCGGGGCTTTTTTATTGGCATAAAACCTCCGCGTCGCAGATCCCGCTATCACCAGGACTCTGTGCCCTCTGTGGGCCGCGCTCTGGCTGGGCTCTGTGTAACCCTCCGATGCGTCGCAGATCCCGCTACAAGCGGGACCACCAGCGGGACTACCCTCGACTTTCGCCTCTGCCTAAATTGCCTATTAGCTAAATAAAACTGTATACCGTTGCTAAATAATGGTTTAATTATTATTTGATTCCATTGAAATCTTCATTGACTAACTCCGCGTCAATTTTATAAAATAAGAAGGGGTTGAGAGTTATGGTAATTATTTCTCAGCCACCTTATCATCTATGAAAAAACTAAATCTCCTCGCAGCGATTACCGTCGCTTGCTCTGCACTCATCAGCGGCCTTCAAGCCGCTCCGATCACCTACTCGATCGTCAATAATGCCGCTTTCCAGGCCAAATACCCTTCTGGAGTCGGGGGCTACACTCTCAGCGGAAGCATCACCACCGACGGCACCCTCGGTGATGTCACCTCAGGTATTTTGGGTTGGAATTGGACGGTCACGGATAATGCGACCTCTGCGGTGGTTCGCTCGGCGTCGGGTAACGGAGCTACAAATGGTTTCTCCGTCCAAGCAAGCGCAACGCAGATCACCCTAAGGCCATTTGGGGTAGGTTCTGGCCTCAGCCTGATTGGGGTGGGGGAGACTCTGGCATGGTTTCGTCGTGCAGGTGAGGATTTCGGCGATTTCCAAATGCCTGCCAGCGACGAGTATTACTTCCAGTATGGCGAACTTTTGTGGTATAATTCCCAAGATGGTAATTTCATACCTCTATCGAGCACCGCCGACGGCTCTTGGATCATCGCCGATGGCGGCGTCTCCACCGTCCCTGAGCCCTCGACCTACGGTCTCCTCTTCGGCGGATTCACCCTCGCCGTGGTTGCGATGCGCCGCCGCACGATCAAGCAGGCCTGAGCCCCTAGACCACTCCATCGCCAGTAAAACCAAGCCCCGCAAACCGCGGGGCTTTTTTATTGGCATAAACCAAAAAACGGCATTGGAAACCGCGGATGACGCGGATGGACGCGGATACCAGATGATTGCCAAATATCGATGCATCACCCCCAGGTTGAGTTCCTTCGGTTCGTGGTATTTTCTGTATCCTGTTTTATCCGCTCGATCCGCGTAATCCGCGGTCGGTTTGAACTGCCGAATCTAGGCTCATCGGACTTCGCGATCTTCGGTTCGATCTTGGCGTCTTCGCGATAAAGTCTGAAAGCTTCAGGGATTTAGTATGAAGGCTGAAAATTTCGGGCCGATAGTATCAATCCCGACCGGCGCTCGGGCCTAGACCGAGCGGCGACTCTCAACCACGAACGCCTCCAACTCGCGAATCGCGTTGGCCGGGCCATCCTCGGCGAGGAGTTGCACGCGGACCTCGGCGGCGCGGCGGGCGTGATCGGGCGAGGCGGCGAGGCGATCGAGCGCGTGGTGGAGCTGCTCGGGCCAGATGGCCTTCTTCAGACGGAAGCCGCAGCCGAAGCGCTCAACCTCGGAGCCAAAAAACTCTTGGTCGCCGATGTGCGGGACTACGATCTGGGGCACGCCGGCGTGCAGCGCGCTGGCGGTGGTTCCAGCGCCGCCGTGGTGGATGACGGCGGAGGCGTGTTGGAAGAGCTGGTCGTGCGAAACCTTGCCCACGATGCGGATGTGGGGCGCGTCGCCGAACTGGGGGAATTGGGCCCAGCCGCGCTGGACGATGATCTTGCGGTCGCGCGGCCAGGCGCGGATGAAGCGCTCCATCCACACGCCGGGCTGCTCGTAAACCATGCTGCCAAAGGTGAGCACCGGCACCTTGCCGCCAGGGACATCGGCGGTGAACTCGCGCAGCTCGGCATCGAGCGTCGGGCTGGTGGCGGATTGCCAGCGGAAATAGCCGGTGAAACGGAAACGGGCATCAATCTCGGCATGCGGCGGGCGGAAGAATTGATCGGAGACGGTGACGAGCACGCGCTCGGCGGGGCGGGAGAAAAAGTTGCGGACCTTGGGCAGTTTCGCGTCGCGGAGAGAATCGGCGATGGACGTGTTGATGACGCGGTCAACAACGGCGTTGCCAGTTTTCCAGAGCCAGCGGTTCCAGGCCCGGCGGAGAGGGCGGCCAAGCCAAGAGGGCGACGGAATGTTCTCAGGCGGGTAGTCGGGAGACGGGACGACGTGGGGAGCGAAGGCGAGAGTGGCGAAAGGGACACCATGGCGGTCGGCGATACCCTTGTTCATCGGAAACAGGTAGCTGGAGACGAGCAGATCGGTCTCGGGCATGATGGCGTCCATTTGGGCGATCATCTCGGGAATGTAGGCGCGGGCGCCGACGTAGATCTCGCGGAGCTGGTAGATGGGACTGCGGATTTTATTGAGACGGCCCATCCAGTAAACGAGATCGGCCTGTTCCCAATTCGGGCAAAGCGGGTAGAACTCCAGGCCGGCGGCCTCGATATCGGGCTTGTAGTTCGGGATGGTGGCAAAGCGCACGGAGTGTCCGGCCCTTTGCAGGGCGACGCCGAGGGCGATGACAGGATAGATGTCGCCGGTGGAGCCGTGGGAGGTGAGAACGACGCGCATGGAAGCGGAGTTGTGAGAAGATTTGGCGGCGCGGCGAGCGTGGCGGCGCGGAGACGGGTTACGATTGAGTGACGGCGAGCCGGGCGCTCACGCGGTGCAGTCGGCGAATTCTGCGAAGCTGCGCACGGACCATGCCTTGTCGGTGCGCTTGGCGAGACCGGCGAGGACGGCACCCGGCCCGAGTTCGAGGAAAGTCGGCGGCACGCCATTGGCGGCCATCCCGGCGGCGACGGCGGAGCGCATGCAGTCCTCCCAGAGCACGGAGGAAACGACCTGTTTCACGAGGGCGGCCTTGAGCGCGGCGGGGTCGGAGACGGCCTGGCCGGTGGTGTTGGTAAACACGGTGAACCTCGGCGCAGCGAAAGGAACGGTGTCAAGGAACGCGGCGAAGGCGGCGCGGGCCGGCTCCATGAGGCGCGAGTGGTAGGCGCCGGCGACGTTGAGCGAGATGACCTTTTTAATGCCGAGGTCCTTGGCGGCGGCGACGGCGGCGTCTACTTTGGCCTTCTCGCCGGAGATGATGATCTGGCCGGGAGCGTTGAAATTGGCGGCCTCGACATCGAAGGCGGCGCACAACTCGGCCACCTTGGCGCGCTCCTCGCCGATGACGGCTGCCATGCCGCCGAGGGATTGCTCGCAGGCGACCTGCATGAGGCGACCACGCTCGGCGACGACGCGCAAGCCGGTGGCGAAATCGAACACGCCAGCGGCGGTGTAGGCGGTGACCTCGCCCAGCGAGAGCCCGAGGGCGAGCGAGACGTCGGCGAGCTTACCCTGCTCCTGCAAAATGGCGTGCAAGGCGAGCCCATGGACGAAGAGCGCGGGCTGGCAGACCTTGGTCTGGGTGAGCTCGGTGTCCGGCCCCTCGAAGGAGACCCTGGTCAGGCTCCAACCGAGCACGCGGTCGGCCTCATCGTAAAGGACGCGGGCGGGCGCGGAGTTTTCGTAGAGCGACTTGCCCATGCCGACTTTTTGGGCGCCTTGACCGGCGAAGAGGAGAGCGGTGGCCATGTGGTGAGTGATCGGAGGGTTGCGGATTTACCAGGATTGAAAAGGACGACGAAAAAAGAAACGGACGCAGTGCCAAGAAAGCATTTCGCCCCGGGCGGCGGTTGCGAAAAACGCGTAGGGAACGGCGGCGTTTATTGATTCATGAAAATACCCTTGAGCCTCATGTCCAGCGCAGCGGGATTGGGAGAGAAGCGCAGGCCATCCGCCTTGCTGATGAGGCCGGCCGTGATGAGGCGGTGGATATCGCGATTGAACGAGAAGCTGCCCGCGTCCGCGCCGGAATCGAGCAGGCCCTGAACCTTCTCCTGCTGGCCCTCGAGGATGTAGTTTCGCACCACCGAGCCGGCGGCGAGGATTTCGTTGGCGGGCACGCGGCCGCCGCCATCGAGGGAGGGGATGAGTTTTTGACAGATGAAGCCGCGCAACGTGTTCGCAACCTGCCGGCGGGCGAGGAGCAGTTGGTCGGGCGGGAAAAACTCAAAAAGTCGCGTGAGTGACTGCGCCACGGTGCCGGCGTGCATGGTCGAAAGCACCAAGTGGCCGGTCTCGGCGGCGGAGATGGCGGTCTCAAAGGTTTCGCGGTCACGCATCTCGCCGATGAAAATGATGTCAGGACTTTGGCGCAACACGGCGCGGATCGCCATTTCGAAGTTGGGCACATCGAGACCGATCTCGCGTTGTTGGAAAACAGATTTGTCGTCCTGAAAAGTAAACTCGATCGGATCCTCAAGCGTGACGATGTGGCGGTCCAGGTTTTGGTTAAACCAGTTCAACATCGCGGCCATGGTTGAGCTTTTACCCGAGCCGGCGGCGCCGCAGACGAGCACGATGCCGTCCTTGGCCTTGGTGAGCTTGAGGATCGGATCCGCCTGCAAGCCGAGGAGCTCAAAGGTGGGAACCTCGCTCTTGATATGACGAAACACCGCGCTGACCGTGCCGCGCTGGCGGAAGGCGTTGACGCGGAAACGTCCGATATCGGCGGGGGCGTAGGCGAAGACCACCTGGCCGGCCTCTTTCCACATCGGCATAAACACGCGTGGCACATGCTCGAGGATGAAGGCCTCGACGTCCCCGCCCGAGAGCGGATCCATGTCCACCGGTTTCAAGCGGCCGGAGAGCCGCACGTAGCCAGGCTTGTCTGACTTGACGACGATGTCGCTGGCGCCGCTCTCCACTGCGAGTTTTAACAAATCGTTAAAGAGTTCCGTGTGCGGCGTCATGTTGTTTTGAAGGGGAAAAACGTTGCGCCGTTGGTATTTCGCCATGCTCTGCTGTGCAAGGTATCGTTTTACCCTAAGTCATGAAACTGCGCCCACTCTCCGGCACCATCACCGCCCTCGTAACGCCTTTCCAAAAGCAGGCCGTCGCCTACGACGATCTTAAACGCTTGGTCGATTTCCAGATCAAGAGCGGCATCAACGGCCTCGTGCCTGTTGGCACCACTGGCGAGTCCCCCACCCTTTCACACGACGAGCATCTCGACGTGATCCGCGCCACGGTCGGCTACGCTCGCAAACGCGTGCCGGTCATCGCCGGCACCGGCTCCAACTCCACCGCCGAGGCCGTGGAACTCACCGCCGCCGCCACCGCAGCCGGTGTGGATGGCGTGCTCGTGGTCGCGCCCTACTACAACAAGCCCAGCCAGGAAGGCGTCTTCGGTTACTTTTCCGCCGTCGCCGAGGCCACCGACAAGCCGGTCATCCTCTACTCCATCCCAGGGCGCTGCGGGATCGAAATCAGCGTGCCCGTGATCGAGCGCCTCCGCGCCAAGTATCCTCACGTGCGTTACATCAAGGAAGCCGGTGGCTCCGTGGACCGCGTAGATCAAATCAAGCACGCGTTGGGCAGAGACATCACCGTGCTAAGTGGCGACGATTCCCTCACCCTGCCCTTCATGGCGGTCGGAGCCGAAGGCGTGATCAGCGTGGCCTCCAACCGTTTCCCCAAGGAGGTCGTGCAACTCGTGAACGCCGCGCTCGCCCAGGACCTCGCCAAGGCAACCAAGCTTCACCGCCGCCTTTACCCGATGTTCAAGGCGCTCTTCATCGAGCCGAACCCCGTTCCCGTTAAAATCGCCCTGCAACGCGCCGGTGTCATCTCCAGCGCCGAGGTCCGCGCTCCACTCTGCGGAATGTCCAAGGCCAATCTCGACAAATTGGTCGCCGTGCTCAGCTCGTTCGAAAAGTAAAACACCTCCACGATGTCTCTCCAAATCGCCATCATTGGGTCCCGCGGTCGCATGGGCCAGGCCAACATTGCCGCCTGCCGCGAGTCCGGTGCGACCGTCACCGCCGAGCTGGACGCCGGTGACGATCTTGCCGCCGGCATCGCAACCGCCGACGTCGTTATAGACTTCAGTTCCCACCACGCCACCGCCGAGGTCATCCGCCTCTGCGCCGCCCACGGGAAGGCGCTCGTCATCGGCACCACCGGCCACTCCGCCGAGGATAAAAAATCCCTGCTTATCGCCGCCGCCCACATCCCCTGCGTCTGGTCGGGCAACTACTCGGTCGGAGTGAATCTGCTCTTCGCCCTAACGCGTCGCGCCTCCGCCATCCTCGCCAGCGACTACGATGTCGAAGTCGTGGAGATGCACCATCGTTTCAAAAAAGACGCCCCCAGCGGCACCGCCGCCCGCCTGCTCGAAATCATCCTCGAGGAGCGCAAACTCGGCGCCGAGGCCCTGCGCCACGGCCGCGAAGGCATCACCGGCGAACGCACTGCGACGGAGGTCGGCATTCACGCGCTGCGCGGCGGCGATGTCGTCGGCGACCACACCGTCATGTTCGCCGCTCTCGGCGAGCGTGTCGAACTCACCCACAAGGCCTCCGACCGTGGTATCTTCGCCCGTGGCGCGGTGCGCGCCGCCGGCTGGGTCATCACCCGGCCGGCCGGCGTTTACGACATGCAGGATGTCCTCGGGTTGAAGTGACCCGCTGCGCGGAAATTAAAGATATCGGCTGACGAGCACCCGATGAACCGGGCCCCCGAAACCCCCACGCTCGCCTTGGCTCGATATGCGTCATTCGTTTCTCTCCCATGATCACCTCCATTCAGGGTTTACTCACCGAGGCCACCCCGCTGCGCGCGGTCGTCGAGCTCAACGGCTTCGGCTATGAGGTGAACATTCCGGTAACCACCGCGGAAAAACTCCCCTCACCAGGCGCGCAGGTGAAGCTCCACACCCTCGTGATCTACCGCGAAGACTCGCAGACGCTCTACGGCTTCGCCACCCCGCCCGAACGCGACTTTTTCCGCTTGATGATCGAGACGGTTTCCGGCGTCGGCCCTAAGCTCGCGCTCACCATCATGAGCCGCATGTCGCTCCCTGTATTGGAGGCTTCGATACGCAATGGCGATGTCGCCGGCCTTTCCAAATGCCCCGGCATCGGTAAAAAAACCGCCGAACGCCTCGTGATCGAATTGCGCGCGAAGGTCGGGGCGACCGGAGCGTCGCCCATCGTGGGCCCGGGCTCCGCGGCCGGGGATGGCGAGCCGGGGGAACTTCACACTCCACTGCGCGACGCAGTGATGGCCTTAACCGCATTGGGCTACAAACCGGCGGACGCCGATGCGCTGGTCCGCCGCGCCCAAATCGCGCTCGGCGCAGCAGCCACCACCGAGCAACTGATCAAGCGTTCCCTCGCTGGATAAGCGGGGATTCCCGAAAAAGCGGACGACGAGTTTAGCGCTCGAAGCGGTAGCCGGCAGACTCGATCTGAGGGGCAGGCACCACCCCAGTCTGCATGGTCAGCGCGGCGGATTGAGTATGGCCCCAACCAGACTCCATGCCAGAAGTCGCGATAATCCAACTGCGCGCGGACGGGGAGAGGTCGGCTAGTTCGTAAGTCTCGCGAACATCGGCCCAATGCTTCCCGCGGCGGGCTATAGCCGGCTCGTCCATGGTCAAGCCGAGTGCCGCGAGCGTGAGATTACGCGCTTTTTGCCGCTCGGATACCCCCTCGCCGCCCGTGACGGCGACTGCCATCGGCACTGTATCGGAGAGGCGCGCCACAATTCGGAAAGCGGGCGTAGCGGCGACGCTCACTTGAGACGGCCCATCCGGCCCGCCGCTACGCACCAACACAAAAATCACTGCACACGCGGCCAGGCTTGCGCCCGCCATGCCCCAGCCGGCGGACCAAGCGCGCCAATTCCAAGCAACGGAGCCCTGACCGCCCACCCGCGAGATGCGGGCCTCGACGGTGCGGAGCGAACGACATAAGGCCGCCGAGGAGGGCGCCCCTGTGGCCGCCCGCGAAAAGAGCTCGGAGCAGCCGCCCTGGATGAGGGAGTAGTCCCGCAGCACCTTGCGGCGCACGGCGTCGGCCCGCAGGGATTGCTCCAGTTCGACAGCCTCGGCATCGCTCAAGCGATGGTCGAGATAGAGGTTCAGTAACTCCTTAAAACGCTGGTCGCTCATTGATCGTCTCCTCCGATGATCTCCCTCAGGCTGTCGCGCGCCCGGGCGATACGGCTTTTTACCGTGCCTACCGAGATACAAAGAATTACGGATATCTCCTCGTAAGAGAGATTTTTTACGTTACGCAAAATCAGAACCTCGCGGTGCTTGGCCCCGAGCTTTTCCATGCCCTCGGCGATGCGATCCACCAGCTCTTGGGTCACGGTGAGATCGCCGGGCGTTTCCGCCTCGCTGGCGAAAACCTCGGAGAGCTGGGTATCGTTGTCCTCCCCGCCGATCGGTTGATCGAAGGAAATGGTGCGATCACGTTTGCGCCTCCACCAATACCAGTAGCGATTGCGTGCGAGGTTGGTCGCAATCTGGTAGAGCCAGGTCGAAAACGATGAATCGCCGCGAAAGTTAACCAAGCCACGATGAGCGCGGATGAAGGCATCCTGCGTGACCTCCTCGGCGTCCTGTTGGTTACGGAGAAGCTGATGCACCATGGAGTAGATGCGATCCCAGTGACGGGAGACCATTTCGTCGAAAGCCGCGGCGTCGCCGTTGCGGAAACGATCAATTAAAGCGTGATCCAAGGCTACTTCTTCGGCTTTGGCGGTCATAGTGGTAAGCGCCTTCTGACGCGCGGCGGCGGCAAATGTTCCCTCGCCGATCACCAGCGTGGGCGTCGCGGGAGTTGGGTGCTCCAGAGGTTTGCTCATTTTAAATCAGGTGGAGAAGCCAAGCGGTGGCCAAAAGAGTCAACCGACTTATGCACGGGGGTAGGCTCAAACCCACCGCGGTGGCCCGCAGGAAAGTCTCGCTTCGTTAAAGATGACCAAACTTTGTCTTGCGGCCTCTCGAAAAACTACCCTAGTAACCACACCCCTTGGGCTTTGGAAGCCCGAGCCTCCCTGTCCTAGTTCAAGACTCGATTTTCGACGGTGCCTCCCGCGCCTTCCGACTTGAGTCCCGAAGTAGTCAAGAGAGAAGGCCGCAGTGGTTCGGGTTGATAGCTCAACGGTAGAGCAGCGCCCTTTTAAGGCGTTGGTTGAGGGTTCGAATCCCTCTCGACCCACCACTTGCCGCCGCCTTGCAATCGGGCCTCCGGCCACACAGATTAAAGACCCGCCCGACGTTCACCTTTATCGCTTGAGAATGATAGACCAAAGCTCGCATTAAACCTTAACCGATATTCTGCTCGTCCTGCCATGAAACACTTTGTAATCGTTGAGGACCAGACTGCCATCCGCGAAATGCTCGTCGAGCTCCTCGCCCCGATCGCTGATTTCGAGTGCGTAGGCACTTGCGGCGACGGTCTGTCCGCGCTGACGCTCTGTGCGACGACCAAGCCCGACGTCGCGGTGCTTGATATCCGCCTGCCTGGCCTCCACGGAGTGGAACTCCTGCGGAAACTTCGCGTTTTGTTGCCAGACTTAAACGTGTTGATTTTCTCAGGCCACGAAAGTCCAACCCTCATCCGCGAAGTGATCGAAGCCGGAGCATTGGGCTTCGTCGAGAAAACCGCTGGATTCGCGGAGTTCAAAAAAGGCCTCGAGTCCGTCGGTCGTGGCGTTCCCTACTTCGGCCCCGCCGTCGCCGCGCTGCTCAAGGACGTCTCCAACAGCTTCGATCCCACCCCTTCGCCCACGCTGATCACCAAGCGCGAAACTCAAATCCTGAAGCTGGTAGCCGAGAGCAATAGCACCCGTGAGATCGCAGTTAAATTGAAGATCAGCCCGAAGACGGTGGACAACCATCGCACAAATCTGATGCGTAAGCTTAACCTGCACGACGTCGCCAGCCTCACCCGTTACTCGCTGGAGATCGGGCTGATCCAGAGCCGTTCGGATCGCTAAAAATCCCTAGGTTTTCCCATCGCTTCTCGTCAACTGCGAGGAGCGCGGCGAGCGCCGGACCGGCCCTGCGGGCCAACAGCTCCACCAATCGGATATCATCCGCGATCGGTGCGGTCATTGCGGTGTGCAGCCTCCGCCCCTCCTCCGACGCCTTCGATTGCGCCGCTTCGCAAATCGTCGCCACATCGCCACCGGGCCCGGCATGGCGCCCCGGGGATAGAAACTGCAAGGCCACCACCACCTGTCCTTCCGAAAATGGCGGGCTACTCAGGCAACTCGCCAAAAGCGGTTCGTTAAACGCATAGGCATCACCCTCCTTTCGCTCCATCGAGGCCACGCAGGTTTTCTCTACCTCATCACTGAGCCTAGACGCTAAAAGTTGCCCGAGCTGTTCACGCACCGCCGACACCGCGGCCAAGGGCGTGCCGTGGTCGCACAGCACGACCTTGGGGCGGACCCAGCCAGACTCTGCGATGACAGCTCGCACTCGGTCCGCCAGGATCGCAGCCAGCTCTGACGGCGTCTCATCCGGCCGCACCAGGGGAGCCGCCAGCACCGTCCGCACTCCCGGGTGGCGGGCATGCAGAGCGACGATTCGCTCCGGGATATAATCCACCAAAGCTCCGCTTGCGCCGAAAAACAGGGGCAGCAGAAGCGCTCGTCCTTCGGGGTTGGCCGTGAACCACGCGTCCATGGCCGGTTCCAGTAGCTCCGCCTTTTCCCCGCCCAGCGCCTCCGCCGGCACCCGGGTGGAATGCAGCAACGAGACCGCCCTCACCTCGTAACCCAGCCGCCCAGTCAGTCGTCCAGCCAGCGCACGGAGCATCAACGTGGATTCCGCGCGAAAGGAACCGTTATCGAAAAGGAAGCAGGTAAATGCGGCGGACATACGTGATTGATTTAAAGCCGAGCGATAATCTACTTGTGGATGGAAGGCCGTTAAGTCTTAACGTCAATTTGCTATCAATTTATGAACGCCATCACCCGCAAGGTTCTCTTCGTTGTTGTCTCCGCCGCCGTCCTTTTGACCGGCTGCTCTAAAAAGCCCAAGCGCCCCGATCCCTCCGCCACCGTCATCGGCCAGGAAGGCCAGCTCAGCCCCACCGATGCCTCTTTCGGCAACGGCGGTAACAGCGCCCTGACCGACCCGAACAACAGCTTCGCCGGGCAGAACGGCGTCATTGATGAAGGCGATAAGATTCGCGGCCTTCTTGAGCCCGTCTATTTTGCCTACGACCAGTCTGCCCTTCAGGCCGGCGAGCGCGCCAAGCTGGACGCCGCCAAGACCTACCTCGATGGCCATCCCGAACAGCGCCTCCTGATCGAAGGCCGCGCCGACTGGCGTGGCACCGGTGACTACAATCTCGGCCTCGGCGACCGTCGCGCCGCCGCCGCCAAACAATATCTCATCACGCTCGGCGTTGCCGACACCAAGGTCGAAGTCCTCTCCAAGGGCGATCTCGAAGCCGGTGAGAATGCGGCCGAGGACTTGATGTCAAAGGATCGCCGCGCGGACCTCGTCGTCCTCAAAAAGTAAGCAGGGCCAAACGCCTCTCATTTACAAAAAACCCGACGCCACTCGCGTCGGGTTTTTTTGTGCCCAAAAGCGGACGCTTAGCTCGCAGGCCGGCCAGCCAGCCTCGGCATTCAAAGCCCGCCCGCAGCCACGGCCTCGAGTATCGCCTCAGATGCGGCGATACCCTTGCTCATCACTTCCAGATTAAAGCTCTCGTCCGGAGCGTGCAGATTATCTTCCGGTAGGAAGAGCCCCATCATCACCGAATCGAGACCGAGCACGCGTTTGATATCCGCAATAATGGGCACACTGCCGCCCTCGCGCAGATAGAGCGGCGCGCGGCCAAAGACCTTTGTGATTGCGCTATCCGCCGCGCGGAAAGCGCGCGCCAGCACGGGGGATTGATCCGGTGGCGTATTCGCCCGATCGGGCGGCACCACCACGTAGGGCGTGCCGCTATGTTGATCCAAAATCCGGTAGGTAACGTCCCTCGGCATGCGCGCTGCAATCGCGGCGTAAAGCAAGCCGCGGATTTTATCCGGCTGCTGGTTGGCTACCAGACGGCAACTGATTTTAACGAACGCCTTGCTGGGGATGACCGTCTTAGTGCCCTGGCCTTGGTAGCCCCCTCCGATGCCATTGAACTCCAGCGTCGGCATAAAGCGGGTCGCCTCGAAGGGCGTGAATCCCTTGGGCGTGTAAAACGCGGGGATGTCGAGGAACTCGCGATACTGCGCCTCGCTCTGGCCGAAACGCGCGAGCTGCTCCCGCTCCCAAGGCTCGACGTCGAGCACATCATCGTAAAAGCCCGGCACGTTGACTCGCCCTTCCGCGTCGTGAAACGAGGCGCACAGCTCGGCCAGCGCCTGTATCGGGTTTCGTAATACGCCACCATGCAGGCCGGAGTGCAGATCGGTGCGGGCGCCAGCCACCTCCACATCACAAAGCACAAGTCCGCGCAGGCCGCAGGTGATGACGATCTGGTCCTCGCGCGGGCTGCCGGTGTCGGAGAGCAGCACAAAGTCCGCCTTGCGCAATCGCGCGGCGTGGGCGGCAAGGAACGCGGGGAAGCTCGGGCTGCCCATCTCCTCCTCGCCCTCGATCATGAAAGTGATCCGCAGGGGCAGATCAGGGCGGCGCTCCAGCAGTCGGGCGACCGCGGCCACATGGGTCAGCAGGGGCCCCTTGTTGTCCGCCGCACCGCGACCGTAAATCCGCCCGCCGCGAATCTCGGGCTCAAAGGCCGCGCTCGTCCAAAGGCTCAACGGGTCCGCCGGCTGCACGTCGTAGTGGCCGTAGATGATGACATGCGGCCACGCATCCGGCCCGGTGCGCTCGGCAAGGATAACCGGGTGGAGAGGAGTCGGCACGACCTCGACGGCGAAGCCCATGCCCGCAAGCAAGCCGGCGATGAACTCGCGCGACCCTTGCATGCCGGCCAGGAATGCGGGATCAGCCGAGACACTCGGGTGACGGATAAATTCTTTCAGGGCATCAACGGGATCAAACATAGAAAATAGGCGATTTAGAGGAGTGCATCTCAGACTCTTTACGAAGCGGAGCGGACCTATCGCCCAAGAAAACGATCCAGCTCCTGCTTCTCGGTCGAAGGCTTGGCAGCGGGCGCAGACGCGGGCACCGGCCGCGCCACCACCGGGGACTTCGCGCCAGCGGTAGCGGAAGGCGGATTGTTTGACGGAGCAGTCGAGCGGGGAGTGAGTGGGGCCTTGACTGCGGGGGTCGCGGGCTTGGGCGAATCCGGCGCAGCGGCGCCACCCGCGAATTGTAGTTTCGCTTGCTCATAGGTTGGCATGAGCGGCGGGGCGAGTCGGGCCAGGTTCGCAATGCGCTCGGCGGTCGGCGGATGAGTGGAGAGAAACTTCGGCACCGAGGGGCCGCTTTTCGCCGCCTCCATCTTACGCCAGAAAGTGACACCGGCGCGAGGATCGTAGCCTGCGCGGGCGGCATAACGCAGCCCGATCGTATCGGCCTCGTTTTCGTGATCACGGGAATACTTCAAAATCCCGAGCGCGCTCACGCTGCTGTAGGCGAGCAGGTAGAGGTCGCGACTCTCGGAGTTGCGCGCACCGATTTGAAGCGCTGCGCCGCCAAGTCCGGCGAGCATCGCCTGCGACTGGCGTTCGCCTCCATGGCGGCTGGTAACGTGGGCGATTTCGTGCCCCATAACGATGGCGATTTCATCGTCGCTGGGCCCGGCCAGATTGATGAGCCCGGAGTAGAAGCCCACCTTGCCGCCGGGGAGAGCGAAGGCGTTGAGCGTCTGCGGCGCGTCGAACACCACGAACTCCCATTGAGCGCCAGGTAGATCGCGTCCGACCGAAACGGAAATACGTTTACCAATGCGCTGCAGGCGGGCGTTCATCACCGGATCCCGGGAGATCTTTTCAGTAGTCTTGATCTGCGCAAATGCCTGCAAACCCATCTGCGTCTCTTGCTCGGGAGTAACCAACATAATCTGCTTGCGGCCGGTTTCGCCTACAGTGGTGCAACCGGTGAATAAACCGAGGGCCAGAACCAGACAAGGAAGCACCTCTCGAAGTCGTTTCATAGGATCCAAACCTGGCCCCCAATTGCCCGGCAAGCAACACTGAGCTCAGGGAAACGGGAAGGAACCGGGACCGTGCCGGCAATCACCCGATGTGCGTCGCGTAAGCAGCGGCGTCGAGCAAAGAGCCCAAATCCACGCCGGCAGGCTTCACCTTCATCATCCACCCCTCGGCGTAAGGCGCATGGTTGAGCGTCTCGGGCGCGCTGTCCAAGGCGCCGTTCACCGCCAGAACCGTGCAGGCCACCGGACTGTAGAGATCGGAGGCCGCTTTCACCGACTCAACCACTCCAAAGGTCGCACCGGCCGTAAGCACCGTGCCCGCCTTCGGCAGTTGCACAAAGGTGATATCACCGAGGCTGCTTTGCGCGTAGTCGGTAATGCCGACGAGCGCCGTGCCGTCGGCGGAGATTTGCACCCACTCATGGGATTTTGCGTAGTGGAGGTCAGCAGGGATGTTGCTCATAAATGGATGGACTCTGGGTTAAATAGGGCGGGCGCAGGAAGGGGAGCCAAGCTCTCTCATGGTCATCCTTGGCGCAAGGTCACAAAGGGTGGCTTTACCAGCTTTAACGGTATGCGGGTGCCGCGGATATCCACCTCCAGGGGCGCAGTCAGCAGTTGCGCATCCACCAGGGCCGATCCGATGGCCTCGCCAAGTATCGGCGAGAGCGTGCCGGACAGAACCCGGCCTGCCGTTGTGCCGGCTCCCGCCACGAATACCGCCGTATCCGCACGGACAATACGGCGGTCGCCAGTGCGGAAATACACGACGCGGCGCGAGCTGCCGCCGGCCTTTTCCCGTTGCAAAGCATCCGAGCCTACGAACCCGCCTGCTTTATCGAGTTTTACCGTCCAACCCAAACCGGCGGTGAGCGGTGAGAGCTCCGTGGACAGCTCGTGGCCGTAAAGCGGATAACCTGCTTCGAGGCGGAGGCTGTCGCGCGCGCCCAGCCCTGCCAATTCCAGCCCATGGGGAATACCCGCCGCCAACAGCGCCCCGGCCAGCGCCACCGCGTCAGCGGGGGCGTGATAAAGTTCGAAGCCGTCTTCCCCGGTGTAGCCCGTTCGACTGATGCGACACTGCATGCCGGTTACGGTGCCATCGATAAAATGATAGTAACCAAGGGCGCCCAGTTTCGCCCCGGTGAGGGATTGCAGTATCTCCTCACTGCGCGGCCCCTGCAGGGCCAGCAGCGCATAGTCCGCGCAGCGATCGGTGATGGAGACATCGAAGCCTTTCGCTTGCTCGCGGATCCAGGCCAGATCGGCGGCTATGTTGCCGGCGTTTATGCAGAGAAAGTAGTCCTCCGGCGCGACCTGATAAACCAGCAGGTCATCCACCGTGCCGCCATCTTCGCGACACATGGGCGAGTAGAGCACGCGCCCAGGATGGAGTTTGGCGACGTCATTGGTGACTAGCCGGTTTAAAAAGGCCAAAGCCTGCGGGCCACGCACATCCACCTCGCCCATGTGGCTCACATCAAATAACCCCGCCGCCCTGCGCACCACCTTGTGTTCCTCCAGAATCGAGCGGTATTGGACCGGCATTTCCCACCCTGCGAAATCAACCAACCGCGCGCCGTGCGAGGCATGAAAATCACGAAGCGGGGTGTGGAGAAGTTCGCTCATAAAAACGGCAATCTACGCCGGCGCGACGCACCCGGCGCAAGCGCCTTTCGCCGCTGATCGCGCGATCGGGCCATAAAAACCGGTCCCGCATAATGCGTGTGGCCGGTTGAGATAGGGGTCTAGCCGGGGCAAAAACTATACCGCACTTTACTGCTGGTAAAAAGCAACGATCTGGCCGACCAGAAAACGGTGAGTTGCAGCATCAAGCTCGCCCGAGCGAAGCATGGCGTCAGCTTGATTAACTTGGCCCACGAATCGCAGATACTCATTCTGCATGCCTTCGTCAGCGGTCGGGGCCTTCAGCTCGATGTTGACCTCGGCGGGCACCAGAACTTTGGTGACACCAAGCTCTCCATCCAAGCCCCACCGGAAAAAGCGACGGGAATAAGCCTCCGAGGACGGGGCGATCAACACAAAGGCTGGGCCGAAGCCGGCCTTTTCAATGTCGATTCGATACAAATCCTCCCGGGAGAGCCTGACCTTGATTGGGGAGAGCCCAACCTCCTTGCCGTTGATTTTAACCACCGCACCTTCAGGGGTGGTGCGAATAACCACCTTTTGAGTGCTTCTAGTCGTGATGAGAGCACAACCCGAGAGGGCGATTGAGGCCAAGGCGACGAAAGCGATGAAGAGAGGAAGGTTAATTCGCATGGGTTACACTTTAACAAAATCCGTTTTTATCCCGCATAGAGTCATTCTCGGTCAAGGGCAATACGCGCCTCATGCCGCTTCAAACCGAATACGCGTCTCATAAATCGTCTTTAAGGTTGGTCTTACCGCCGCTCGTCTTCATTCCCGCTGGGATGAGTTTGCTCGTTATCGCGATTTTTCTGACCGTGACGGTTTCCTTCGTGTGCTCACTTTGTGAAGCGATGATTCTCACCACGACGACCAGCGAGGTCGAAGCGTTAAAGGAGAGTCGCCCCAAACGCGGCGCATCGCTGGAGCGGCTGAAACACCAGCTGGACGATACCATCTCCGCGATCCTCACCCTGAACACCATCGCCAACACGCTGGGCTCGGTGACCGTAGGCGGGCTGGCGATCCGTTTATATGGCGATGCCGCCTTGGGTTTCATCTCCGCCGGCTTGACCTTCGCTATTTTGATCTTTGCGGAGGTCATCCCGAAAAACATTGGCGTAATCAAACGCCGCCAACTCCAGCCCTTGGTCGTTTACCCGATCAGTTTGGCGGTGCTAATTCTCCGCCCGGTGACGTTTCTTTGCCGCCAGATTGTGCGTATTTTCGTCCGCCATCCCGTCCAAGTGGATAATGCCGACGAAGAAATCCGCCTGCTCGCCGAGCGCGGCGCAAGGCACGGCACACTCTCCGCCAGCGAATCCAGCATCATTGCCAACACTCTTCGGCTCGGCGACGTGCGGGTCAGTTCGATCATGACGCCGCGCTCCGTGGTCGGCGCCTTGCGTAAAAGCGCAACCATCGGTGAAGTGTTTCGCGATCATCCCAATCTTCCTTTCGGCCGCATGCCGGTCTATGGTCGTAATCTCGACGATATCGCCGGCCTTGCCCGCCGCCGCGATTTGCTCAAATCCAAAGCACTAAACCTCGACTCCGATCCTTTGGAAAAACACCTGCAAGAGGTCCACTTCATCCCCGAAACCGTCACCGTGGCCGACGCCTTGCAGGTTTTCCTAAAAGCCCATCAGAAGCTCCTCGTCGTGGTTGACGAGTTCGGCTCCACCGCTGGGGTTCTGAGCTTGGAGGACGTGATGGAAACCATCCTCGGTCGCGAGATTTTCGAAAAGGACGATATGGCCGTGGATATGCGCGAACTGGCCCGCACCCGCCAGCAACGCCCGCCCGCCAAAAACCGGGCCGCCGCCCCCGCAGCCGCATCCGCCGCCACCCCCGCGCCGAAACCCGTGAACCCGGCCCTCCCTCCTGCCGACCCCTCTCGCTGATGTCCGTTCTGCTCGCCTATTGGGTTCACGATCTGAGCCCCTTCGCCATCCAGTTTTCCGATACCGTCGGTATTCGCTACTACGGCCTCGCCTATATCGCCGGCTTCGCCGCCGCCTGGTGGTTGCTGCGCCGTTACAGCGCGAAAGGGCTGACTCCCCTTACGACGGATCGGCTTGGAGATCTTATTACCTGCTTGGTCATCGGCGTGCTCCTCGGTGGGCGCCTTGGTTACTTTGCCTTCTACGAGCCCGAGGCGCTGTTCGACTCCCCGCTCACCTTGCTGCGTGTCTGGGATGGGGGCATGGCCAGCCACGGCGGCTTCATCGGCGTCGCCGCCGCTTTGTGGTGGACTGCCCGCGCCACCCGTCTGCCGTGGCGGCACCTCGCCGATCTGATCGCCAGCGTCACCGGCGCCGGCCTCCTTTTCGGGCGCATTGCCAACTTCATCAACGGCGAACTCTGGGGCAAATCCAGCACCGTATTCTGGGCGGTGATTTTCCCTTTGAGCGCACCTCCGGGCACCCCTGCTGAGCTCCTGATCGCCCGCCACCCTTCCCAACTTTACGCCGCCGCATTAGAGGGCTTGGTGCTTCTCATCGTGATGCAGGTGCTGGTTTGGAAAACCTCCCTGTTGAGCCAAAAGCCGGGTCGGATCGCCGGCTGGTTTCTCGTTGGCTACGCCTTAATGCGAACGATCTCGGAGGTTTTCCGCGAGCCCGACGCCGGACTAATTCTCGGCCTCAGCCGCGGCACTTTCTACTCCTTCTTCATCGCCATCGCCGGCCTCGCACTCCTGCTCGCCCCCACCGGCGCCGTGACCGCCCGTGTCGCCGCTACAGAGGCGAAGAAAAACTAAAACCCTCCGCACCCAGCGCACGCCGCGCCGCCGCGAGCAAGCGCCACGATTCCACGCCGTCGCCGTGCACGCAGAGAGTCTGCACCCGCCCGGATCGCGCCAAAGCGAGCGATTGCCAGATCGCTTCCTCTTCGCTCGTGATCACTGCATCAGGCTCCGTGCGGGGCACGAGCGTTCCGTCCGGCCGATAACGCCGGTCTATGAAGCCCTCCGCCACGAAACGCACGCCTTGCTGCCGGGCCGCCTCCCGCCATGCACCTTCAGGCGGACCGAAAAGCCGGGCTTCCGGCACCACTCTTTGCATCGCGGCGATGAACGCCTCCGCCAGTTCCGGAGCTTCGTTGCCATTGTGGTAGAGCGCACCGTGGGGTTTCACGTGTGCGATCTTTAGACCGGCCTCCGCCGCCGGTTTCATCAGGCGCTGGAGCTGCGCGTTCACCGAAGCCCGCAGCGCCTCCGGCGTCACCGCCAGCGTCCGCCGCCCAAAGTGCTCCCGATCTTCATAGCTTGGATGCGCGCCCAGTGCCACCCCGTGACGGCGCACCGCCGCACAGGATTTTAGCATGGTCGTATCGTCGCCCGCGTGCGCGCCGCAGGAGACATTCGCCGAGGTGATTCCCGAGGAGATGAACGACTCGTCGTCTCCCGCTCCTTCGCCCACATCAGCGTTGAGATCGATCGAAGTTAACATGGCTTCGAGTTTCTATCTGAGGAGCGAAAGCCCGACCCGCAAGCGCGTCAAATCCGCCGTCACGCGCAGACGCGCCAACTGCGCATCGGTAATGTCCACTACCCGGAAAACGATGTCCGCGCCGGGCCGCGCCTGCGCCAGTTTTGGCAGGTCAATCGACGCCACCTGGCCGAGTTGCAGGTAGCCGCCGATGGTCTGCGCCTCGGCCATTAATACGATCGGCTGCCCGTCCGGCGGCACCTGCACCGTGCCCGGCACGACCGCGCGCGACCAGCGCTCGACTGCAGCTCCGGCAACAAGCAGCGGCTCACCACTCAAGCGCAACCCCATCCGATCCGATTTTGCGCTCAGGCGAAATACCCGGGCCGCGAGCACCGCCGCCGCATCGGTGCGATAGCGCTTAAAAAACATCTCCCAATCGGACCCCGGCACCAGGCGCACTTCAATCGTGTCTTTGCGGCCCGGCACTGCCACCGGCGGAACCACCCGCCACGCGGAATTTGCGGCTCCCGCCACCCGACCAGCCGCACCGAACGATAGCCGATCACCGGCCATCAGGGCGCGACCTTCGTGGCCGCCGAAGCCCGCACCCAAAGCAGTCGCGGCTCCTCCGAGCACGTCCGAGATGCGCAAGCCGCCCGCCACCGCCAGATACAGCCGGGCCCCCTTGCTAAATTTGCTCAAATCCACCTCGTCTCCGGCCGCCAACTCAATCGGCTGACCCGCCGGCAGACCCGCCACATCGGCCCCTAAAACCGCGACCGTCGCCGCTTGGGTAAAGCGCAAAACCGGCCCCACGAAAGTGCATTCGAGCAGCGCGGCATCGGAGGGGTTGCCCAACACCAGATTTGCCGCCGCCATCGCCCACGGGTCCATCGCCCCGCCCGCAACCACTCCATACTGCGCGAGCCCCCGACGCGGCCCGGCTTGCACCGTGGTCAGCGTGCCGGGTTTCAAAACCTCCATCCACCCCGCGCCTTGACCGTCCACCAAACGCTTCGACACCGGGTTTACCGCCGCTTTCACCGCCACCGGCGAAAGGCTCGCGACCGCCCTAAAACGCACCTTATCGCCTGCCGCCATCAGCACCGGTTCCGCCGCGAATGGATCAAACAGACTCAGCGAGGTGCGGCCGATCAACTGCCACCCGCCGGGCATCGCGCTGGGATAAATTCCAGTCTGACTGCCGCCAATACCCACGCTCCCCGCCGCCACTTGCGCCCGTGGCGTTGAGCGGCGCGGCATAACCAGCGCCTTGGGCAGACCGAGCAGATACGGAAAGCCCGGCGCAAAGCCCAACGCCGCCACTTCGTAAACCGCGCCTGCGTGCAATTTCACCACCGCATCCGCGTCCAATTTCGCCGCCTTCGCGAGAAGTTCCAGGTCCGGCCCGTCTTCACCACCGTAGCGCACCGGCACCAAATGCTCGCGCGGCTTGCGAGCCGTGGCGGACGAGCGCTTTGCCGCCATATGGCGCTCAATCCACTCCCGCACCACCCGCCAAGGCAGTTCGCCACCCGGCGTGGGCACGCGCTCCGGCTCGTAGATCACGCCCACACTTCCAAACGCCGGCACTATTTCCACCACTCCTTTTAACGCGTCCGCACGCAGCGCCGCCGCCAGCCCCCGAACACGTCCGAGCAGGGCCGCATCCAACTCGCCGTCCAGCTGAATGAGATACGCCGTGTCCCCCATAATGTGCAGAGTCATACTATCACCTTAGGCCGCCGCCGCCCCGGCCTCAAGTCCGCATGCGCCACCCTGCTCGCTCTTCCGCGCCGATGGAGCCTCAGGCCAACTTATCCCCGGGCGCGCCAGCCCTGATAACCTGTTATAATCGGTTGCCCTCGCCCCCAAACTGGAGGATCAGTCCTCCGCATGTATCGCCCTTCTTTCGCCTCCCTTCCACTCGCCCTGCTTTGCGTCCTTTTCGCGGGTTGTCGTAAAAACGAGATCGTCACCTACCGCTTGGTTAAAGATCCGGCGCCCGCCTCCTCCAGCGCCGCTCCGTCCCCGACAACGATGCCCGCCGCATCCGCCAACGCCGCCGCCGACAAGGCCAACATGGCCAACACCGCCGTCACGACCGCCAGCGGTCCGGGCCTCGCGTGGGACGCCCCCGCCTCCTGGTCCGCCGGCCCCGAACGCCCCATGCGCAAAGCCACTTTCCTCATCGCAGGTGAGGCCGGCGCACCCGGCGCGGAGCTCGCGATCACCGCCTTCCCCGGCGATGTCGGCGGCAACCTCGCCAACGTCAACCGCTGGCGCCAGCAGCTTTCCCTCTCCCCAATCACCGAGGCCGAACTTCGCGGCGCGCTCCAACACCTTGACGTCGGGGCCTTGCACGTTGACCTCATCAAGCTCGTCGGTCCGGCCACGCCGCCCGCCGTCCCGCAGAGCGTGCTGGGTGCACTCGTGCCCTATGCGGGCTCAACTTGGTTTTTCAAACTCACCGGCACCGACGCCATCGTCGCCCGCGAGCAACCCGCCTTCCTCGCCTTCCTTCGCACCCTGCGTCCCGCCAACTGAGCACGCCGCCGCCGTCCTCCGGCGCCAACTTCCCCTTAATCTTAAAATTTCATCTTAACCTCGCCGCGCGCCGCGCGGCGTCACCATGCGCGCCGTTTACCAAGAGTTCGTTAAGTTTTTTTGTTCGCTCAAGCTCACCGTCGCCTTGCTCGGCTTATCGGCCGCGCTGGTCTTCCTCGCCACCCTCGATCAGGTGCATCTCGGCATCTGGGCGGTGCAGGAAAAATGGTTCAAAAGCTTCATCGTCCTTCATCAGGTTAAGGACTT
>CAMDHP010000022.1 GCA_945898185.1 Akkermansia muciniphila | reverse complement strand
CTCTCTACCCGCGACACCGATCTCGCCGCCGCCTGCCGCGCGGTCGAAACCGAGCGCGCCGCCCACGCCGTCACCGCCTCCGCCCTCGCCGCCGAGCAGGCCGCCGCCGTCGAAAAAATCGCCGCGCTCACCGACGCCCACACCCGCCTCTCCGCCGAGTTCAAGGCGCTCTCCGCCGACGCCCTCCGCGCTAACAACGAGGCCTTCCTCAACCTCGCCCGCGAAACCCTTGGCCGCACCCAACAACTCGCCGCCGGCGAACTCGAAAAGCGCCAGGTTGCCATAGATGCCCTCGTTAAACCCATCCGTGAATCTCTAGAAAAGGTGGACGCCAAGATCACCGCGTTCGACCAGGCTCGAGCCACCACCGCCGCCGCCCTCACCCAGCAGCTCACCACCCTCTCCACCGCCCAGGCCGGCCTGCAAACCGAGACGGCCCGCCTCTCCACCGCCCTCCGCTCCACCACCACCGCCGGCACTTGGGGCGAGATCCAGCTCCGCCGCGTCGTGGAGCTCGCTGGGATGACTCCTTATTGCGATTTCTCCGAGCAGACCTCCGTTACGATCGGCGAAACCCGCCTCCGTCCGGACATGGTCGTGCGCCTGCCCGGCGGTCAGTCCATCGTGGTGGACGCCAAAGCCCCCAACGAGGCCTACCGCGACGCTGCATCCGCCCCCGACGAGGCCACCCGCGCCGCCCGCCTCGCCGACCACGCCGCCAAGGTTCGCGGCCACGTGGATGCCCTCGGCGCCAAGGCGTATTGGGAGCAATTTCAACCCGCCCCCGAGTTCGTCGTGCTCTTTCTTCCCGGTGACCAGTTTCTTGCCGGCGCTTTGCAGGCCGATCCGGACTTACTCGAGCGGGCCATCGTAAAAAAAGTCCTCCTCACCACTCCGGCTACGCTCATCGCCCTGCTCAAGGCCGCCCACTACGGCTGGCGCCAGGAAACCGCCTCGCGCAACGCCGAGGAAATCGCACTGCAAGCCCGCGAACTCTACGACCGTGTGAGCGTTTTCACCGAACATCTCACCAAGGTCGGCGTCGCCCTCGAATCCGCCACCAAGTCCTACAACCAGGCCATCAGTTCCTACGAGGGCCGTGTTCTTCCCGTCGGCCGCCGGCTTGAGGAGCTCGGAGCCAAAGGCGCGAAAGACCTCGCCACCGCCCTTCCCGCGATCGAGCAAACTCCACGCGAACTCACCAAGCGCGCCTGAGCCCGCCCACGCTGGTTTCGTCATTCGGAATTCGTCATTCGGAATTTTCCTGTATTCTCTCCCTAAACGTGTCCCATCCCGCTCCTGCCGCCGCGCCCTTCGTCCCAAAACGCCCGCTCTCGCTCGGCGTTATCTTCCTGACACTCTACATTGATCTGATCGGCTTCTCCATCGTCTTCCCGCTTGGCCCCGATCTCCTGCGTTTCTATCTCGATACCGATGGCAACCATGGCGTGCTCGGCGCGTTGCTCGGCCAGATCAATTCGTTCGCCGCCGCCCTCGGCAACACCTCCCACCTGCCAGAGGTGCTTTTCGGCGGCATCATCAGCTCGGTTTTTTCCGTGCTCCAATTTGTTTTCGCGCCCTTCTGGGGCGGGCTTTCAGATCGCGTCGGTCGCCGCCCCGTGCTGCTCTACACCGTCGCAGGGACCGCATTAAGTTACCTGATCTGGGCGCTCAGCGGCAGTTTCTGGCTCTTCCTCGTCGCCCGCATCCTCGGCGGACTTTTTGGCGGCAATCTCTCGGTCGCAACCGCCGCCGTGGCCGACGTCACCTCCCGCGCCGAACGCAGCAAGGCCATGGGGCTGGTCGGCGCCGCCTTTGGCCTCGGTCTCGTTACCGGGCCCTTGGTCGGCGCGCTGAGTGCGAAATTCAATCTCCTCTCAACCTGGCCGCAGCTCGCGAGCTGGGGCGTGAATCCATTCACCGTGCCCGCCCTCGTGGCGTTTTTCCTGAGCCTGCTCAACCTCGTGTGGATTCGCGCCCGTTTTAACGAAACCCTCGCGCCCGCCGCCGCCGGTCGCTCCCTCGAACCGCGCTTGCGCAATCCGCTCAGCGCCATCCTCGGCCTCGATAATCCAGCTGTGCGCCGGGCTAATCTCGTCGGCTTCCTCTATCAGCTCGCCTTCGTCGCGATGGAAATCTCGCTCGTTTTCCTGAGCGCCGAGCGTTTCCACTACGGCCCGATGGACAACGGCAAGCTCATGGGTTTTCTCGGCGTCTGCTCGATCATCACGCAGGGCTACATCGTCCGAAAACTCGTGGGCCGGGTGCGCGAGACGCGCCTTCTTGCCATCGGCCTGATCTGCTCCACCGCCGGTTTGCTTGCAGTCGGTTTCGCACCCACGCCTGGAATGCTCTACGCTGGCGTCGCCGCCCTCGCTTTTGGCGGCGGCCTCATCAACCCGGCGAATACAGGCCTCATCTCGCTTTACGCCGGCCCCGAGGAACAGGGTCGCGTCCTCGGGATTTACCGCTCACTCGGTTCGCTCGCCCGCGCCGTCACGCCAATCTGCGCCGGTATCCTCTACTGGACCGCCGGCTCTCGAACCCTCTACGTGGTCGCGGCGGTGCTCGCCGTCGCAGCATGCGCCGCGACCTTCCGTCTGCCGCAGCCGGAGCGGTGAACGAACCAATTATACCAGTTATGGAATGAAATGAGACTTCTGGTAGGGCGGGACCGCTGGGCCCGCCGCCGTGCCTCTCCGGTGTTTATTGATCAGACGCGTCGCGCCCAGCGGTCCCGCCCTACCTCGGAGCTTAAGTATCAATTCAAAACATAGATGGTATTAAGCTTCGATATCTGTCAGCAAAATAGGTTTCTCGCCGAAGCACCGCTCAAGCCAGCAGCTTGACGAGTTCTGCGCAAATCCCCGGCGACCCCGCGCAAAACGGGATACGCGACATCTTCAGGTCAAACACACTCAGGGGAAAAATATCTCCCTCGAAATAATGCACCTCTCCACCGGCCCCGAGCACGAGGGGCACCGCCGCCGCGATGTCCCACACCCGCACGTTGTGATCCACCGTGGCGTCAAAGAGTCCCGCCGCCACATACGCGAGGTGCAGCGTGCTGCTGCCGAGCCCGCGTATCTTGAATCGTGATACCAGTAAGCTAGCGTGCGGATAGAACTTTTTGTCCATCGGACTATGGAAACCAAGCATCCGGTGCCCCGCCGGCGTGTCGGTTTTCACCAGCGCAGTCCGTTCGCCGTCCCAAACCCCAAACCCGGGGCCGCCGTGCATCAAAACACGGCGTGCAAGGTCGTAAATCACGCCGTAAACGGGCATGCCGTTTTCCAGCAACGCGAGTGAAATGGCGCAACTCGGGATGCCGGTCGCGTAGTTGTTGGTGCCGTCAATCGGATCAAGCACCCACGCAAATCGTGCCTTTAAAACGATAGGCGCCGTGGCATCCCCAAGTTCCTCGCTCAGCAACTCGTCGTCGGGAAAATGGGCGCGCAGATCCTTGAAAATCCCCTCGGAAATCGCAAGGTCCGCTGGCGTGACGCGCGTGCCGTCACTCTTCCAGTCGCTGCGCACCGCGCCGAATTCAAGATGCAGATATTCGGTCTGCGCCAAAACCGCGTTCTTGGCGGCGTCTATTCGGGCGAGCAGGTCGGGAGAATGCACGAATGGCGCGAGGCTCAATGTTTGAAGTGCCGCAGACCGGTGAAGATCATGGCCATGCCGCGAGCGTCGGCCGCCGCGATAACTTCGGCATCTTTCACCGAACCACCAGGCTGGATGGCGGCGGTTGCACCCGCTTCGGCAGCAGCGACCAACCCATCAGGAAACGGGAACAGCGCCTCGGAAACGACCACCGAACCGTGCAGATCAAGCTTGGCCTCGCCGGCCTTCCAGACCGCGATGCGCGAGCTGTCCACTCGGGCCATCTGGCCGGCACCGACTCCGAGGGTTTGCTCGCCTTTGCAGTAAACAATCGCGTTCGATTTAACGTGTTTGCAGACCCGCCAGCCGAAGAGCATCGCCGCCAGCTCGTCGGCGGTGGGCTGACGTTGAGTAACGACTTTAAAGTCAGCGAAGTTACCCAGGATTTTATTGCGATCCTGCACCAGTAAACCGCCCACCACACTGCGAACATCGAGCAGGGACTCCGCCCCGAGGCCGTCCTTCGCAATCATCAGGCGGAGGTTCTTTTTCTTGGCGAAGAGAGCGAGCGCCTCGTCGCTGAAACGCGGCGCAATAATGACCTCGGTGAAGATGTCTTTGATCTGCTCGGCGACGTCGGCCTCCAGCGTGCGGTTCACCACGATGATCCCGCCGAAGGGTGCCTGCCGGTCGGTGGCGTAGGCCTTGTGCCACGCCTCGAGGAGGGTATCCGCGCTGGCAGCGCCGCAGGGATTAGTGTGCTTCAGGATGGCGACGGTGGGTCGCTCGAACTCGCCGATGAGGTAGGTGGCGGAGGTGATATCGAGAATGTTGTTATAAGAAAGTTCCTTGCCCTGAAGCTGCGCGAAGTGGTCGTGAAAAGAGCCGTAGAGCGCGGCCTTTTGATGCGGGTTTTCGCCGTAGCGGAGCGACTGGGCCTTTGGGTAGGAGAGGCTGAACTTTTTCGGGAAACCGCTGAGCGCTTCGAGATCGGGCTCGGCAACCTCCTTTTCGAGGTAGGCTGCGATGGCGGTGTCGTAGGCTCCAGTGCGTTGAAAAACCTTCAGCGCCAACTGGCGGCGCAGGGCGGATAGCGCTGCGGCGTCGTCGAGCGCGGCAAGCACGCGGGTGTAATCCTCGGGATCCGTCACGACAGTAACACTCTCGTGGTTCTTAGCCGCGCTGCGCAGCATGGACGGACCGCCGATATCAATATTCTCGATCGCCTCCTCGAAGTGAACACCGGGCTTGGCGACGGTCTGCTCGAACGGGTAAAGGTTTACCACCACGAGATCAATTAACGCGATCCCATGCTCGGCGGCGGCGGCCAGGTGATCGGCTTTGTCACGGCGGCAAAGCAAGCCGCCATGAATCTTCGGGTGCAGGGTTTTGACCCGCCCTTCCATCATCTCGGGGAATCCGGTGTGCTGGCTCACCTCGGTCACGGGCAGGCCCTTTTCGGCGAGCAGTTTGGCGGTCCCGCCAGTCGAGAGCAGCGTGTAACCGTGCTGTTTCACCAGGGCGCTGGCGAAATCCGCCAGGCCGCGTTTGTCACTCACTGAAAGTAGGGCCAGCTTTTGCATTTTGGAAGAGGGGTTTTGTGCGAGCCGCGCGAGGCGCTGGCAAGAAGCATGTCGCCGCGTTTATTGGCCATCATGCCCGTGGCCGCGGTGCGCTCCCGAGGCGGGCAACAAATGCTCATGAAACCAGTGGTGCACCGGCGCGCGCCCTCGCACGATGGTAAGCACGCCAAAGGCGATCAAGAGCAGGCCGGCGAATCGTAGCCCGCGTCCTCGCACGCGGGGTGAAATTTTATCACCCAGCAGCCCCACCAAAAACAAGCCGGGCAGCGTCGCTAAACCGAACACATAAGCGCCCGCTACCACCCCGCCGATCTCGCCACGGCTCACGAGCAGCAACAGCGCTGCAAACGAAAGCCCGCAGGGCAGGAATCCGTTGATCCAGCCTGAGAGCACACAGCGCCAGAGCGTGGGGCGGCTCCAGAGCACTTGCAACGAACCGCACGCCCGTCCGGCCCAGCCAGCGGCCGAGCCGCCCGACCATCGCCACCCCGTGGCGTAGCCCGCGCCGATGAGAATCATCACGCCGCCCGACACCCAAGCGAGCAGGTTCTGGGCTCGCCCGAGCGGAGTTTCGATGTCAACCCAGCCGGCGGCCAAAAAGAGCAGAACGCCAAGAAAAACGTATGCCGTGGCCTTGCCCAGTTGGTAAGCGATGTGGCGCGCAAAAAGCAGTGCCGCCCCACCCTGCGCCCGCGCCCCGGCCGACACCGCCAGCGCGAAGGGTGCGCACATGCCTACGCAGTGGGCGCTTCCGAGCAGCCCCATCACCACCACCGCCGCGTAGTCGCCCCAGGTCATACGGCGCACGTTTGCCGCCGCAACCCATCGCGCAAGCGGTTTCTTAGTTCGCTCGCGTCCACCGCGCGACGCACTGGCTAGGCTGCGCTCAATGCGCGCACCGCATCCCTAAAGGCGGACCGCGCCTCTTCGCTGCTTCGGGCGTTTACCTGCAGATCGTTCAACAAGCCGTCCTTAATGTCGTAGACCCAGCCGTGCACCGTCAGGGGCTGACCTCGTTCCCACGCATCCCGCACGATCGAGGTCTGGCAGACATTTGACGCCTGCTCGACCACGTTGAGCTCGCACAACTTCCGATGGCGCGCGGCTTCATCCGGGAGGGCGCCGAGGCAGTGCTCATGTTTTTCGCATACGTCCTGCACGTGGCGCAGCCAGTTGTCGGCCAGCCCCACCCGCTCGCAACGCAGTGCCGCGCGCACGCCGCTGCAGCCGTAATGACCGACCACCATGATGTGCTTCACTTTGAGCACATCCACCGCGAATTGGATCACGGAGAGACAATTCAGGTCGGTATGCACGACAACGTTGGCAATGTTGCGATGGACGAAGAGTTCACCGGGCAACAAGCCCACAATCTCGTTGGCTGGCACCCGGCTATCAGAGCAGCCGATCCAGAGAAGCTCAGGATTTTGCTGTTTCGCAAGTTTAGCGAAAAACTCCGGATCCGACTCGCTGATTTTTTTCGCCCAAGCACGATTCTGTTCAAAAAGATGCGGCAGTGATTTCATTAGAAACGCGACCTTTGAAATCCGTCCGCCGGCTGTCCACCTTTGAATAACGGGGAGTTGCTAATCCTTCGTTAAGTCGGCCCCCAAAAACGTCCCCGAGAGTGTGCGCCTGAACATCAGGCTTCGGCGCCGCACGTTTTTTATGCCCATGCGCCCACAATCCGGTTCTCATCCGCGCCAACATGAAAATCAAATCCGCCGATTTTGAGCTCAGCTCGCCCGACCTCGCCCATTGCCCGCGCTGGCATCTGCCGGAGTTCGCCTTCATCGGCCGCTCCAACGTCGGCAAATCCTCCCTCGTTAATGCCCTCACCGAGCGCCGCGAGCTCGCCATGGTTTCCAGCGTGCCGGGTAAAACCAAGCTCCTGAATTTTTTCCGCATCAACGGCAACTGGTGTCTCGTCGATCTCCCCGGCTACGGCTTCGCCAAGGTCGCCCAGCAGGACAAACGCGAATTCAACCTCGCAGTGAACGACTATATCGCCGGCCGCGATCTGCTCGACTGCGTTTTCGTTCTCATAGACTCGCGCATCCCACCCCAAGGCATTGACCTCGCCTTCCTCGAATGGCTCAACACCGCCGAGGTCGATTTCGCCCTCGTCTTCACGAAAGCCGACAAACAGTCCGCTTCCAAAACCGAGCAGGCTGTCGCCACCTTCCTCGCCGCCATCGCCCACGTCTTGCCCGAGGCGCCGCCCGTCTTCATTAGCTCCGCCCACACCAAGGCAGGCCGCACGGACATCCTTCAATTCATCGCCGACCGCATCGCCTCCCGCTGAACCTTCGCCTCGCGCCAGCCATGTCCACCTCGCCTGATCTTCCCGCCCCCCCCGCTGCCCCCGAGCCATTCCCGCCCGCCCCGCTCGAGGTCGCCAAGGCCTTCGCACCCGACATAGTCTCGCGCCTCGACGACTACGGACGCCAGCTCGCCACCGAGGGCGTCGTTCGCGGCCTTATCGGACCTCGCGAGGTGCCGCGTCTCTGGGACCGCCATCTGCTCAACTGCGCCGCCCTCGCCGAGGCAATTCATCAGGGCGAGCTCGTAGCCGACATCGGCACCGGCGCCGGCCTGCCAGGCCTCGTGCTTGCGCTCGTGCGACCCGATCTCCGCATCATCCTCATCGAGCCGCTCCAGCGTCGCTGCGATTTCCTGCAGGAGATGATTCTCCGCTACCGCTTCGGCAAAGGCGTCACCATCCGGCGCGGCAAGGCCCATATGGTCCTGCCCTGCAACGCCGACGTCGTCACCTCCCGCGCCGTCACCGCCCTCGACAACCTCGCCGGCTGGAGTTTCCCCCACCTCCGCATCGGTGGCCGTTTGCTCGCACTTAAGGGCCAGCGTGCAGCCGAAGAACTCGCCGCCGCCCGCCCCCTCCTCGCCAACTGGGGTGCCGACACCGACGCCACCATTATCCCCTGCGGCGCCAGCTGGCTCGCCGAGCCCATCCAAGTCGTCTCCGCTACCCGACGCCGCTGAGGCGGCATAGTGCCGCCGCCTTAGGGAGTTGAAGTTGTAAGTTTAAGCTTCAGCGCCTTCTCCGGCCCCACCTCCCATTCCGTAACTTAATTTTAAACTTTCATTTTAATCTGGCGCGCGCTCCGCGCGCGTTATCGCCAATGCCACGCCTCCCTTTTACCGTCGAACACGAAGCCGCCGGCTCCAAGGCCCGCGCCGCCCGTTTCACCACGCTCCATGGCGAGGTCCAAACTCCTGTCTTCATGCCCGTCGGCACTCAGGCCACAGTGAAGTTCCAGACCGCCGAGTCGCTCCGCGCCACCGGCTCAAGCGTCCTGCTCGCCAACACCTATCACCTCCTGCTCCGTCCCGGCGCCGAGGTGTTTAAAAAGTTCGGCGGTATCCACAATTTTATGAAGTGGGATCGGCCGGTGCTCACCGATTCGGGCGGCTTCCAGATTTTCTCCCTGCCTTCCGAGCGCGTCATGCGTGAAGACGGTGCACGCTTCACCAGCTACGTGGACGGCACGCCTCACCTTCTCTCGCCCGAGTCCAGCATCGCCATGCAACAGGCCATCGGCAGCGACATCATGATGGTGCTCGACCAGTGCATCCCCTCCACCGCCCCGCACGCCGAGGCCGAGGCCGCCATGCACTTGACCCATCGTTGGGCCGTGCGTTCGCTCAATGCCCGCGGCGATAATTGCCCGCAAGCGATGTTCGGCATCGTGCAAGGCGCCTGCCACCCCGATCTCCGCAAACGCAGCGCCGAGTTCCTGCGCGACCTCCCTTTCGATGGGCTCGCCATCGGCGGCCTCGCCGTTGGCGAAACCCACGCTGAGCGCTACACGTTCACCGATCTCGTCACCAACCACCTCCCGCGCGACCGGCCCCGCTACTTGATGGGCGTCGGCACGCCGATCGATATCCTCGAAGCAGTGAACAGCGGCGTGGACATGTTTGACTGCATCATCCCAACCCAATTCGCCCAACGCGGCTCCGCCTTTAGCTCGCGCGGCCGGATGCACCTCGCTCGCGCTGTCTACAAGTTCTCCGACGAGCCGCTGGATCCGCGTTGCGATTGCCACGCCTGCAAAACCCACTCGCGCGGCTACATTCACCACCTGATCAAGACCGACGAGTCGCTCGGCTGGCACTTGCTCGCCACCCACAATATCGCTTTCTACCACCGCCTCATGCGCGAGATTCGCGCCAGCATCGTCCGCGACGACTTCGCCGCCTTTTACCAGACCAAGCGGATCGAGCTTGTTGGCATAGACTCCGAACACCCCAGCGTCCACCCGGTCAAAACCCGCGAGCGCCGCCCGAGCAAGCTGGGCGATTACGATATCGTCACCGCGCCGCAAGGTTTTTCGAGCATCCGCCAGATCAGCTCCGGGGAGGTCATGCATTCCGTCTCCGCCCCCGCCGACGAGGCCAACCGCCTTTACATCACCCAATCCCACCTCGCCGCCCGCCTCCTCGCGCCAAGGCGCGACAACACCGAACTCGTTATCTGGGATGTCGGCCTCGGTGCCGCCTCCAACGCCATGGCCGCCCTAGCCTGCTTCGAGCAGACCCTCGCCAGCACCACCGCATTCTCCGCGCCGCCCTCCGCCGTAGGCTTGAACGTGAGTTCAAGCTCCGCCGATCCCACCCCCGGCTCCTCCGCCCCCTCCCTCCCGTCCGTCCGCCTCATCAGTTTCGAGTGCGATCTCGACCCGCTGCGCCTTGCCGCCAAACACGCCTCGCACTTCTCCCACCTTCGCCACTCCGCGCCCAACCGCCTGCTCACGGACGGACGCTGGTCCCACGCTTCGGGTCTTTTTAACTGGGAACTCCACCACGGTGATTTCCTCGCCTTCCTCGAAAGCTCCCCCGCGCCCGACCTCATTTTCTACGACCCCTTCTCGTCCAAAACCGATACCGCCCTTTGGACGCCCGAGGTCTTCGCCCGCCTCCACCGCCACTGCGCGGCCAAGTCCGCCGAGCTCTACACCTACTCCGCCGCCACCTCCGCGCGCGTCGCGTTGCTCAGCGCCGGCTTTTATGTAGCTGAAGGCATCGCCACCGGCCCGAAAGCGACGACCACCCTCGCCTTCAGTTCCGCCGCCGCCGTCGCCGCCCATCCCACCACCCCAACCCTGCTCGGCCCCGCCTGGCTGACCCGCTGGCGCCGCAGCCACTCCCAATTTCCCCCCGGCCTCCCCGAGTCCGAAAAACCTGCCTTCGCCGCCCGCATCGAGTCGCATCCGCAGTTTACGTCCGCGCCGCAATCCGACAACGTCGCGTAAAGTTCCTTCAACGCGTCACCTTGCCGCCCACCCGTCATTCCATGTCAGGCCCGTCAAAACCCTCCGCCTCCGCGTCCGTCCCGCTCCGGTTCGCCCTGGTCGGCTGCGGCGCCATCGCTCCTACTCAGGCACAAGCGCTCCAGGAACTACCGGGTCTCGCCTTGCTCACGCATTGCGTGGATCTCGACTCCTCGCGCGCCGAGGTTTTTGCGGCGAAATTCTCGCTCAAGGTCGCGACTTGGGCCGCCGTGCTCGCTGATCCTGCCATTGACGTGATCGCGCTTTGCACTCCAAGCGGGTATCACGGCAGCCTCGCCGCCGAAGCGTTTCGCGCCGGCAAACATGTCATAATCGAGAAACCCCTCGAGGTCACCGTCGCCGCCTGCGACGCCTTGCTCGCTGCCCAGCGCGCCTCCGGGCGTCGCCTCGCCGTTATCTCGCAACATCGTTTCGACCCCGCCAGCCGGACCGTCCGACGTCTGCTCGACGAAAATGCCTTGGGCCGCCTCATCGCTGCGGATGTGCGCGTGCCTTGGTATCGCACTCAGGAATACTACGACTCCGGCGATTGGCGCGGCACGTGGGCGCTCGATGGCGGCGGATGCTTGATGAACCAAGGCGTCCACACCGTTGACCTCATGCTCTGGCTCTGCGGCCCAGTCCGCGAGGTTTACGCCCGCACCGCCACCGCCGCCCAAGAACGCATCGAGGTCGAGGATCTGGTTTGCGCGACGCTGAGTTTTTCCAGCGGCGCCATCGGCACGCTTTTCGCCTCCACCGCCGCCTACCCGGGTTTTCCCGTGAGCTTGGCGATCCACGGCACCAACGGCAGCGCTGTGATCGAGGGCGATGAACTCAAAACCCTCGCGATCAAGGGCAGCGAAACCATCTCCGGCCCCGCCGCCTCCGACCACGCCATGCAAGTCGCCACCGGCGGCACCAAGAGCGCGGTGAAAAACGCCGCCGCTGCCTCGCAGAACCTCACCGACCCCGTCGGCTGGAAATGGGGCGACGCCCACCGCGCCCAGTTTGCTGATTTCATCAACTCCATCCGGGAGGAACGCCCCGCACTCGTCGAGGGCGAGGCCGCCCGCGCCGCCGTCGCACTTGTCCAAGCCATTTACGAATCCGCCCGCACCGGCCTGCCGGTGAGCCTCTGATCAATCACCACATCCACTCGAGAATCGCACTCCCCATGAGAAACCCGGCTACCCGCTTTTTTTTGCGTTCACTCCTGCTCGCAATCGCCTTCCAAATCGCGCCTTCCCTCCACGCGGTCATCGTGGCCGGCGGCGACGGCACGCAAAACACCACCGGGTCAGGTGCCGGAGCTGGCTGGTCCTACGTCGGCACCCGCGGCGTCGGCAGCGCGGTTTACCTTGGTAATTTTTACGGAGACAACTGGGTTCTCACCGCTAATCATGTGGGTGCCGGCAGCTTTACCCTCGGAGGCACCACTTACGGAGCAATCGGCGGATCGACGATCCGCGTTCAAAACACGGACCTCAGCGTGACGGATCTTATCCTGTTCAAGATAGATGGCACTCCCGGTCTTGCTCCCATCCCCATCGCCGCCGCCACCCCGATCACCGGAACTTCGGTTACCATGATCGGCGCCGGTCGCGACCGACTAAACGCTTTGACCGGATGGAACGTCACCGGCACCAATCCGAACTACACTTGGACGGAGGTCGGCTCCGGCGCGAACGCCCTCGGCTACAAGTGGAATTCCTCTCGCACGATGCGCTGGGGCGAGAGTTCCATCGCCTCGACCGTCGTCTATAATTCAGGAGACGGCAACGTGAACGGCCTTCGTGCAACGTTCACCCCTTATGTCGGCCAGGCGCAGGGATCCGTGGGCGACTCCGGCGGCGGGGTGTTTACCTACAATCTCTCTAGCGCCTCTTGGGAGTTGATCGGCCTGATGCTGGCCATTGATTCCTACGCCAATCAGCCGAGCGGCACCGCAGTTTTTGGCAACAATACTTACCTCGCGGATTTGTCCAGCTATCGCAACTACATCGCAACTGCTATCCCGGAGTTCTCCACCTCCGCGATCATCGCCGGTTCCGGTGCGATGCTCCTGGCAATATCTCGCCGTAAGCGCCGGGTGTAGCCGGTAAAGTGATCGCGACGGCTCGAGCAAGCCCAGCGCATGCTAGGCGAAACCCAGCTTGCAGTCCGGGACGTGGCGATTGCTTGCGGCTTCACCGACGCCAATACTTTTTGCCGCGCCTACCGGCTTCGCTAGGGCGCTTCACTGGGGGCGGCACGCACTCGGAAGGCCAACCGCTAGCGCGGTCGGTCACGCCGCGCCGCCACCGCGCGCCCCTCCCGCATCCGGTTCCCGTCTAACGGCGGCTAGCGGCATGCAGGATCTCAATCGGGTGCTGGGCTTGGCGCCCGGTAGCATCCTTGATTTGATGCCGGCAACTGGTGCCCGCGGCGGCTATCACCGCATTCAGGGGCGTTGAACGCACCGCCGGGAAAAGCACGAGCTCACCGATTTTTTGTGAAATATCGAAGTGCTCCGCTTCGTAGCCGAAAGACCCCGCCATACCGCAGCACCCCGAGGGGATGAGGCTTACCTTATGGCCGGGTGCCAGCTCCAGCATCTTAACGGTAGGCAGCATCGATGACAGCGCCTTTTGGTAGCAGTGCCCATGGAGCCTTATATCCCGTGGTGTGCCGATGAAGGATGCGCTCGTGATCCGGCAGGCATCAGCTTCGCGGGCGATAAATTCGTCAAACAAGAGCGCGCGTTTGGCTAGCGTCTTTGCCGCGTCTTTGAGGTGCTCAGGCATGAGGTCTGGGTATTCGTCTCGGAAGCCGAGGATCGCCGAGGGCTCGATGCCGATCAGGGGCGACTCATCAGTGATGATATCTTTGAGCAACTCGACGTTGCGAATGGCGAACTTCTGTGCGTCGCGGACCAGTCCCTTGGAAAAATGGGCACGACCACTCTCGACGTGCGCGGGGATGATGACTTCGTAACCAAGGCCATTGAGAAGCTGGATCGCTTTGATGCCGATGCGCGTATCGTTGTAGTTGGTGAACTCGTCGCAGAACAGATACACGCGGCCCTTGGAGTTGCGTGAACGCGTCTTCTTCGCGTTGTTCTCGTGCCAGGCAGCGAGTGTGGTTCGGTAGAGCGTCGGCAGACTGCGGCGTGGCGAGAAGCCGGCGAAGCGCTTGATCCAGGCCGATACCCGCGGCGACGTTACCGCCCAGTTGTAAACTTCAGGAGCGAGCGAGGCCAACCGCATCGAGCGCGTGAAACCTGCGACAAGCCGCGAACGCAAGGGAACGCCGTGGGTATCGTAGTAGTGCTGCTGCCACTCGGCTTTCAGGCGGGCGACGTCCACGTTCGAGGGGCACTCGGATTTGCAGGCCTTGCAGGAAAGGCACAAATCCATGACGCCCTTGACCTCCTCGCTGTCCCACGGGTTGGCGACATCGCGCGGATGGGTGAGCACCTGACGCAGCATATTGGCGCGGGCTCGCGTGCTGTCCTGCTCGTTGCGCGTAGCCATGTAGCTCGGGCACATGGTTCCGCCGGAAAGATGGGTCTTGCGGCACTCTCCGACGCCCGTGCAAGCCTCGGCGGCGCGCAAAATACCCTTGGTCGCACTGAAGTCGAAAATGGTTTTGTAGTCCGGCTCCACGTGGCCAGCCGCGTGTCGCAGGTGGGTATCCATCGGAGGCGTATCAATGACTTTCCCAGGATTGAGAATAGTGTGCGGATCACAGGTTTCTTTCACCCGTCGCATCAGAGCGTAGCAGGCGTCGCCGACCATGAACTTGATAAACTCGCCGCGCAGGCGTCCGTCGCCGTGTTCGCCCGAGAGCGAGCCGCGATACTTTTTCACCAATGCCGCGACATCGGTCGCGATCGCGCGAAACATCGTGAGACCTTCAGGTGTTTTCAGGTTAAACAAGGGACGCGTATGCAGCTCTCCGGCCCCGGCGTGTGCATAGTAAACGCAACTGATGCCATATTTGCCCTGCATGAGCGCGTCGAACTCGGTGATGTAGTCTGGCAGGTCCTCGATCGCAACGGCGGTGTCCTCGACGATCTCGCGCGGCTTGGCATCGCCTTGCACGTTATTCATGAGACCCTGACCCGCGCGGCGCAAATCCCAGACCCGCGCGCAATCTTCGCCCCAAAGCACCGGGAAAGCGTAGCCAAGCCCGGCCGCCCGCAACTCCGACTCGATGGCCGCCATCTCCGACTCAATGTGTGCACGTTCGACGTGACGGATCTCGATGACGAGAACCGCGCCAGGATCGCCTTGCACAAAAAAGCGATTCTTCGCGTGAGTAAGATTCGACTTAGTGCATTCGAGAATGTGGCGATCGATGAGTTCGCAACCGAAGGGCCGGTGCTTCATAGCAATCACGGCCGCTTTAAGCGAGTCCACCACACTCGGGAAGTGCGCACACATGAGAGCGCCCGCGGGCGGGATAGGCTCGCAATTGAGCTCAAACTCAACCCCCAAGAACAGCGTGCCTTCAGACCCGGCGATGAGGCGGCAGAGGTTGAAGGGTTTGTCCGAGGCAGGGTCGAAGACGGCATTCTCGAGCAGCTGATCGAGCGCGTAGCCAGTGTTGCGCCGGGTGACGCTGGGCTTGGGATAGTTGTCGCGAATGAGCGCGCGGTTTTTGGCGTCGGCCAGCAGCTCGCGCACGCAGCGATAAATCCGCGTTTCAAGCGAATCGGGCGCAGCGCATTTTGCGGTGAACTCCTCGCGGCTGAGCGGACCGAAAATCGCCTCGGAGCCGTCGCTCAAAAACCCGCGCGCTGACACCAGGTGGTCGCGCGTGGAGCCGTAAACAATGGAGTTCGCGCCGCAGGAGTTGTTGCCCACCATGCCGCCGATCATGGCGCGATTTGCGGTGGACGTCTCGGGGGTGAAAAAGACCCCGTGAGGTTTGAGGAAAAAGTTCAGTTCGTCACGGATCACACCCGGCTGCACGCGCACCCGGCGACTGGCGGTTTCATAGCCGAGAATGCCGTTGAGGTGGCGCCCGATATCCACCACTAGGCCTTTGCCCACCACCTGCCCCGCGAGCGAGGTGCCGGCCGCGCGTGGAATAATTCCGACCCCGCGATGGGCCGCGAACCCAAGCAACTTGCGCAGATCGCCCTCGGTCTTCGGAATCGCGACCGCAAGCGGCAGCTCTTGATACTCGGAGGCGTCGGTCGAATAGAGCCTGCGCATCACCTCGTCGAAGTGGAGCCCACCTTCCAGCTCAGCTTCGAGCCGTCGGAGGTCGGCGCTCAGGCCTTCGGTGCGGGAGGTGGCAGAGGTGCGACTCATACGAATCTAACCTCAACGCATTCAAAGTGGAAGTGCGAGCCCTGCGTGATTTTTATAATGTTCACCTACCCGCATCTAACCCAATCAGCTGCAATCCCTCGCGGCACATGAACTGCTCGGCGAAACGATGCGTTTCCTTGGAATCACTGCCAGCAACCTATTCAATTCCGGCACGCTCTGGTGTTGTATCTTCGCGCCGCGCCTTTTCATCTCCTTTCAGGTCTCACGAAACGCCTCCCCTTCCCCATGAAATCTACTCTGTTCGCCAGCCTCTGCGCCGCTTTCGCCGCCACCGTCCTCACCGCCGCCGAGCCGATTAAAGTCGGCGAGGTTGCCTCCCTTACGGGCAAAGAAGCCGCTTTCGGAGCCTCGTCCCACCGGGGCACACTCCTCGCCATCGAGCACATAAACGCCGCCGGCGGCGTGCTCGGCCGTCCCTTTGAGCTCTTCACCGAGGACAATCAATCGAAGGCCGGCGAAACCGCCACCGTTGCCCGCAAGCTCCTCTCCCGCGAAAAGGTCGTCGCCCTCCTCGGCGAGGTCGCCTCCAGCCGCTCCCTCGAGATGGCCCCCATCGCCCAACGCGCGAAGATCCCGATGATCTCGCCTTCCTCCACTAACCCAAAGGTCACCGCCGTCGGCGACTACGTCTTCCGTGTCTGCTTCATTGACCCGTTTCAGGGCACCGTAATGGCCAAGTTCGCCAAGGAAACACTCAAGGCCAAGCGCGTCGCCGTCCTCACTTCCGTATCCTCCGCCTACTCCGTCGGCCTCGCAAAATACTTCAAGGAGCGCTTCCTCGCCGACGGCGGAGATATCGCCCTCGAGCAAAAATACACTGAGGGCGACAAGGACTTCAAAGCCCAGCTCACCGCCATTCGCGCCGCCGGCGTGGACGCCGTTTTCGTGCCCGGATACTACACCGAGGCCGCCCTCGTCACCCGTCAGGCCCGCGAACTTGGCCTCACCCTCCCCCTCTTCGGCGGCGATGGATGGGAGGCCCCGCAACTCCTCGAAATCGGCGGCAAGGCAATGGAGGGCACGTATTACTCCACCCATTACTCACCGGAGGACTCTTCACCCAAGGTCCAGTCTTTCGTCGCCGCTTTCCGCACCCGCTGGGCTGGCGAGACACCCGACGCAATGGCCGCGCTAGGCTATGATACCGTCCTCGTTCTCGCCGGCGCCATGGCGCGCGCCGGCACCACCGAGCCCGCAGCCGTCCGGGATGCCATCGCCGCCACCAAGGGCTTCGCCGGCGTCACGGGAACCACCACTTTGGATGCAGATCGCAACGCTTCCAAAGCGGCCAGCATCATAACGATCACCGATGGGAAGTTTAAGTTTGTCCAAACTGTAGCTCCCTGAGCCGGGATCAAATTCCTGATTCCAATCCCATTTTGCCTTCCCTTCGACTACTCCTCGTTTGACCGAATTCCTTCAACAGCTCGTCAACGGTCTTTCGCTCGGCGCGATCTACGCGCTCCTCGCCCTCGGCTACACGATGGTCTATGGCGTGCTTCGCTTCATTAACTTCGCCCACTCGGACGTTTTTATGGTGGGCGCCTTCGCCGGTCTCTACCTCGCCCCGATCGTTCCATCCGGGTCCATCCTGGGTGGCATCTTGGTCGTGCTGGGTGCCATGATGGTTTGCGCTTTGCTCGGAGCCCTGATCGAGCGTTTTGCCTACCGCCCGCTCCGCTCGGCTCCGACGCTCAACGTCCTCATCACCGCCATCGGCGTATCCCTCCTGCTTCAGTCCGCGGGGCAGCTCAGCTTCGGCGCCGCACCCCGCGCCTTCCCGGCCGTATTCCCCGCTCGCGCGCTTTCAATTGGGGGCCTCGATTTCTCCAGCAACCAAGTCGTCGTACTGCTCGTCGCCCTGATACTCGCGGTCGCACTTCGTTTCGTCGTGTTTCGCACCAAAATGGGATCCGCCCTGCGCGCCGTCTCTCAAAACCCGCGCGCCGCCCGCCTCATGGGAATAAACAACGATGTGGTCATTCGCTTCGCTTTCTTGCTCGGTTCCGGGCTGGCCGGGGCCGGCGGCGTGCTCTACGCCACCAACTACCCTTCGATTGATCCGTTCATGGGAGTGCTTCCCGGTCTGAAGGCCTTCATTGCCGCAATCCTGGGCGGCATTGGTAGTATCCCCGGTGCCGCTTTGGGCGGCCTGCTTCTCGGCCTCGTCGAGACGTTCGTAAGCGGCAGCGAGTATTCAACTTACAAGGACGCCATCGCGTTCGCCTTGCTCATCCTTTTTCTCATCTTCCGCCCCGCCGGTATCCTCGGCAAGACCCGGGTGGAAAAGGTCTGATCTTCAGTCATGCCCAAGCCTCTCCTCAGCCTTCTCCTCGCCTTATGCGGCGCCTGGCTTGTCTCGGCTTTTTCCGCCCACCTCGACCCCTACTACCTCGATGTGCTGATCGGTGTCGGCATCAACATAGTCCTCGCCGTTTCTCTCAATCTCATCGCCGGCCACACCGGCCAATTCTCCCTCGGTCACGCCGGCTTCATGGCCATCGGCGCCTACGCGGCCACCGCCGTCTCGCTTTTCCTCGGTCCCCTTCTCATCGGTGACTTCCCAACCCCCGGCGGCCTGGCGGAAAGCACCCTCTTTTTCGCCGCCCTTGTCGCAGGCGGGGCAGCCGCTGCAGTCGCCGGGCTTTTCGTGGGTATCCCATCGCTCCGCTTGCGCGGCGACTACCTCGCTCTGGTCACTCTTGGCTTTGGTGAAATTATCCGCGTGCTCCTTCAAAACTTCGAACTCCTCGGCGGCGCGCTCGGCCTCAATGGCATCCCGCCTTATACCACGCCGTTCTGGGTTATCGCCGCCGCCGCTCTCACCGTGTTTGTGGTGGGCTGCCTCGTAAATTCCACCTACGGGCTCGGCTTCCGCGCGGTCCGCGACGACGAGATCGCCGCCGCCGCCGCGGGGCTTAACCCTTCGCGCTACAAGGTCGTTGCATTCACCGTGGGCACGTTTTTTGCCGGTATCGCAGGCGCACTTTTCGGACATTTCAAGCTCACCATAACTCCCGCCGGTTTCGATTTCACCCGCAGTATCGAGATCGTCGTCATCGTCATCCTCGGAGGCCTCGGCAACACGCTCGGTGTCATCCTCGCCGCCGTCCTTCTCACCCTTCTGCCTGAGTTCCTTCGCCCCGTCGCAGAATACCGCCTGGTGCTCTACGCCGCCTTGCTCATCGCAATCATGCTGCTCCGCCCGCAGGGCTTGTTTAACTTTTCCGTGCGCCGCCCTGCCGCGCCCAGAGTCTGATGTCCGCTCCGCTCCTCCAGCTCACGCAAGCTACCGTTCGCTTCGGCGGGCTCACCGCAGTGGACGCCCTCGACCTCACTCTGCAAGAGGGCGAACTGGTAGGCCTCATCGGTCCTAATGGCGCCGGCAAGACCACCGCGTTTAACCTCATCACCGGTCTCTACTCGCCGGCATCGGGCTCCGTCGCGTTCTCCGGCCGTCCCTTGGCCGGTCTCGCCCCGCACCGTATCGTCGCCGCCGGCATCGCCCGGACTTTTCAAAACATCCGCCTCTTCGGCTCGCTAAGCGTGCTCGATCATGTCCGGGCCGCGGGCAACCTCCACCGCACCGCCTCCCCGCTCCACGCTCTGCTCCGCCTGCGCACTTTTCGCGAGAGCGAGGCCGCCGTCACCGCCCGCGCCGACGAGTTGCTCGCGCTCTTCAACTTGTCCTGCTTCCGCAACACCCCCGCCCGCAGCCTGCCCTACGGCGAACAACGCCGCCTCGAAATCGTGCGCGCCCTCGCCACCCGCCCTCGCCTGCTCTTGCTCGACGAACCCGCCGCCGGCTTGAATCCACAGGAGAAAATCGAGCTCGTCGCCCTTATCCAGCGGGTGCACCGCGAGTTTAATCTCACCATCCTTCTCGTTGAACACTCCATGCGCGTCGTGATGGGTGTCTGCCAGCGGATCGCCGTGCTCGACCACGGTAAAAAAATCGCCGAGGGCTCGCCCGAAGCCATCCGTCAAAACCCCGCCGTGATCGAAGCCTACCTCGGCCCGGATCACGCCACCGGTCTCTTTCATCACTAGGCCAATTCGATTTCCCAACCGCGCGCACGCCCCGGTTCACCCAGTGATTTTTAGCTGCGTATCGCCGTCGTCGTCGCGCGTCAGGTGCCAATCCGTCACCGTTATCTTTTCGAGAAACGCCTCATCGTGACTCACCAGCAGCACGGCGCAGGGGCAATCTTCCAAGGCCTGCTCCAAACATAGGATACCGGGCAAATCCATGTGGTTTGTCGGCTCATCCATCATGATGAGGTGCGGCCCGCGCACTATGCCAAGTGCAAGGAGGAGTTTTCGCACTTCGCCGGGACTCGGCAGCGCGCTCTCCAGCAAACGCGCCGGCCGCGAGCCAAGCCGGCTGATCGTGATCATCACCCGGCCGAGCTCGTCATTCGGTAGCCTCTTTACCGCATCAAGCAGCGCGCGCGAATCCTCGCCGGAGATTTCTTGCGGCACGTTCACGAGTTTTTCCGAGGCCAGTTTTAAGTGCCCGAGCAGGTGCTGGATCAGGGTGCTTTTACCGAGCCCGTTCGCGCCGCTGAGTGCGATGCGGCTGGTTCCTCCGATCGCAAGATTAGGGAAGTGCAAATGCCGCCCGCCACCGAGTGGCAGACTGCCCGCCGCCAAACGCAGTAAAAAATCTCTCGGCATAAAGGACGCCCCGTCCACCCAGATGCCCGTCTCGTAGCGCTTCTTGACCGAGATCTCCGACCGCTGCGTCGCGACCTTGCCAGCCCGCTGATTCATCTGCGCCACCATCTTTCCCGCATAAGCGTCTTTCCCGCTCATTTTGGCGAGATTGCGCTGGGCGCGGCCGTCGTGGTCGTGGGCGGGGATCTTAATCTGCTTCGAGCCGCGCGAGGCCGCAGCCTTTTGATCAGCCATGACGCGGCGGCGCTGGGCCTCGTCCTTGAGCCGAGTCTCAGTGCGGCGCAGCGCATCGTTGGCGCTCCGAGCAGCCTGCTCCTCCGTGCCCTGTTGCTCCATCGCCTTGGTTACGCCACCGGGACGCATCACCGCGTCGGGCGGATCGAGCAAGAGACACTGCGAGCAAAGCTCGTCCAGCAAGGCGCGATCGTGGCTCACCAGCAGGCCGATGCCATTAAACTCCGTGAGTGCCCGAACCAGCAGGCGGCGAGCCTCCGCGTCAATGTGGTTGCTCGGTTCATCGAGCGCCAGCACCGCCGGCTCCCGCCAAAGCGCGACCGCGATCTGGGCGCGTTTGCGTTCGCCGTGACTCAGGGTGGACCAGCGCTCCGGCCAGTCTTCACCAACTCGTAACCGGGCTTTCAAAACAGTGGCATCCGGTGCCCAGACAAAATCTTCCAAAAACTCGGGCGCGTCGTCGGTGCGTTGTGCAACATAGAGGGCGAGTCCTTGCAAGGTCACCGCGCCGCTCTGCGCGGCGAGCTCTCCCGTGACGACTTTTAACAGAGTGGTTTTACCTGCACCGTTTGGCCCGACGATCCCAGTCCAGCCAGTAGGAAACTGCACCGTGAGATCGGTAAACAAGGGCGTGGTCATGCCCGGATGCGCAAACTCGATGGATTGGAGGGCCAGCTGGGCGGATGCCATGCACTTGATCGTGCGGGTGCTCCACTCCCCCGCAAGCCAAGTTGAATAGCGCCACCTATTCCGCCGCCAGCGCCTCGCCCACTGACTGTCCGGAAGCCATCGCGCCCTGAATCGAGGCCGAGGCGAAATGATCCCCGCACACCCAGTGTCCTTCACGCACAGTTTGCTTTGCTTTCGCACCCGACTCAGGGACCACCACCGGCAACGCACACCGGATGCGCTGCACCGCCAAAGCCCGCCAATCCTTCACCACCGCGCCGTGATGTCCGGTCAACTCCACGCTCAAGCGCGAAACCAGTTCCGCGTCAGTTTCAATGCATTCGCCGATCACCGTCGTCGACACCAATGCCGATCCCTTCGGCGCGTAATCCGCCGCCACATCGCTTGGAACCACGAGATTGTTGATTCGTCCGTGGCCGGTTCCGTTGAGCCATAACACGGGTTCGCCGCCAAGCGGGCTTTCAGGCGCCGCCCACTGCACGCAGGTTACACTTCGCCATGCAGGAGCAGCCAGCTCAGGCACCAGGCGAGCCGCCGTCGCACCGTCGCACGCGATCACGACGTGGCGCGCATTTATCCTTTCGCCGTCCGCCAGCACAATCTCGTGGCCTCCACTCGTCGCGCCGCTTTTCACCGCCACCACCTTCGCACCAAGCCGGCACGTATCCGGTTTCAAGCCCGCCGCCAGTTGCTCAGGTATGCGCTGCATGCCGCCCGCCGGCAGCGCCGCATACCCTTCCGAAAACATCCGATACACGAAAAACAACATCCGGTTCGACGTCGTCAGCTCGCGCTCCAGAAAAATTCCGCCCAACCAGGGTCGCAGAAACCGCTCAAGCATGAGCGGTGAAAATCCCCGCGCCCGCAACTCTTCCGCCGCGCTGCGCTTCGCCCGCTCCCAAATCGCATCAAGAGTCCCGCGCGTTGAGGCCAACCGGAGCGCGCCCACCCGCAGCTTATCCGCCAAGGTGCCGATCGGCGCACGTAGCGTTTCCCACATCCGCCCGGGTGCGCGCCAGGGGTCACTTACCCGGCCTTCGCCAGACGGAGTCAGCACCCGCGCGCCTGGCGCGAAATTGCCCAACCGCAGCGCGTCATAACTCAACCACTCCCGCGTCGCCGGATAGGCAGTCAGCAAAACTTGAAACCCGCGATCGAGTCGGAACCCTTCCACTTCATCCGTCCGCACGCGCCCGCCGACTGCCTCCGCCGCATCCAGCACCAGACACTCCACACCCCGGGCCTGCAGTGTCCGCGCACAGGTGAGGCCAGCAAGCCCGGCGCCTATCACCAGCACTTCTTTCATTTGCTTAGCTCCACCCGCAAACACTCCGCCATTGCCAGACCAGAGAGAGCCGCCCCTTCGACACGAGGCCCGCCAAAGGCGTCACCCGCAAAGCCCAGCCGATACTCCGGCAGCCACACGCAGCGTTCGGGATAGGTCTCCAGCGCGTAGGCAAATTTCCATCGGTGCAAGGTGGCCGTGGCGATGCTTTCGCCGATCAATTCCTCAGCCTCTTGGCGCACCAGCTCCAGCACTTCCGTCTCGCCGAGTCCGTAGTGCAGCGCAGAAAACTCCGGCGATAGATGGAGGGTCACCGCCGCCATGCGGGGTGATACGCCTTTGCGTTGATTGTCAGCCGCCCAGCGCACGTCGCCTTCCGTCTTCGTCACACCATCCGCCGGCAGTCGCGAGGGCCCGTTGAGCGTGACCAGCAAAGCTAGGCAAGGGCCGTAATTCAACTTCGCCAACCCCGCCTCCAACAACGCGGGCAATTTAACCCCGCCGGTTGCGAGTAACGCGAGGCTCTGCGGCACCGGAGCGGTCAGGATTACCTGGGCGGCGCAAATCAATCCGTGGTTTTCGACTTCGATGCACCAGCGCTCGCCCACCTGCGTGAGTCGGGAAACCTTATGCTCGCGCCGCACTTCGATGCCCTCGGAAAGCGTCTTCGCCACCGCCGTCATGCTTGGCCGCCCAATAAAGCGGCGATGCGCGCTCTCCGGCCAGGGCGCGACCGCGCCAGCCTCCTGCCACCGGCTCACCCAGGTCGCGAAGGCCGGATCCTTTACGGTGAAATACTGCGCCCCTTGATCAAACACCGCTTCCCCTACCCGCTTCGTCGCCAGCCGACCTCCGACGCCCCGGCTTTTCTCCAGCACGAGCACGCGCGCCCCCGCGGCATGCAGCGCCTGGGCCGTGATTAAGCCCGCCATGCCCGCACCGATGATGACCGTAGTGTTCTCCATTGATCTAAAAGCTATTTAAACGACTCGCCCGAGCAAATGACGCAGTGCCGTATCCAGCTTTTCATGGCGAAACCTGTAGCCGCTCGCCGCCAGCACTCCAGACCGGACCCGCTGGCTCGCTAAGAGCGCCTCGTCGGCCATCTGCCCCAGAGCCAGTCTCAGCACCCAGGCCGGTGCATTAAAAACAGCAGGCCGGTGCAAAACCCGCCCCAGCACGCGTGAAAAATCCGCGTTCGTAAGCGGCTCCGGGGCCACCGCATTCACCGGGCCTCGCACCGTCTCCGAGAGCACCGCGTGGCCGATTACGCCCACCAGATCATCCAGAGAAATCCAGGACCACCATTGGCGGCCATTCCCCATCGGTCCGCCCAAGCCTGCCCGAAAGGGCGCCAGGAGCTTCGCCAACGCGCCGCCCGCCGGGGTAAGCACTACTCCGGTCCGGAGAAAAACCCGCCGCACGTCGCACCCATCCAGCGGTGCCCACGCCGCTTCCCACTTAGCGCACACATCTGCCAAAAATCCGCATCCGCGCGGGGCGTTTTCATCGAGCCAGTCTTCTCCGCCCTCGCCGTAGTAGCCTATGGCCGAACCACCCACCACCACGCGCGGGGGACGGGAAAGCGAGGCAAGCGCGCCGGCTAAAAATCGCGTGCCTTTCACCCGGCTCTCGCGAATCTCGCGTTTACGTGCCTCGGTCCAGCGCGCATCCGCGATGCCCGCGCCCGCCAAATGCACCACCGCATCAATCCGGCCGTCCAGCGCCGAGAGATCAACCGCCCCCGATTCGGGATTCCAGAAAACCTCATCTCGTCCGCGTGCCGGCCGGCGCACCAAGCGCGCGACCTGATGCCCTTGCGTGGTCAGGAACGGCACTAGCGCACGCCCGACCAATCCCGAGGCGCCGCTTACCAGAATCCGCAGCGGTACCGCTCCCGCGCGCGAGTGATCGGTCGCGAAACGTAAATCGTCCCTCGTAAGTGTCTGCCGGTAGGCGAACATCGCCGCAAGTTTCCCGCGCACAAAACTTCCAGACACCCTGCGCCCGAGCGCGCCAAGCGGCAGCGCGTAGTCCACGTGGTCGCGCAGTTCGCAGGAACCGTCCGCCGTGTCGGAAAACTCGTGACGATGATCCCACGCGGCGAAAGGTCCGCTTAGCGCCACATCGCGAAATAATTTTCCTGGCACGTAGTCACGATGCTCCGCCAGCCAATCCAGACTGAAAGGGCCGATGCGGGTGCGTAGATTAACACGGGCACCGGGCGTAAGACCGTCGCCGCTCCGTTCGACGAGCTCCGCCTTCTCCCAAGGCGGCATCAGACGCTCCAGCGCGCCTGCCCGCTCGTGCCAGGCAAATGCCTCCGCAGCCGTGGAGGGCAACTTTACCGTGCGCTCGAATACGTCAGTCTTCAATGGCGCCCCTCCGCACTTGCCGAACCTTTGCGCATCCGGCACGCGTCGGAACAATACTTCACTTCAGCCCATACCTTCTCCCACTTTTTCCGCCACGTGAAGGGCCGTCCGCACACAACGCAGTCCTTGGTCGGCAGCTCGGACTTTTTGCGCATTTTTGGCATGGGAGGAAGTTTATGCAACGGGGCCACCGGGTTCTTAGGTCTCAGATTGGCTCGATTACTTCACTGGCTGCAAAGCGGACCATCAATCGGAATGGATCTTCCGCCCCGCATCATATTCGTTAACGGCATAGCGCCATTTAACGGCCGGGAGAGGGTCGGTGGAGAACAAGATGGTCATGGCTTGATGAGAAGTTGGTGAGGTGAAACCCGACTGCACAACCGTGCCGAGCCGCGCCTGATGCGCAAGAGTGCGGGGCGGTTTTGCCGT
>CAMDHP010000021.1 GCA_945898185.1 Akkermansia muciniphila | reverse complement strand
GGCGGCGCTACCGGGACTTGGCGGGCGCTCGGCTGCGAAGCTCATGGCTGCGCTCGCGGCGAGCCGCACGACGGCACAAAAGGACGGAGCACGTTTGATTTACGGGCTCGGTTTACCCGGTGTCGGGGAGGGGGCGGCGCGACGCCTTGCCGAGGTCGTGACGGGGCTGGAGGCTCTGGCGAAAGTGGAGGAGGAAACGCTGCGCCGGTCGCCCAATGCGGGCGGGGCGGGCTTGGGCGAGGCGGTGGCGCGGGAGCTGGTTGAGTATCTGCAACGGCCAGATGTGCGCGCTGAGTTGACTGCGCTGCGAGCGGCGGACGTGGGCGTTTCGTGGGTTAAAAAGCCCGGACCCTCGCTCACCGAAGCGGATGCCGCGAAGTTTCATGGTCAGGTGGTGGTGCTTTCGGGGACTTTGACACGTTGGACGCGAGTTCAGGCAGCGGAGCGCCTGGCCGCCGCCGGCGCGTCGGTGGTTGCGGACATTTCGAAAGAGACCACCCTGCTTGTGGCGGGTGCCGAGCCTGGTGCTAAGCTCAAAAAAGCCCGCGAACGAGGGATCGAAGTGATTGACGAGGCCGAGTTGGTGCGCCGACTGGCTCCAAGCCCCGTTCCGGCGGGAGGAGTGCGCGAGAACTAGAAAATCCCAACATACAGAATAAGATTCGGTTCGGGACTCGAAACTGGCGGAGAGGGAGGGATTCGAACCCTCGGTAGGTTGCCCTACACACGCTTTCCAAGCGAGCGCATTCGACCACTCTGCCACCTCTCCAGGTGACGCATTTGCTCGGCTGCACTGGGCCTCCGGGAAACGACGAAGGTTTAGGAATGCGGCGTCACCTCCTCAGGTCAACGGCGAAAATCACGAATACATGCGATTCTGCATCAGCTCTCGTTTTAGCTTGGGTCGCCTTTTTCATCATCGGGATCGCGTCATTATGAATTAAACCTCTCGTCCGGCACCGTTCATCTACTATCGGGAAAAGCTTCTTGCGCGACCCCCTCCCAGTGCTACGGTGCGGGCTTTTACGACTCGAAATAACCCGACCGACGCGACTTCCCATCATGGTATCTCCAAACACCGAGCTGGCTTACAACAGCAAGATCGAGGGCGACTTGGTCGTCACACGGGCCGACGCGGTCATTAACTGGATTCGCGCCAACTCCATGTGGCCCATGCCAATGGGGCTCGCCTGCTGCGCCATCGAGCTCATGGCCAGCGCCGCCAGCCGCTTCGACATCGCCCGTTTCGGTGCCGAGGTTTTCCGGTTTTCCCCGCGTCAGTCAGACGTGATGATCGTCTCCGGCACCGTCACTTACAAAATGGCTCCGCACGTCCGTCGCATCTATGACCAGATGGCCGAGCCGAAGTGGGTCATCGCCATGGGCGCCTGCGCCAGCTCCGGCGGTATGTATCGCAGCTACGCGACCTTGCAGGGTGTCGATCGCATCGTGCCGGTGGACGTGTATATCAGCGGCTGCCCTCCCCGCCCGGAGGCCTTGTTGGACGCTTTGATGAAGCTCCAAGCCAAGGTGCAACGCAGCCCCGGCACCACTAAGGAACTGCTCTCGGCCTCTGCCTGAGCGTGGCTCACTTCGCTGAATCCCGCCGCTCCCTTCCGCTTCGCCACCCTCCACTTTCTCGCCGCCCATGACCGCGCCCGCTGACGTCTTTGCCGCCGTCCAATCTCAGTTTCCCGCCGTAACCGCCCGCCCAACTCTCGATCATCCGTCCATCAACGTGCCCGTCGGGGACGTGGTCGCGGTGCTGACTCATCTGCGTGATGTGCAGTCCATGGATTTCTTGGTGGACGTCACGGCTGTTGATTGGGGCGTGGAGGCCACGCCGCGCTTCTCCGTCGTCTGGCATCTCCTCTCGACCACCAAAAACAACTATGTGCGCGTCGTGGCCGCTTGCGGAAGCGACACCGAGCCGGTTGCCCCGACCATCAGCCATCTCTGGGCTGGCGCGAATTGGCACGAGCGCGAGACCTTTGACTTGCTGGGTGTGCGTTTCGAGGGCCACCCCGACCTGCGCCGTATTCTCATGTGGGACGGGTATCCGCACCATCCATTGCGCAAGGATTTCCCGCTGGCCGGTATCGACACGCCGCTCCCTGACCTCGAGGTCGGCGAGTTAACCAAGGCCACCGCCGCTCCCGCTCCGATGATGGGCGGCCCCTTCGTCGCCTCCGTCGGCGAGATGAATATGACCGACGCCGAACCCAGCGCCAAGGACGAGAGCTGGAGTGAGCGCTCCAATAAACCCGCCACGCTCTGAGCAACTGCAAGCCGCCACCGCCGCGATTCCCTCACCATTTCCCTTTTCGACAATGCCCACTGATTACGCCTTCCCCGACAGCGCCGCCAAAGCCGCCGCCGCCACCGAGGCACCTGAGTTCCAGACCGAAAAAATGTCACTCGCGATGGGGCCGTCCCATCCTTCGACCCACGGCGTGTTGCGCCTCTCCCTCGAGCTTGATGGCGAGATGGTGACGAAGTGCGACCCTGTCCTCGGTTACCTGCATCGCGGTGATGAGAAGATCGCCGAGAACATGACCTACAACCAGTTCGTGCCTTACACGGACCGGTTGGACTATCTTGCCCCGCTGGCCAACAACGCCGCCTACGCCATCGCCGTCGAGAAACTCGCCAACCTGACCGTGCCGCCGCGCTGTCAGGCTATCCGCGTCATCACTTCCGAGATGGCCCGCATCTCCGCCCATTTGCTCGGTCTCGGCGCCTACGGCATTGATGTCGGTGCGTGGTCGGTTTTCCTCTATACGTTCACCGAGCGCGAAAAGCTTTATAAGCTCTTCGAGGAGCTTACTGGCGCGCGTTTCACCACCAGCTACAGCCGCATCGGGGGTCTTGCTCGCGATGTCCCCGAGGGCTGGAACGCCAATGTGGACGCATTTTGCGACCAGTTCCTGCCCATCCTGGAGGAAATCCTCAAACTCCTCACGCGTAACAAAATCTTCATGGATCGCACCATCGGCGTGGGTGTTATCTCGAAGGAAGACGCCATCAGCTACGGCCTCACCGGCCCGAATCTGCGCGGCTCCGGGGTGGACTTTGACCTGCGCAAGGCCAAGCCCTACTCCGGCTACGAGCAACACGACTTCGACATTCCGGTCGGCTCCAAGGGCGACTGCTACGATCGCTACCTCTGCCGCGGTGAGGAGATGCGCCAGTCCGTGCGCATTATCAAGCAGGCGATCAAAACCTTCCCCGGCGGCGATTGGTATGCGAAGGACGCCGTCCGCATCTTCGCCCCCCGCAAGGATAAGGTCCTCACCTCCATGGAGGAGCTCATCAACAACTTCATGATCGTCACCGAGGGCCCGCAAATGCCCGCTGGCGAAGTCTATTTCGAAGCCGAGAACCCCAAGGGCGCGCTCGGCTTCTTCATCGTGAGCAAGGGCGGCGGCGTGCCCTACCGGATGAAGATCCGCGGTCCTTCTTTCTGTAATCTCTCCATCCTGCCCAAGGTCTGCCAGGGCAATCTCGTCTCCGATGTCGTCTCCATCCTCGGGTCCCTCGACTTCGTGATGGGCGAGTGCGACCGGTAAACACCAGCCCCGCCGACCGCATGTCCACGCCCACCATTTCGCCCTCCGTGAATCTCAAGCCCGAAACCCTCGCGCGTATTGACGAAGTCATTACGCACTACCCGGTCAAGCGGAGCGCCACGCTCCCGCTCCTCCATCTCATCCAGGAAGACGCTGGCTACATCTCGGAGGACGCCGTTCTCTGGATCGCGCAAAAACTAGAGCTCCAGCCGATCAACGTGCTCGAAGTTGTCACCTTTTACCCGATGTTCCGCCGCGCCCCAATCGGCCGCCGCCACATCAAAGTCTGCCGCACCCTGTCCTGCGCCCTGCTCGGCGGCTACAAGACCTGCGAGAACTTCCAGAAGGAGTTCAACACTACTCTCGGCGCCACCTCCCCTGATGGCGAAGTCACGGTGGATTTCGTCGAGTGCCTCGCCTCCTGCGGCACCGCCCCCGTCGTGCTTATTGACGAAATTCTCCACGAGAAAGTTGACGCCGCCAAAGTGAAGCAAATCTCCGCGCAAATCCGTGCCGAGGCCGCCGCCCGCAAGTAAACGCTTACGCTCATCGCCATGCCCGCTCCCACCCAACACCGCCTCATTTTCCAGCACATCGACGAGCCCGGTTACTCCAACGACATCGATTGCTACCTGCGCAATGGTGGCTACGAGGTCTTGAAGAAAGCCGTCGCCCAAAAGCCGGAAGACCTCCGCGAAGAGGTTAAGAAGTCCGGCCTGCGCGGCCGCGGCGGCGCCGGCTTCCCTTGTGGTTTCAAGTGGTCCCTCGTGGACCGCAAATCCGGCAAGCCGATCTACCTCATCGTCAACGCCGACGAGTCCGAGCCCGGCACCTTCAAGGACCGTTACATCATGCACCAGGATCCGCACCAGCTGATCGAGGGCACGATGATCTCCTGCTTCGCCAACGACGTTAAACAGGCCTACATTTACATCCGCGGCGAGATGCCCGAGGGCGCACGCATCCTCGAAAAAGCCATCGCCGAGGCCCGCGCCCAAAACCTCGTCGGGCCCAACATCCTCGGCACCGGTTATTCCTGCGAGATTTTCGTCCACCGTGGTGCCGGCGCCTACATTTGCGGCGAGGAGACCGGCCTGATCGAATCACTCGAAGGCAAACGCGCCAACCCCCGCATCAAGCCCCCGTATTTCCCCGCCGTCCTCGGACTCTACCAGTGCCCGACGATCGTGAACAACGTCGAGACGCTCTGCCACGTGAAGCACATCGTGCAGCAGGGCGGCGCCGAATACGCCAAGATCGGCACCCCCGGCAACACCGGCACCCGAATTTTCTGCGTCTCCGGCCACGTGCAGCGTCCCGGTTACTACGAGTTTCCCGCCGGCACCATCACCATGGGCCAGCTCCTCAACGACGTCTGCGGCGGTCCGCTGCCTGGCCGCACCTTCAAGGCCGTGATCCCCGGCGGCTCCTCCGCCAAGGTGCTTCGCTTTGGCGAGCGCTATAAGGGCAAACGTAAGGTCGGCACCGACATGGTTGATTACGATTGGGGCGTCGAGGACGTGCCGATGGATTTCGATTCGCTCGCCATGATCGGCTCCATGGGCGGCTCTGGCGGCGTCATCGTTATGGACGATAGCGTTAACATGGTCGAGGCCCTCGCCAACATCAACGCCTTTTACCAGCACGAGAGCTGCGGCCAGTGCACCCCCTGCCGCGAGGGCTCGCTGTGGATGAAAAAGATCAGCTCCCGCATGGTCCACGGCGAAGCCCGCAAGGAAGACGCCGCCCTGCTCAAGAGCGTTGCCGACCAGATCCCCGGCCGCACCATTTGCGCCTTCGGCGAGGCTTGCTCCTGGCCGACCCAGAGCTTCCTCATCAAGTTCAAGGACGAGTTTGAGGGCTACGCCGAGGCCAAGAAAAATCTCCCCGCCGACCGCCTCAGCCTCGTCTAAAGCATCCGCCCAACCGTTTCCTCTTCAGCAATGATCGCCGCTCCCAAACCCGACCTCGTTACCGTCAACATCGACGGCGTGGACATCTCTGTGCCGAAGGGCACCAACGTCATCGAGGCCGCCAAGCTGCTCCAGAAGGACGTGCCCCACTACTGCTACCACCCGAAGCTGTCGGTGGCCGGCAATTGCCGCATGTGCATGATCGAGATGGGCACCCCCGCGTTCGACCCCGCCACCAAGGCTCCGGTCACCGACCCCGCCACCGGCAAGCAGAAAATCAACTGGATTCCCCGCCCGCAGATCGGCTGCGGCACCACCGTTTCCCCCGGCCTGCACGTCAAGACTTCCTCGTCCATGGTGAAGGACGCCCGCGAAGGCGTCATGGAGTTCCTCCTCATTAACCACCCGCTCGACTGCCCCATCTGCGACCAGGCCGGCGAGTGCAAACTCCAGGAGCAGGCCACCGGCTACGGACGCGGTTACTCTCGTTTCATCGAGGAGAAAAACGTCAAACCCAAGCGCACCCAGCTCGGCCCCCGCGTCACCCTCGACGACGAGCGTTGCATCCTTTGCTCCCGTTGCGTGCGTTTCTCCAAAGAGATCGCCAACGACGACGTCCTCGGCTTCGTGGATCGCGGCAGCTACTCGACTCTCACCTGCCACCCCGGCAAGAAGCTCGAGAACAACTACTCGCTGAACACCGTGGACATCTGCCCGGTCGGCGCCCTCACCAGCACTGATTTTCGCTTCAAGATGCGGGTCTGGTTTCTCAAGCAGACCAACACCGTCGACATCGAGTCCTCCGTTGGCGTAAACGCCGTCGTCTGGTCCCGCGAAGGCACCATCTACCGCCTTACTCCGCGCCGTAACGACGAGGTCAACGACACTTGGATGCCCGACTCCGGCCGCATTCTCTACAAGCAAGTCGCCGCCACCGACCGCCTCACCGCCGTCAAACTCAACGGCTCCGACACCTCCCTCGATATCGCTCTCCACGCCGCCGCCGCCCTGCTCAAGGCCGGCTCCGTCTCCATCGTCGGTTCCGGTCGCGCCTCGGTTGAAGAGCAGTTCCTGCTCAAGCAACTCGCCACCGCCACCGGCGCGCAAGGCCACCTCGTCGCCCGCACCGCGTCGGGCGACAAACTCCTCATCTCCGCCGACCGCAATCCGAACGTCCGCGGCGCGCTCGTCACCGGTCTCATCAGCCAGCTTCCCTGCGCCGAGCTCAAGCAGCTTTCCCGCGATATAGACGAGGGCAAGATCAAGACCGTCGTCTCCCACGGCGAAGACCTCCATGCCGCCGGTCTCACCGCCGCCCTACTCGCCAAGGTCGCAGTTATCTACATCGGCACCCACGCCAACGCCACCAGCGCCGCCGCGAACATCATCCTGCCGACCCTCCACACCTTCGAGAAAGCCGGCACTTTCGTTAACCAGCAGTTCCGCATCCAAAAGTTCTACGCCGCCGTCCCCGCCCCGCAGGGTGCGACCAACGATCTCGTTGTCCTCGCCAAACTCGTCGCCTCCACCGGCACGCACACCCCTGCCAGTGAGGTCCACGCCCTTTGGCCTGCTATCGCGGCCGCTGTGCCCGCCCTGGCCACCATGCTCTACAAGAACATCCCCGACACCGGCCTCCTCCTCGACGCCACTCCTTGGGTCGGTCTGCCCTTCGTCGAAGGCGAGACCCTCCACTACAAACCCGCCGCGGCCATCGCCGCCGAAGCAGCTAGAAGCTAGGAGTGAGAATTTAGAATTCGATCCTCCTCCGGTCCGCACCACCCGCACTTCTCCTCGCCCCTAGATTCTAGCTTCTCACTCCTTTCCGATTTTCCGTTTCTGACATGTTCGACTTCTACTTCGACCTCCCGCTCTGGTTCCGCCTCGTGCTGCAGGGCACGATCGTGATCCTCGTGCTCTTCCCGCTCGCCGCCGCCTGCTCCATGGCCGAGCGCAAGATCTCCGCGTGGATTCAGGGCCGCCCCGGCCCCAACCGCACCATCCCACCCTTCCTCGCTTGGATTCCCGGCATTAACATTATCCGTAATCTCGGTCTCTTCCAACTCGCGGCTGACGGCGGCAAGTTCACCTTCAAAGAGGACCCCGTCCCCGGTAACGTTAACAAGTTCTACTTCATCCTCGCGCCGATCCTCGCGATGATCCCGGCGCTGAGCACCATCAGCTTCGTTCCCTTCGGCGCCTACTTCAAAACCCTCGCCGACGGCACTCGTGAGCTCACGCCGATCATCTTGGCGAACACCGACGTCGGCCTGCTTGCCGTCTTCGCCGTGTCCTCCCTCGGCGTCTATGCGCTCATTCTCGCCGGCTGGGCCTCCAACTCAAAATACCCCTTCCTCGGCGGCGTGCGCGCCTCTGCCCAGCTCATCTCCTATGAGCTGTCTATGACCCTCTCCATCCTCCCGATTTTCCTATGGATCAACGCCCCCGGCGGCGAGGGCACGCTGAGTCTTTTCAACGTCGTCCAAACCCAAAGCCAAGTCGGCTTCCTCGGCGGCATGTGGTATATCTTTCTGATGCCGGTCTCGGCCCTCGTTTTCCTGGTCGCCCTTTTTGCCGAGACCAACCGCCAGCCTTTCGACATGCCCGAGTCCGAGTCCGACCTCGTCGGCGGCTTTCACACCGAATACGGCGCCTTTAAATGGTCGCTCTTCTTTGTCGCCGAGTATGCCCACATGATCGTCGGTTCCGGCATTTTTTGTCTGCTCTTCCTCGGTGGTTGGAACCCGCTCCCTTGGGTCTCGCTCGCGGATTTGGTCAATTTCGGAGCCGGCTTCCTGCCGATCATCGCCGCGCCGCTCGTCATGGGCCTGCTCGCCATTACCCTCTTTCTGCTCAAGGTCGGCTTCTTCATCTTTTTCTTCATGTGGGTGCGCTGGACGCTCCCCCGTTTCCGCTACGACCAAGTGATGAATCTCGGTTGGAAAAAACTCCTCCCGCTCTCCATCGCCAACCTCATCTTCTACGCCGTCGCGATTGCGGTGAAGGACTTGTATTTCCCGAACCTTTAATTTTCCCGCGACATGGCCACCATCACCGTCGAACGCAAACCGCTCTCCTTTCTGGAGCGCACTTACATCCCGAATATCGTCGCCGGCCTCACGACCACGTTCAAGCGCATGATCAAGCCGACCGAGACGCTGCAATATCCGGAGCAACGTCCCGCCATCCCGCTCGGCTACCGCGGCGTGCCCACCCTCGTTAATGACCCCCACGGTCGCGAGAAGTGCGTCTCCTGCCAGCTCTGCGAATTCGTCTGCCCGCCCAAGGCCATTCGCATCACCCCCGGCGAGATCGCCGACGACGAGCCCAACGCCCACGTCGAAAAGCGCCCCAAGGCCTTCGAGATTGATATGCTGCGCTGCATCTATTGCGGCCTCTGCCAGGAGGTCTGCCCCGAGGAGGCGATCTTCCTGCAGAACCAGTATTCGATGACCGGCTTCACCCGCGCCGAGATGGTCAACGACAAGGACCGCCTCTACGAACTCGGCGGCACGCTCCCTGATCAGCATTACAAGTGGGACAAGAAAAAGTCCGCCGCCGAAGCCGCCTCCCACGGCGGACACCACTGATTTCCGCCGCTAAACCAGAATCGAGGAGCTAGAATCGAGATCTTAGAATCAATCAACGCAGCCTCCGCCCTGTCTTCCTTCTAGCTTCGAGCTCCCACCTACTCCCAGAAATGTCCGACACCCTTTTCCACTTCTTCTCCGTGCTCACGGTGGCCTGCGCCCTCGGCTTGGTGCTCAATAAGAACGCCGTCGCCTCCGCGCTCTGCCTTCTTGTCTGCCTGACCGGCATCGCCGGTCTCTTCGTGCTTCTCGACGCCTTCCTCCTGGCTGTGCTGACCGTGTTTGTTTACGCGGGCGCGGTGGTCGCGCTATTCCTCTTCATCATCATGCTCCTCGATATGCAGGGGGGCGACCGCAAGCCCTTCACCAAGGCCTCCATCATCGCCGGTGCCGCCGCCGTCGGACTGCTGTGCACCGGCCTCTACTCCTTCATCGTTCGGGGCCACATTGATTCCCCCGCGCTCGCCGACACGCCTGCGGTTGGCTCCAGCCTCCGCGCCTACGCCGAGCTCCTTTTCACGACCTATCTCCTCCCCGTGCAAATCGTCGGCTTCCTCCTCCTTATCGCCATGCTCGGTGTCATCGTAATCAGTAAAAAGTTTGAAGGCCTGGAGGACATCAAATGAGCCCCCTCGTCTCCCTTCCCCTCGCCGCCGCCGTGAATCTCGCCGACCTCCTGCGGGTTGACCTCAACTCTTATCTCTACTTGAGCGCGTTGCTCTTCGCCATCGGCTTCTTCGGCGTGCTGCTCCGCAAGAACACCCTCGCGATCTACATGTGCCTTGAGCTCATGCTCGTCGCCGCGACCGTCGCACTGGTGGCCTTTAGCCGCTACAACGGCACGATGGATGGCAACGTCTTTGTCTTTTTCATCCTCACCGTCGCCGCCGCCGAGGTCGCCGTCGGCCTCGCCATCATCGTGGCCCTCTTCCGCCGCCGCCAGACCATCCAGGTCGAAGAGCTCAACGCCCTCAAGAACTAAGCCTTTTTCGCCACTCAGCCACCCGTGCCCGCCACCGCCGACATCCTTCCCGCCGAACGCATCCAGAGCCGCATCGTCGTGCTCCGGGGCCAACGCGTGCTGCTGGACGCCGACTTGGCCGCAATTTACGAGGTGCCCACGAAGCGACTCATCGAGCAGATGAAGCGCAACATCGTGAAATTCCCTGAGGATTTCGTTTTTCAGCTCACCCGTGAAGAGTGGTCTGCCGTGCTAGCGTCGAAGGTTTCAGTCGTTGCCAATAAACAAGATACAAATATGTGGTCGCAAAATGCGACCGCATCCCCGCAGCGCCGTCGCTTGACCAGCTTGCCCTACGCCTTCACCGAGCACGGGGCGCTCCAAGTGGCCAACATCTTGAACAGTCCGGCTGCTGCCCAAATGAGCATCGCTGTCATTCGCGCCTTTGTTCAGCTCCGCGCCCTCATGGTCGATCACAAAACCCTCCGCGCCAAACTCGCCGAACTCGACGCCCGCGTCGGCGCGCACGACGAGCAACTCGCAGCCATTGTCGAGGCCATCCGCGAGCTAGCCATCCCCGTCGAATCATCCAACAAACGCAAAATCGGCTACCATAGCGGCAACCGCTAATTCGTCCTTCGCGCGCCCCTTCATCCCGCTCACTTTCGCTCCTCGTTTCGTCCTTCACCGACACCTTTTCGCAACGATGCTCCAGAACCCGCTCCTGCTCGCCCAACTCGTGCTCCTGCTGCCGCTCGCCTCGGCCGCGGTCATCGCGCTCGCGCTTCGGCGCCATGGCAACATCGCCGCGTTGATCTCGACCTTCACCGCCGCGATCATCGCCGCCGTCGGGCTCTTCCTCGCATTTTCTGGCCAGCGCTTCGGCGTCACTTCCCCCGCTTCCGCCGAATGGCTGACCCTCGGCAACTTCACCCTTTCGCTCGGCTTCAAGTTCGACGATCTCTCCGCGCTCATGCTCAGCATCGTCGGCGTCATTGGCCTCGCCGTCCATGTGTTCTCACTCGGCTACATGCACGACGATGATGCCAAGGCCCGCTACTTCGGCGGTCTCTCGCTCTTCATGTTCGCCATGCTCGGCATCGTCCTCGCGGACAATCTGTTCATGATTTTCATCTTCTGGGAACTCGTTGGCCTCGGCTCCTATGTCCTCATCAACCACTACCACTTCAAGCCCAGCGCCGCCGCCGCCGCCAAAAAAGCCTTTATCGTCAACCGCGTCGGCGACTTCGGATTCCTTATCGGCATCATCGCCTGCTACGCCGCCTACGATACGGTCAATTTAAACGATCTCGCCGGACTCCACTCTCCCATCGCCGGCCCGCTCGCGGTCGGTATCCCGCTGCTCCTTTTCTGCGGCGCCGTCGGCAAATCAGCCCAGCTCCCGCTCCATGTCTGGTTGCCTGACGCGATGGAGGGTCCGACGCCCGTCTCCGCCTTGATCCACGCCGCCACCATGGTCGCCGCCGGTATCTTCATGCTCTGCCGCATCGAGCCGCTCTTCGCCCTCGCCCCGCAGGCGCTCACGGTCGTCATGTGGGTCGGCACCGCCACCGCCCTTTATGCCGCGCTCTGCGCCGTTACCCAAAGCGACATCAAGAAGGTCCTCGCCTACTCCACACTCTCCCAGCTCGGCTTCATGGTCGCCGCCTTTGGCCTCGGTTCGCTGAAGATCGCCCACGGCGAAGCCTCCGCCCACGAGGTAGGCATCGCCGCCGGCGTCGGCGCCGCGATGTTCCACCTCACCACCCACGCTTTCTTCAAGGCGCTCATGTTCCTCGGCTCCGGCTCCGTCATCCACGGCTGTCACCACGAGCAGGATGTTTTTAAAATGGGCGGCCTCGCCAAGAAAATGCCGCTCACCTTCGCGACCTTCACCATCGGCGTGCTCGCCATCATCGGGTTCCCCTACCTGGCGGGCTTTTTCTCCAAGGATGCGATTCTCTATCTCGCGATGAAGAACAGCACCCCTGTTTTCGTCATTCTCTGCGTCACCGCCGTGCTCACCGCGTTTTACATGGTGCGTCTTTGGAAATTTGTCTTCCTCGGCGCCACCCGTTCCGACGCCGCCGCCCACGCTCACGAGGGCGGGCTCAGCATGACCATTCCGCTCGTCGGCCTCGCCCTGCTCTCCATCGTCGGAGGCTACGAAGCGCTCTACGGCGGCCATTTCGACGGAGTGCTTAAACTCATCGCCCACCCCCATGGCAGCGACCATACCACGATCTTTGCCGTCTCGCTGGTCGTGATGTCGCTCGGTGCCGCCGCCGCCTTCCTTTTCTACAAACCCGCCGCCGAGGACGCCCTCGCCACCAAGGCCCCCGGCGCCTTCGCCGGTCTCATCGGACTGCAAAAATCGTTCGATGCCTTCTGCAATTACTACGTCGCTAAGATTCAGCAGCGCTTCGCGCTCCTCCTGAACTACGTCGACCTCATCGGCATCTCCGGCTTCATCGTGCGCGGCACCGCCGGCGTCACCGGCGGGCTCAGCCTCGCCGCCCGCGCCCTGCATACCGGCAGCCTTCACACTTACGTTTACTGGTTCCTCGGCGGCAGCGTCCTCCTCTGGTTCCTCGCCTCCCGCTGATTGGGAGAGGAATTCCTTGATCCTAATTTCTAAATTCTAAGCCAAAGTCCGCCGTGCCCGACCTTCTTCTCCTCTCCATCGCGTCGCCTCTCATCGCCGCGCTCCTCCTGCTGGCCCCCGCTCCGCTTGCCGCCCGCAAGGTCGTCGCCGGCCTCGGCTTCGCCATCCCCGCCTTCATCGCGCTCTACCTTTGGAGCCAGTTTCCCTCCGCCAATGGAGCCGATTACCACTTCGTCTCCCAATACGACACCGGTCTTAAAGCCGCCCTCGGCATCAGCCTGCACCTCGGCCTCAACGGCATCGCGCTCCCTCTCTTCGTGTTGGCTGGTGTCGTCGGTCTCGCCGCTGGTCTCTACGCGCTCCAGACCAAAGCCGAACGTCCCGCTCTCTATCTCGGGCTCCTCCTCGTTATGCAGGCCGGCCTGATGGGCGTCTTCGCCAGTATCGACGTTTTCTTTTTCTACTTCTTCCACGAACTCGCGCTCATCCCGACCTTCATCATGGTCGGCGTCTGGGGCGGTCGCGACCGCAGCTACGCGGCGATGAAGCTCACCATTTATCTCACGCTCGGCGCGATGCTTTCCCTGATCGGCCTCATCGCTCTCTACCACCAAAGCGGTGCGGAGAATTTCGATCTCATCGCCCTTCGTCAGGTCATCTCGGAAGGTGCCATCAACGGCACCAACCAGAACGTAATCTTTGGCCTGCTCCTCGTCGGTTTTGGCATCTTGGTTTCGCTCTTCCCCTTTCACACTTGGGCTCCGCTCGGCTACGGCGCCGCCCCCAGCTCCGCCGCGATGCTGCACTCCGGCGTGTTGAAAAAATTCGGCCTCTACGGACTCGTCCAGATCGCCGCCCCGCTCCTCCCCGCTGGCGCCGCCCACTGGGCCTGGTGGCTCGGCCTGCTCGCCGTCGGCGGCAACATTCTCTACATCGGCTTCGTTACCATCGCCCAACGCGATCTCAAGCAGATGATCGGCTACAGCTCTGTGATGCACATGGGCTACGCCTTTCTCGGCATCGCCGCCTACAACGTCGTCGGCATCGGCGGCGTCGTTCTAATGATGGTCGCCCACGGCTTTTCGGTCGCTCTCCTGTTCTTGCTTTCGACCAGCATCTATCATCGCACCCAGACCTTCGACATGGATGACATGGGCGGCCTCGCGCAAAAGACGCCCGTGCTCGCCGCGTTCTTCGTCACCGCCACGCTTGCCAGCATTGGCCTTCCCGGTCTCGCCAATTTCTGGGGAGAACTCGCCATCTTCGTCGGCGCCTGGAGCTACTCGACCGTTTACACCACCCTCGCAATCTCGGGCGTGATCATCTCCGCCGTTTACGGCCTCCGCTCCGTGGCAAAGATTTTCTTCGGCGAGGTCACGCCTGCGCTGGCCAAGGTCTCGGCCGCAAAGCCCCCGGTGGATCTCATGTGGGCTGAAAAAATCCCGGCGCTCCTGCTCCTTTCCATGCTGCTCTTCGTCGGCTTCTGGCCGAAGAGCATCTCCGTGCCGGTCAACGCCGCCGTCTCCGCCCTTTACCAGAAGTAATCATTCAATCCTCGTCACAGAGAACACAGAGCGCCGCCCGCAGAGAACACAGAGTTCAACCCCTCCAAACTTCATAGTGATCATTCATCACCCATGCACCGCTCGCCTCTTGGCCTCCGTGACCTCTGTGTCGGAGCTCTGTGAACGCTGTGTCTAATCCTCCGTCTTCCGACCTCCTTCTCCTCCTTTCCGGCCAATGACTCCCGAACTTCTTAAATCCCTCGCCGCTGATAATCTCTGGGCCGCCATCGCGCCCGAGATCATGGTCGCCATCCTCGCGCTCTTCTTGCTCGTGGCAGAACTCGTTCTTCCTAAAAAGCGCCACGGTATCATCCCGTTCATTTCGCTCTCGGGCTTGTTCGGAGTGTTCCTTGGCTTGTTGATGAACTTCCGCCCCGCCGACCTTGGCGGCACCACCTTCAACGGCCTCCTTCGCCACACCGAGGGCAGTCAGTTTCTGCGCGTCTATTTTGTGCTCTGCGCCATCCTTGTCACCGTCCTCGGCGTCATTGCGTTGAAAAAGCAGAAGATGCCCAAGACCGAGTTTTTCAGCATCGTGCTCGTCGTCACTGCCGCCCTCATGCTGCTCGGCCAGGCGCACAACTTCATCCTGCTCTTCGTCGCCCTCGAGACTGTCACGGTCGGTTTCTATATCCTCGTCAGCTACACTCGCACCAATCCTCTCTCGCTGGAGGCCGGCCTCAAATACCTCATCCTTGGCGCGCTCAGTTCTGCCCTGCTGCTTTTCGGCATCGTTTTGCTTTACGGTGTGGCAGGCAACCCGGCCGCCAACGCCTCCTCGATCAATCCGATGGATTTCGATGCCTTGCGTGTTTTCCTCAATCACAACCCTGACAACTTCCTCGCTTCCGTCGGCATCGTGCTCGTGCTCTCCGGCATCGCTTTCAAGATTGGCGCGGTGCCCTTTCAAATCTGGGTGCCCGATGTCTATCAGGGCGCGCCCACTCCGGTTACCGCCTTCCTCGCGGTTGCTTCCAAAGCCGCCGGCTTCGCACTTCTGATTATTCTCGCCGGCGTATTTTCCACTTACTCGCATTTGGTGATTTCGGTGCTCTCGATCATGGCTGGCGCCACCATTATTTTTGGCAACATCGCCGCGCTTACCCAGCACAACGTGAAGCGCCTCATCGGCCTTTCCGGTGTCTCGCACGCAGGCTACCTGATGCTCGGCGTTATCGCCGCGCTCACTCCTGGCATCGGCTCGCAGGCCATCGGCGCGGTGTTTTTCTATCTCTTCGCCTACCTGCTCGCTTCCTTCGCTGTCTTCGGCGTCATGACTCATCTCGCGGGTGCAAACGATTCCGATCAGGAGCTCGACCATTACCAGGACCTCGCCAGAACGCATCCCTTCCTCGCTGGTGTGCTGGCCGTCGGCCTCGGTTCGCTCGCCGGCATCCCGCCGCTCGCCGGGTTCATGGGCAAGCTCTTCGTCTTCGTGGTCGCCTTCAAAGCCGGGTTATACTGGCTGCTCGCCATTGCCGTCGTCGGCGTCGTGGTCTCGATCTACTACTACTTCGGCTGGATCAAGGCCGCCTTTTTTGCTCACTGGCGTCCGCCGCTTCCCGCTGACTCCGTAGCCGATACCCGTCCAGTGCGCGCCGCAGTTTCGCTGCCGTTCGGGGTGTTGCTCGGCACCTTGGCCGCCGCCTCCATCGTGCTCGGCTTTTATCAAGGCCCGCTCGGCGCCTGGTTGCTCGGCCGCTAGAGAGTTTCGGGTAGAGTGATGGCCGCAAAAAGTATCAAAATTTATCGTCCGCCGACGATACTCTCCAGCGCGCCGACAGTTGCCGGGAATGCATGATGGTCGGGACAAACTACGCAACCTCTTGCCGCGATTCTCCGCTTTCCTTGGCTACGCTTCCATTTGAACTGCTTTGGCAAGCTAGAGAAACAGCAGACGGAGATCGGCGCTGGGAGCGGTGCGGGCGGCGGCGAGGTCTTGGACGTAAGCGAGTGCATCCTCGTAGTCGCGGCGGCGGCGGACGGTCTCGCGTTGCGCGGGGGGGAGCAGGGCGGGGCGGAGGTTGGTAATCAGCAGTGTGCTCTCGTGGAAAGGGGCGAGTTTTTTCAAGCCGGTCATCAACTCGGCGCGGGCGAAAAGCGGGGTCGCCGAGGTCAGGGTGCTGAGGGCGTCCCAGTGGTAAAAGCCATGGCCGGGCTGGTCGGCGAAGAAACGGGTGAGCAGACGCGCGGCGGCTTCGTTGAAGGCTGCGTCGTAGCGGGCGGCGAGTTCTGGGTGCTCGCGGGTTTGCGCGGCCAATTCGGCGAGGCTGAAGGCGATGGCGTCATTGATCTGCTGCGCCAGATAGAGATCGTGCCCCGTGAGGCGCGCGAAGAGAGCGTTGATGAAATGCAGGCGGAGGAGCTCGCCGCGGGCCGGTGCGGTTGCCGGAGCTGGCGGAGCGGATTTTTCCGGCATCAGACGGAGCCCTCCGGGGGCTTGGGGCCGAGCGTATTGATCTCCTGCGTGAACTCGGCGACATCGCGGAATTCTTTGTAAACGCTGGCGAAGCGGACGTAGGCGACGTGGTCGATCTTGCGGAGCTGGGCCATGACGCCGTCGCCGATTGTGGTGCTGGGGATCTCGGTGTCGTGCTGGGCCTCGAGGATATCCATCACGTCGTCCACCAGCATGTTGATGCGCTCGGCGTCAACGGGGCGTTTGTGGCTGGCGGCGCGGACCGAGCGGATGAGTTTCTCGCGGTCGAAGTCCTCGCGGCGGCCATCTTGTTTAAGCACTACAATGCCCTCGCGGACGAGGGTCTCGGTGGTGGTGAAACGGTGGCCGCATTCGAGGCACTCGCGGCGGCGGCGGATGGAGTTACCTTCCCGGCTGATGCGGGAGTCGGTGACTTTATCCTCGATGGAGGTGCATTTCGGGCAGCGCATGGTCGAAGGGAGTGAGCGGCGAGGCTGCGGCCTAGTTGAGCTCGAGGAAGTTTTTGAGAATCTGCATACCGCCCTCGGTGGCGATGCTCTCAGGGTGGAACTGCACGCCCCAGATCGGGAGCTCGCGGTGGCGCAGGCCCATGACCTCGCCCTCGGCCGTCTCGGCGGTGATGGCGAGGCAGGCGGGAAAGGTGGCGCGCTCAACGAGGAGCGAATGGTAGCGGGTGGCGAGAAAGCCCTGAGCCATGCCGGCGAAAACGTCGGTGTTTTGGTGCAGGATAGGGGAGGTTTTGCCGTGCATAAGACGCTCGGCGCGGACGACGCGACCTCCGAAGTAGTGGCCGATGGACTGGTGGCCAAGGCAGACGCCGAGGATGGGCTTCTTGCCAGCGAAGGCACCGATCATATCGAGCGAAACGCCGGCCTCGACGGGAGAACAGGGACCGGGAGAGATGAGCACGCGGTCGGGGTTGAGGGCGAGTGCCTCAGCGGGGGTGATCTCGTTGTTGCGAAAAACGCGCTGCTCCACTCCCAGTTGGCCAAAGTATTGGACCAGGTTAAAGGTGAACGAATCGTAGTTATCAATGACGAGGAGCACGCGAGGAAAAGGTGTTTGACGTCACAGTGAGGTGACGGAACGCGCGGGGGCAAGCGTGCGGCGAGGAGCGGCGGGCGAAATTCGGGATTGGATGCGGGCGGCAGAATGGAGGAAGGTGGCGAATGCCCGACCATTTTGAGTTGTTGAAAACGGATACGCTCACCGCCGCCCGCCGGGGACGACTGATCACCCGCCATGGCGCAATCGAGACGCCGATCTTCATGCCGGTGGGCACTCAGGGCACGGTGAAGGCGGTGTCGCCCGCGCAACTGCGCGATCTCGGGGCGCAGATCATTTTGGGCAACACTTACCACTTGAATCTAAGGCCGACCAGCGAGTTGGTGCGCGAGCTCGGCGGCTTGCACAAGTTCATGGGCTGGGCTGGGCCGATCCTCACGGACAGCGGTGGCTTCCAAGTCTTCTCGCTGGCGAAGCTGCGCAAGATGCACGACGACGGCGTGGAGTTTCAAAGCCACCTCGATGGCAAAAAACTCTTTCTCGGCCCCAAAGAAGTGATGGCGATCCAGACCAACCTCGGCAGTGACATCGCGATGGTGATTGATGAGTGCCCGCCCTGGCCTTGCGAACGCGACGCGACGGCGGAGGCCTGCGTGCGGTCGCTACGCTGGGCGGCGCGTTGCAAGCAGATCGCCACCGACAATGGATTCCTCGCGGCGGGGCATCACGTATTCGCTATCGTGCAGGGCTCGACCTACGACGACCTGCGTCGCGAGGCGGCGGAGTCGTTGGCTGCTCTGGATTTCCCCGGCTACGCAGTCGGCGGGGTCAGTGTGGGCGAGCCGGAACCGGAGATGCTCAAGCAAGTCGCCGCCACCACGCCTTTCATGCCGGCGGACAAGCCCCGCTACACAATGGGGCTCGGCACGCCGCCGCAGCTGTTAAAAATGATCGCGCTCGGCGTGGACATGTTTGACTGCGTGCTGCCTTCGCGGGTGGCGCGCAACGGGCTCGTGTTCACGCCTGATGGTCCGCTCAACTTGCGCAACGAACGCTTCCGCGCTGACCCCGGTCCGATCCACGCGGAAGTAGCAAACTATACCACGAATTTCTCGCGCTCCTACCTGCGCCATCTGATGGTCGCGGGTGAGATCCTCGGTTGCACGCTGCTCACGATTCACAACCTTGCGTTTTACCTCGACCTCATGGCGCAGGCGCGGGCTCACATTGAGGCAGATGACTATGCGAGCTGGCACCTGGCCTGGGTGAAACGCTACGAAGACGGCGCGGCGGCGCGCTAGGCTTGCGCGCCGGATATTTTGTCTTTCCGTCCGCTTCCCCTTTAACTCAAATCCTCCCTATGCGCATACTCATCACCGGCGGCGCCGGCTTTCTTGGATCTCACCTCTGCGATCGTCTTTTGAAAGACGGCAACGAAGTCATTTGCCTCGATAACTTTTTCACCGGCCGCAAAACCAATATAGGCCACCTGCTCGGCCGGCCCGACTTTGAGCTCGTGCGGCACGACGTGATTGACCCCTTCAAGTTCGAGGTGGATCAGATCTACAATCTCGCCTGCCCGGCCTCGCCGCCGCATTACCAATACAACGCGATCAAGACGGTGAAAACCTCCGTCATGGGTGCGATCAACTGTCTCGGACTCGCCAAACGCACCAAGGCGCGCGTGTTTCAGGCCAGCACCTCGGAGGTTTACGGCGACCCGGCGGTTCATCCCCAGCCCGAAACATATTGGGGCAATGTGAATCCCATCGGCATTCGTTCCTGTTACGACGAGGGCAAGCGCGTCGCCGAGACTCTATTCATGGATTATCACCGTCAAAATCAGGTGGATATTCGCATCGTGCGCATTTTTAACACCTACGGCCCGCGCATGCATCCGAACGACGGACGCGTGGTTTCCAACTTCATCGTCCAAGCACTGCGCGGCCATGACATCACGATCTATGGCGACGGTCTGCAGACGCGGGCGTTTTGCTATGTGGACGACCTCATCGAAGGCTTCGTGCGCCTGATGACCCAGAACGCAGTCACCGGCCCGATCAACATCGGCAACCCGAGCGAGTTCACCATGCTGGAGCTTGCCGAGCTCACGCTCAAAATCACCGGCAGCAAATCGAAGATCGTGCATCGTCCTCTTCCGGGCGACGACCCCAAGCAGCGCCGTCCCGACATCACTCTCGCTCAAAAACACCTCGATAACTGGGCGCCGCAGGTTCCCCTCGAGGAAGGACTGAAGCGCACCATCGCGTATTTCAAGACTCAGCTTTGAGGCGGGTTCACCGGGGACAAACCCGGCAAGGCGCGAGCGGTGCCGTAGCTCAACTGAAACGCTGTGTGATGCGGGCCTGGAGGCGCGTCCACTCGGCAGGCGAAAGATCGTCTTTTCGCCCAGGGGCGACCTGGCGGTGGTCAGTCATGCAGGCGCTGGACCATCCGTTGGCCGACCAGCGCGGCGCCAGCCAGTCGAGAGCGGAGGCGACTTGCGCTTCGGTGAGCGGCGCGGCGTAGGTGTCGCCGGCGAACGCTACCCCAAGCAGAAACACGTTGGGATCCTTGCGTCCTTGGAAAACGGATACGCCGGCGTGCCAGGCGATATGTTCGTCCGCCACCAAGCGGGCGCGGGTGCCGTCGGCGGCGATAACTGTGTGGTAGCTGACGCGACTCTCGGGGGTTTGCATCAAGGCGAGCGTCCCGCCGAAGGACTTTACCGTGTGATGAAAACAAACGCCCCGTCGCTCGTGCGTCTGGGCCGCCGAGTGGTTGGGGGACGGGGTGAAGATTTCGAGCCAGGGCACGGATTGGCCTTTTTTAAAGTGCGCGCCAGGCGCTGCCCAACATTGATACCATCAGGCCCATCCGGCAGGCGCCCTCGATCGTGAGCACGACGAGAACCCATTTGAGCCGGCAGCTGTAGCGCGTTGAGAAGCTAAATAAAGTCACGAGCAGCACGCAGCCCGCGTGGGCGCGGGTAACCTCATTCGTGAGTAGGGTGAGTGCCCAGATACCCTCGGCGATGATGCCGATGGCCCAAAGGACGGCGACGGCTTCGATCGGGGTCTGGTCGCGCGGGATGACCCCGGCTTTAATCTGTTCTTTGCCCAGTTTTTTTTCCGCCGCCCCCAGTTGGAGGGCTTCGAAAAGAAGAAAAAAAGGGGCGAGGAAAACACTGGCGGGAACCGAAGCCATGAAGGAGAACTAGCCCACGCAGACTGCGACGGGTAGCCTTTTTGGATAAAAAGTGGTGCCCTCGGCCGGACTCGAACCGGCACGGCCTTACGGCCAAGAGATTTTAAGTCTCTGGTGTCTACCATTCCACCACGAGGGCATGGACGCCGGAAAACGGCGCGGCACGTGTTGTTGGCGTTGCAGTGCGATTCGTCAATCCGCGTGTGCGGGGCTGGCTCCCTCAGATGTTTTTAAGCGTGAAGCTTGAGCCTCGCCGAGGGACAAGGCAGGAGTGGCGGATGCGAATTGGAATTATGGGCGGTAGCTTCGACCCCGTGCATCTTGGCCACCTCGGGGTTGCGCGTGCGGTCGCGCAGGCCCTCGGGCTTGACCGGGTATTGCTTGTGCCCGCCGCGCAGGCACCGCTGCGAAGCGAACCGGTTTGCGCATCTGCGGCGCATCGCTTGGCGATGCTGGAAATCGCAACGGCGGACGTGAGAGAGTTGGCGGTATCCGAAGTCGAGCTGCAGCGTGGGGGTGTAAGCTATTCGGTGGACACCCTCCGAAGCTTGCGGACGGATAGGCCAGGGGACGAGTGGGTCTGGATCGTGGGCGAAGATCAACTGGCACGGCTCCCTCAGTGGGCGGAGCCAGAGGCCCTGGTGCAGCTAACGGAGTTCGCGGTTTACGGCCGGCCGGGCTGTGAGCGGGCGCCGCCGCCTGTGATTCCAGGATTGCGCGTCTGCCGGGTCGAGGGGCCCGAGTGGCCCATCAGCTCGACCGCGATACGGGCGCGCCTCAGACGTGGCGAATCGTTGGGCGGACTGGTGCCGGACAAGGTGATTGAATACATCCGGGAAAACAGCCTCTATGCCTGAAACATTATGGCGCTTAACACCGAAATTGATCCGCAGACCCTCGCGCTTTTGCGCTCCCTTGTAGCCGCTTTCGAAGACAAGAAGGCGGAGAATCTGACCGTTCTGCGCGTGAGCGCCCAGTCGAACATCACGGATTTCCTCGTGCTGGCCACGGGTAACTCCGAGCCGCATCTGCGGGCCCTGCGCGTTGAGGCCGAGAAGGTGCTCGATGCGGCGAAGGTTGTAATCGCGGGTATGGATCAAGGTGGTTACGGCAGCGGCTGGACGGTGGTGGATGCCTACCAGATTATGATCCATTTTTTCACCGCCGAGCAGCGTGAGAACTATGCATTGGAAAAACTTTGGCGCGACGCCGAGGTGCTTGAGGTGAAAGCCCCCGAGGCCAAGCCCAAGGCGGTCGTCAAGGGCAGGGCGCCAGCCGCCCGCGCTCCGTCCTCGAAAACCGCCGCGACGGGCAAAGTCGCAAAGAAGAAACCAGCCGCGAAGCCGGTTAAAACCGCAAAGGCTGCGAAGCCGTCCGCGAAGTTCGCAAAAGCCAAGCCCAAGGCGGGGGTAAAAGCGGCGAAGCCAGTGGCGAAAACGAAGGGTGCCAAGCCGGCCTCCAAGACCGCGGCCAAGAAGCGCGCCAAGTAGGCGCTGCCGCGGCGCGGCCATCGCGCGTCAACGGCAGCTCCGGTTCAGAAGGCGAAGCCGAGCGAGTTCGTGACGCGTTGCAGCGTGCGTGCACTGGCCAGCTTGATGGCGTTATCCAGTTCCGAGTCGAAGCGGAGCTTCCCAGAAATGCGCTCGGTGATTTTCTCTTGGAATGTGCCGTCAAAGCGGACCTTGTAGTCTTCCTGGTCCGGCGTGAAGAGCGAAAAGGAGCACCATGCGCAGTTGTCGCAGAAGCGGAAGGTGTGCGCCCGTCATTCCTCCAGACGGGGATGAGTTTAGTATCTACTTAAGGAATGAGTATTATTACCTAATCATGCGTATGGTTTTCATCTTGTCCCTAAGAGCCAATACGGCATTTTACTGTTAATTTGTATTTGTCGAACGAACCTAAATAACTCAAAAAGATAATTTATGGAAAATCGTAAAAATTCAGGCTTCACCCTTGTGGAGATCTTGATCGTCGTTGTTACCTTCGGACTCCTGGCCGCCATGGCGATTCCCGCTTTCCAAAAGGTTCGCGCCGACGCGCAGGACAAGGCTGTGATGGCCAACCTTCGCGAGCTCTCGGAGCGTGCGGCCCGATACTTCAGCGATAACGGCGTCAGCACGGTTGAGTCTTCGCTCCTCATGAGCGCCAACTCCGCCCAAGACACGAAGATCATCACCATCGTGGCTGGTGAGACCTACAGCGCCACCATTACGAAAGGCGAGAAGGTGACCGCTACCGGTGTTGGCGGCGTTCGCACTGTCATCTACGCAAATAATTGAAAAGGTTTAGGTTAAGTAATAATTTATACTACGCTCCCCTAACTTTCAGACTTTAACGCAAAGTCGCGGAGGCGCGAAGATAAGCGGAGGAGCGCTTCAGTTCGAGGTCGTTGTCCCTTTTGCGTCCTCGCAACTTTGCGTCAATAAAGTCTCTTTGATTCGGGGCGTTGGTATTAGGGCGCACCCCCATTTTCAGCGGTTAACTCAGGAGTGGAAAAGCGCGGGATATGTGCTCCTAGCCTAGGGTTTCGTGGGTCCGGGGAGTGCCCTGCGTCTTGCAGGCGTCCCTCGGCGTCCCACCGAGGGCAATTTTAAGCCTAATCCCAGTTATGGAATGAATAGAGAGCCCATGCAGAAGGTTTGTCGATTGAACCCGCACACCCTCCGGGTGCTTACCAACTTTTTTATACCAAATGGCGGAACCAATCAGATTTGTAACACCAAGACGAGACGAACCGAGAAGATCGATAAGTAAATAAAATTAAGGACTTTGCTATCTTCGGTTCGATCTTAGCCTCTTCGCGATAAAGTCTAAGGGCTTGGGAAAATTGGTATAGGCCATGAAATCCGTGGTTAAAACGATGTTTCGAGGGCTGTACAAAAATTCAGCTTACCTTATCGAGCCACTCGGGATGCGCGGCGGCGTGGGTAGCGATTTCTTCGAGAATGGAGCTTAACGGAATGCGCGGGCGCCAGCCCCAAGCATGATCGGCAACGGAGGCGTCGAGCACCACCCATGGGAGATCGTAGGGACGAGGGGCGGGATCGGACGTGACGGTGTGAGGGCCGAGGCGTTCGGTGCACCAGTCACCGAGTTGGCGGAGAGACATGGCGGCAGCGGCTCCGCCCGCGACGTTCACCACGCGGGGTGCGGCTTTGCTTGCCGGCGCATCGAGCTGGGCGAGCAGGAGGGGCGCGATGTCAGCGGGGTGCATGCAATCGCGCACCTGATGGCCCAACCCGTCGAAGCCGATGTGGCGCAGCGGACGGCGGGCGGCCCATGAATGTATCCAATAACTAAATATGCCCTGGTCAGCGCGGCCGAACTGGCCAGCGCCGGCGAGCACGCCGCAGCGGTTGATCCAAACCGGGAAATCGAAGGCGTGGCCGTATTCGAGGGCCATGATTTCGGATGCTCGTTTGGTGGCGCCGTAGAGCGAAACCGGCGGCTCAGTGGAGAATAGTTCGGCTATTCCGGAGGGAGAAAGGCCGGGGGGGAGGTTGCCGGCGGCCGCGAGCGCGGGATCGGGGATGAAAGCTCCGCGATGGATGGTCACAGGCAGGGCCGCAAGCGGAGGAATGGAATAAACGCGGCTGGTGCTTAGAAGGGTGAAGGCGGCGCGGTGGCGTTTGCAGTATTCCAGCAGGTTTAGGGTGCCTGAAAGGTTGTGCTCGACGAGTTGGCGGCTGCCGGGGCCGGGGCCGATTCCGGCGAGCACGCTGGGGTTGGCCGCGCAGTCAATCAGGGCATCGGCGGCGGGGAGGGCCTCCACATCGGATGCGCTGCGCACATCGCCGTGTTCGATCCGGATGCCTAGGGCGCGCAGGGGTTCGAGGTTGAGATGACTGCCGCGACGGGAAAGATTGTCAAAGCCGACAAGTTCCAGCCCGGTGCGCTCGGCAAGCAAGGCTCGGGCAAGGGTGGAGCCTGCGAAGCCGCAAATACCGGTGAGGAGGATTTTCACGTTAAAATCAGCGGAAGAGGTTGTATTTGAGGATCGCGTAGATCGCGCGAAAGCCGTCGCGCCAACCGATTTTTTTACCCTCTTTGTAGGTGCGTCCGTAATACGAGATGCCGACCTCGTAGAGGACGAGGTCGAGTTTTACGACCTTCGCGGTGATCTCGGGTTCGAAGCCGAAACGGTTCTCCTCAATGGTGATTTTCTGAATGACCTCCCGCTTAAAAACTTTGTAGCAGGTCTCCATGTCAGTGAGATTCACGTTGGTGCACATGTTGGAGAGCAAGGTGAGGAACTTGTTGCCGATCATGTGCCAGAAATAGACGACACGGTGGGCGTCGCCACCGGCGAAGCGCGAGCCGAAGACGACATCGGCGCGGCCCTCGAGAATAGGGCGGACGAGGCGCGGGTATTCCTGCGGATCGTATTCGAGATCGGCGTCCTGAATGAGCACGATATCCCCAGTGGCGGCAGCGAAACCGGTGCGGAGGGCGGCACCTTTGCCTTGGTTGACCCAGTGGTAGAGGATCTTGCTCACCAGCGGTGCTATCTCGGCGCGAAGAATCTCGCGGGTGCCGTCATTCGAGCAGTCGTCCACAATGATGATCTCCTGATCGGCGATCGGAGCGGCGCGCACGGCGCTCACAATGGCGCGTATGGTGCTGCGCTCGTTGTAACAAGGAATGATGATGGAAAGCTTCATGACGGACTAGGCAGGTTAAAACGACGGTTGATGTCACGAAACGGGCGCGTCGAGCAGGCGGAAAAGGTATTCGGCGTAGCGGGACTTGCCGTGGAGGCGGGCGGCGGCTTCGAGGCTCTGGCGGTCGAGCCAGCCCTGTTGCCAGGCGATCTCCTCGGGGCAGCAGATTTTGAG
>CAMDHP010000020.1 GCA_945898185.1 Akkermansia muciniphila | reverse complement strand
TCGACTGTCGCGGTGGCGGAAAGGGCGGCGATCTTCTGACGGAGCTCGGCAAGGGCATTGCGCTGCTGGCCCAGAACTTGAAGATTATTGATGAATTGGGTGTTGGCGGCGGCGCCTTCGATCATGGCGACCAATCCAAAGGATTGGCTGTCGCGGATGATGCGTTGGGGGATGCCGTTGGTGAGGACTTTGCTCATAATGGGAGGTGCTTTGGGGTTGGGACGGAAACAGGCAGAGAAGGGGAGGGCGGGAGGCAGAGCGCCACGGGTGGCGCGCCGTTTACTTGAGGATCATTTCCTTCACCGATTTGCCGGCGGGGATCATCGGGAGGACGTGCTCGGTGTAGGGCACGATGACGTCGAGCAGGTAGGGGCCGTCGTGGTCGAGCATCTCTTGGATGGCTTCGCGCAATTCCTCGCGCTTGTGCACGCGGCGGGCTTTGACGCCGAAGCCCTTGGCGATGGTGACATAGTCGGGGTAGATGCCCTCGAGATTGTCGGGCGAGCCGATGTTGTTTTGGTCGCCGAGAATGGTATTGCCGCGGATGCTGTTGTAGAAGCGATCCTCCCACTGCACGACCATGCCGAGGTGCTGGTTATTAAGAATCATGGCCTTGGCGGCGATCTTCTCGATGTGGCAGGTGGCAAGCTCCTGGATGTTCATCAGGAAAGAGCCGTCGCCATCAATATCAATGACCTGCTTATCCGGGCAGGCGACCTTGGCACCCATGGCGGCGGGGTAGCCGAAGCCCATCGCGCCGAGGCCGAGGGAGCTGAGGTAACGGCGGGGTTCTTTAAAAGGATAGAACTGGGCTGCCCACATCTGGTGCTGGCCTACTCCGGTGGTGATGATGGCATCGCCGTTGGTGAGTTCGTGGAGGACCTTGACGGCCTCCTGCGGGACGATGTGGCGGCTCTCCTCGTAGCTGAAGGGGTAGTCGCGTTTCCAAGCGGCGCACTGGGTGTGCCAGGGCTTCGTGTCGGGCGGGGTAAACTTGGCGGCGGTGGCGAGCTCGTTGAGGCGTTTGAGCGCGTATTTGATCTCGCTGGCGACGGGGAACTGGACGCGCTTGTTCTTGTTGTGCTCGGAGGTGTCAATATCCACGTGGACGATCGTTGCCGAGGTGGCGAATTTGTTAACGTCGCCGGTAATGCGGTCGTCGAAACGGGCGCCGAAGCAGAGGAGTAAGTCGCATTGATCAACGGCCCAGTTTCCGTAGGCGGAGCCGTGCATGCCGAACCAGCGTAGCGAAAGCGTGTGATCCTCGGGGAAGCCGCCGACGCCCATCAGGGTGGTGGCGACGGGGATGTTGGTTTTCTCGGCGAAGGCGCGGAGATCGGCTGAGGCCTCGGCCGAGATGATGCCGCCGCCGGTGTAGAGAATGGGGCGTTGAGCCTTCGAGATGAGATCGAGAACGCCGTTGAGCTGGTCGTCGGTGGCCTGGGGGAACTCGGTGAGGGACTTATTGGCGAACTCGACCGTGGCCGGGAAAACCGGGGTTAGTTTGGCCTGCTGCACGTCCTTAGGAATATCGATGATGACGGGACCCGGGCGGCCGGAACGCGCGAGGACGAAGGCCTCCTTGAAGATGCGCGGCAGGTCGGCGGCGTTGAGGACGAGGTAGCTGTGTTTGACGATCGGCAGGGTCATGCCGAAGAAGTCGGTTTCCTGGAAAGCGGACTTGCCGATAAACTTGGAGAAAACCTGGCCCGTGATGCAGATTAGCGGGATGGAGTCCATGAAGGCGTCCGCGATGCCGGATACGAGATTCGTGGCGCCGGGGCCAGAGGTGGCCATGCAAACGCCCACTTTGCCATTGGCGCGCGACCACGCCTCGGCGGCGAAAACACCGCCTTGTTCGTGACGCGGCAAGATAACGCGAACTTTGTCGCTGCGGGCGAAGGCCTGGTGGAGCTCCTGCGAGGCACCGCCTGGATAGGCGAAGATGACATCAACGCCCTCGCGGTGGAGCGACTCGACGACGACATCCGCGCCATTCATGGCGCGGTCGATTTCAGGCTGGGGGAACTTTGTAGTCGAGGCGGACGATTTCATGGCGTGGAAATGGTTGACGAAAAACCGAAAGGAAAGCGCGGCGGCAGGTGGGCTGGCAAGCCTTATGGAGCAGTGTAAGGAGCAGTGGCGCCCCGGCCCGGCGCTGCGTTTTCCTTCGTTACCGATACCCGCACTTGTGCCGGAGCTTGGTAACGGCATCGTTATCCTATACTTTCTGCCTCATGCACCCTGATAACTTTTGGACCAGTCAAGACGGCCAGATTCTCTCCGTCAGACGCAAGGATCCCCGAACACTCTCGCTGACCCTCGCCTTCTGGCCGCGCGATCCTGCCGAGTGGGCGTTTTTCCGGATCCACGCCCACGCGATGCACTTTACCGAGCGCAGCACACTTGCGCGTATCGGCATAGAGATGATGGCGCACGGCACCCCGCGCATTGACGAGCGCCGGGTTCTTCTGGAAGCCGAGGCCTTTCTCTACGACCAGAGTTTTCCCCATGCCAGCTACTGGGCCCAGCTTCTTCGACCGGGGATCCCGGTCGGTAGGCTCTTTTACGCGCCTGAATCCGCGAAACTGACCGCCACCGAGATCTGGGAAGCAGTGCAGGCGCACCGCCTCAAACTTCCCTCCACCATCAGCATTGATCGGCACGGACGAGTTTTTCTCACCCCGCATGCGCTCACCTACACGCTTAACCCGCGCCTTACCCGCCCCGCCTTTGAGCGGCTGGTTTCCGGCGAATCTGGACGCGGTTTCTTGGACAAAGTCCAGATCCGTCAGGAGGCGTCTCCGATCACCATCGCCCCGCGCACCGGCATCCTCACCAGTTGCTCAATGTATCTAAAAGAGCACTACGTTCGACTCATTCCCGGAGAGGGCAACTTCGGTATCCATACCAGCGCCGTTCTGCTTGATCCGATCAAGACCTTCGGCACGAACATCATGCTGGAAATCTACAACCACGGCGAACACCCGGTGGTTAATCCCATTGTCTCGGTGGAGATCTATCGCGCGCCCGCGACCGCCGACTTGCCGGTGAAAATCAGCACCCGTCCCCGATTACAGGACACCGCTTCCGCGCGAGCCCTTTACCAAAGCCTCGACGCCTGTCCTCCGGCTGAAACGGCTCCCGCCGCCCGCCCCCGCACTAAGGTCTCCGTCAAGGGGCAGAGCTCGCTCATGATCAACCGCAGCGTTTTCATCGCCACCGAGGCCTTCGCTGCGCTTCGCATCAAGCCCAGTGCCGCCGTCCTCGAAAAGATCGGCTGCCACCGGACCATGATTCAGGCTCTCGACGCAGCCCCGATCGGGGCTGACACACTTGTAGTGGATTACTTCCCGAATCTCCTTGAGCACGTCGAGATTTTGACACGCTTGGCAAAGACGCCGGTCAAGCGACTCATTTTCCGCCGTCCCTCGCGCACTCACGGATTTTTCTTTTCCAGCAACGCGCACTCACGCCTAGACACCCTCGATGCGCTTGGGATCAAGGTCTACTGGTTCAACCCCGAGCTAGGCGACCTCTATCTTCACACCTACAAGAAGGGCCACGGTTTTTTTCTCCGAGAGGAAATCAGCAAGCGTTTCCAGGAGTCCACGATTCTTGCCTTCTACGGCAGTGCGTCCGGGCTTGACGACGCGCAGACGATGCGAATCTCGACCCTCATTGATAGGCTATCTGGCTTCATCGGCCCCAACGTCGGCGTGCTCACCGGCGGCGGCGGAGGTGTGATGCGCCTCGCTACCGAACAGGCCCGCAGCAAGGGCGGACTCACGGGCGCATGTTTCCTCGAGCTCGAAGCCCAGCCGCCCGAGCTGGGCGTGGATTTCTTCAACACCTTTCAAGAGACGTCCCGCCACTTCCGCCAAAAATGGTTCGAGGTAGCCGACTTTTGCATCTTCAACACCGGCGGCGTCGGCACACTGGAAGAGATCGGCATCGAAATGTGCAACCTCAAGCTCGGTATCCGTCCCCGCGTGCCCTACGTTTTCATGGATCGCGCCTACTTCTCCCCGCTGCGCGAACAGCTCGCCCTCATGGTCGCCGAGAAACGCGCCCCGGCCTGGATGCTTGATTACGTTCTCTTTACCGACGACCCCGCGGAAGTCCTTCATTTCTACCGCCAAAAACTCCAGGTGCTCTGATGCAGAAAAACCTGAATACTGGAGCCTGAGACCTGACGTCAGAATCCGGAAACGGATACCTAAAGATTCGGTAACAACGCTCCGGGCTTTCCGTTCTTGGATTTTCCGGTTTCTACTTTCAGGTCTCAGGTTTCAGCTTTCATCCTTTTTCTCATGCTTCCCACTTCAATCCTCGTCGTCGGCGGCGGCGGCCGCGAACACGCACTGGTCCGCGCTCTCGTCAAATCTCCTGTCCGCCCGCGCGTCATCTGCGCGCCCGGCAACGCCGGTATCGCCGCCGAGGTGACGTGTTTCCCCGTCGCCGCCGACGATGTCAGCGGGCTCGTCGCCCTCGCGCAGCGCGAGCGGGTCGGCTTTGTAGTCGTCGGCCCCGAAGTGCCGCTTTCACTCGGGCTTGTGGACGCCCTCGCCGCCGTCAACATCCGCGCCTACGGCCCCAAGGCCGACGGAGCCCGCCTCGAAGCATCCAAGGTTTTCACCAAAAACCTTCTGCTCAAATATGGCATACCGACCGCCCCCGCTGGCGTCTTTACCGAGGTCGCCCCCGCGCTCGACTACCTGCGCTCGCGTGGCGCGCCCATCGTGGTTAAAGCAGACGGCCTCGCCGCCGGAAAGGGTGTTGTCGTTGCTCAGTCGCTCGCCGAAGCCGAGGCTGCCGTGCAGGACATGCTTGCGGGCAATAAATTCGGGGCCGCCGGCTCGCAGGTGCTGATCGAAGACTGCCTAACGGGCGAAGAGACTTCCTTGCTGGTCGTCGTATCCGGTAAAAACTACGTCATCCTGCCCACTTCGCAGGACCACAAGCGCATTGGGGACGGCGACACCGGCCCTAACACCGGGGGCATGGGCACTTATTCGCCCGCCGACGTCGTCACACCCGCACTGCTCGACCTTATCGAGCGTGACATCGTCAAACCTTCCGTGGACGCCATCGCAGCCGAGGGCATGGATTTTCGCGGCACGCTTTTCATCGGAATCATGCTGACCCCCCAAGGCCCAAGCGTATTGGAATACAACACCCGATTCGGCGACCCCGAGACCCAAGTGGTGCTGCCGCGCCTCGCCGACGATTTGCTCGCTCTGCTCTGGAACGCCGCCAAGGGAGAACTCACCACCGCGCGTGCGGCCGAGCGCCCGGGGCATTCGATCTGCGTGGTCATTGCCGCGAAAGGCTACCCCGACGCCTACGGCAAAGGCGACGTGATCACCTTCCCTTCCGTGCTCCCGCCTGACGTTGCGATCATCCACGCTGGGACGGCTCGCAATCCTGCCGGTCAGGTAGTCACGGCCGGCGGACGCGTGCTCGGTGTGACCGCACTCGCGCCCACTCTGCGGGCCGCCGCTCACCTCGCTTACGCCGCCTGTGCCCAGATCGAGTGCGCCGCCAAATACTACCGCCGCGACATCGGTGCCAAGCAGCTCAACCGGCGGTAAGTCGCACTTTTAATCACCCCTACTGCGGCGGGATTCTTACTCCGTGTCTCTTTGACTATGGGTTTGCAAGCGAGCGGGCGGCGTGGACAAATGGAACTTAAGGCGACATCGGGCGTCCACCGTCAGTCCCCTCAACCATCACTAACCAATACCCAAAGTATCGCATGAAAATCGTCCGCCTCTTGCAGGCCTCCACCCTCACCGCCTTCGCGGCTTTCGCCTCCACCGCCTCCGCCCAGGATGCCGCTGCTCCCGCGGCGCCCGCCGCCCCGGCAGTTGCTGCTCCTGCCGCGCCGAAATACACCGACGAACAGGTGTTTGAGGCTTTCGGTTACCTCGTCGGCCAACGCATTGGCATCTCCCAGTTCGAACTCACCGCCGCCGAAAAGGCCGCCGTTATGAAGGGCCTCACCACCGCCTTCGACGGCACCGATGGCGCCTTCTCCCCCGAGACCTTCGGCCCTGAGATCCAGCGCGTGCTGGGTGGCCGTCAGGAAGCCGCAACCGCCAAGGCTGCCGCCAAGGGCAAGGCCGAGTCCGCCACTTACTTTGCCGACCTCAAGACCAAGGGCGTGCTTTCCACCGCCAGCGGTCTTTTCTACGAGATCGTCACCCCCGGCACCGGCGATAAGCCTAAGCCCACGGACACCGTAAAGGTTCACTACACCGGCAAGCTTCTCAGCGGAAAGGTTTTCGACAGCTCAGTCGATCGCGGCGAGCCGGTCGAGTTCCCGCTCAACCAAGTCATCCCAGGTTGGACCGAGGGTCTGCAACTCATCGCCAAAGGCGGCAAGGTGAAGCTCTATATTCCCTCTGAGCTCGGCTACGGCGCGCAGGGCGCTCCCCAGGGCGGCATCGCCCCGTTCTCGACCCTCGTATTCGATGTCGAGCTGATCGACATCAAGGCCCCCGCTCCCGCCGCTGCGCCGATCGAGGCAGTCACCGAGCCGATGACCGTGCCTTCTGGTATGGACACCCCAGCCAAGTAACGCGCTGCGCACACATTCGCGTTTAAAAACGTCAGCCCGGTTTCCCTTTAATGGGGAACCGGGCTTTTTTTGTCCGGCCCGTTCCCGCATCCATGCGGCAAAAATGACGCTCGCGAAGACGGGGCTTTTGCGTTCGTTTTCGTAACCTAACTTTATGAATCCCGCCATCTACTCGATCATCCACGTCTTCTCGCTGCTCGTGCTCACCGGCTATGCCTTCTACGCCTTCGCCGCCCCGGCAGAGTGCCGTAAAAAGGTGATGATCATCACCGGCATCGCCTCGGTGCTGATGCTAATTTCCGGCTTCGGCTTGCTGGCCAAGCTTCAGCTTGGTTTCCCGGCTTGGATTATCGTGAAACTCGTTTGCTGGCTCGGCCTCTCCGCCCTCGCTGGCATCGGCTTTCGCAAACGCGACAAAGCCGGTCTCTTCATGGTGATCATCCTCGCGCTGATCCTCGCGGCAGTGGTCACGGTTTACTACGGCCGGAACGCTCTCTAATCCATGTCCGGCGCGCTCTGCGGCCTCTGGATTGACGACACCGGCCAAGTCCATACGTCGGCGGCGACTGCCACCGACGGGCGCGAGACACGGGTGGAAACCCTGCGGCCCTTCGCCTGGCTGAAGGAGCACGCTTTCGCAGGCGGCGAAGGTATCACGGTTGAGCCACTCAAAGGCGAGGGCGTATTCAACCGGCTCTTACACGCTGGCACCTTCGGTCAGTTTGAGGCCTGGCATGAGCAGGCCAAGGCAGTCGGCGGCACCGATGTCATCCGCCCGCTCGAGAGCCAGTATCTGCTGCAAAGCCGCCGCCGCCTTTTTGCCGAGTTGCCCTTTGGTCGCCTGCGCCGATGCCAGCTCGACATCGAGACCGGCTCGACTGACGGCTCGTTTAGCGACGCCGCCAAAGCCGGCGACCGCGTCCTTGCCATCGGTCTGCGCTGCGGCGGAGAAAACCGCTTCCTCGTCCTCGCTGACGATACACCGGCGGCCGAAAGGGCGCTACTCGAACAGCTCAACGCCGCTCTCGCCGAGCTCGATCCGGATACGATCGAAGGGCATAACATTTTCAAATTCGACCTCGATTTTCTTCGCCTCCGCGCGAAGCGCCACAAGGTCCCCTGCGCCTGGGGCCGCTTTGGCCAGCCCGCGAAATTCCGCAACAGCCGCCTCAAGGTCGCGGAGCGCATGATAGATTTCCCGCGGTGCGACCTACCCGGTCGCACCGTGGTGGACACCTACCTCCTGGTGCAGCTCCACGACATCAGCGCCCGCGAGATGACTTCCTACGGCCTGAAGGCGGTCGCGACCTACCTCGGAATCACCGACGACGAAGACGAACGCACCTACCTCGCGGGCGATAAGATCCAGCAGGCCTTTAACGAAGACCGTGCCACGTTTCTCTCCTACCTTGGCGACGACCTGCGCGAGACGGCCGGCGTGGCCGACCTGCTCCTGCCGACCTATTTTGAGCAGGTGAAAACCTTTCCGATTCTGCTCCAAGAGGCGACCCTGCGCGGCACGACCAGCAAGATCGATCTGCTCTTTCAGGAGGAGTATTACCAAGCCCGCCAAGCATGCCCGATTCCGCCCGAGATGGCGGCCTTCGAGGGCGGTTACACCCGCAGTTTTCAAGAAGGCGTTTACCGCCACGTGCTGCATTTTGACGTGGCCTCGCTCTATCCGAGCCTTCTGCTCCTGCTCGCCCGTAACCCAAAAAACGACGCGCTCGGCGTATTCATTCCGCTGCTGAGCCGCCTGCGCGAGTATCGACTCAAATACAAGGCGCTGGCCAAAAACGGGCCTACGCCGGACGAGCGCGCCGAAGCGCAGGCGCGGCAGGCGAGTTTTAAGATCCTGATTAACTCATTCTACGGCTACCTCGGCTTTTCCGGTGCGCGCTTCGGGGACGGCGAGCTGGCCGCGGAGGTCACGCGGCGCGGGCGCGAGCTTTTGCAGCAGTTGATTGAGGGCTTCGCCGCCCAGGGCTGCCTCATCCTCGAGGCGGATACGGACGGCATTTATCTTTCGTCGGAAAAGCACTACGCCGCGCCCGAGGAACTGCTTGCCTCGGTGGCGGCGGTGCTGCCGCCCGGCATCGAGCTGGAGCACGACGGCAGCTACGATGCGATGTTCTGTTACAAGTCAAAGAACTACGCGCTGCGTGACGGATCGAAAATGATACTCCGCGGCAGCGCGCTGCGTTCGCGCGGCATAGAGCGCTATCTTCAGTCGCTGACGAGCCGGCTAATCAGGTTTCTACTTGGGCTGGAGACGGAGAGTCCGCTGGTGTTGCTTGAGCAGTTGCGCGCGCGGATTGCCGCGCGGGAGCTGCCCATCGAGGAGGTGTCGAAAGCGGAGGTGTTGAGCATGAACCCTGATGCCTATGAGCGCATGATCGCGGAAGGCGGGAAGCCGCGCCGTTCCTCGGCCGAGGCGGCGCTGTTGATGAATCCGCGTCCGCGGATGGGCGAGCGGGTGAGCTATTATCTGACGGTTAAAACGAAGGGGCAGACGAGCGACTGGCAACGGGCGCGCCCGGCGGCGGGCTACGATTCGGTGGCGGCTCCGTATGACCCGAAGACGTATCTGGATAAGCTGGACGACTGGCTGGAACGTTACGGCCCCTTCCTCGGTGTGAAACCGGCGGATGGGGTGCAGGGCGATTTATTTGGCTGAGGGAGGCCGCGGTTCGAATGGTTTAAAATAGCAACGTGCTTGCGAGCGGTCCGGCTGACGTTTGGCCGCGAGGTTCGTTTCGATTACGCCGAACGACGAGCCATCGCTTGCAAGCACGCTCCTACCCGGGATCAGCGGGACGCTTACTTGTCGTCGTCCTCGTCGCTTTCTGATTCGGGCGGGGCCTCGGCTTGCTGCTTAAGCACACGTTCGAGGATCTCGGACATGTCATCGACGGAGTCGTAGACTTTTTTGGCGACGAGGATCGGGCGTTTGTGGGTCAACGCGAGGACGATGGAATCGCTCGGGCGGGCGTCCAGCTCGACAATTTTTTTGCCCAGCTCGTTTTCCATTCGGAGGAGAATACGCGCGAAGAAGGTGCCCTCGTTGACGTGGTTGATGACGATGTGCTCCAGCGTTGCGCCGAGACCAGTGAGAATGTGGGCGATGAGGTCGTGGGTGAGGGGGCGTTCTTTTTTGACGCCGTCGAGCGACATCTTGATGGCATTGCCCACTGCGTGGTCCACGTAGATGACGAAGGTCTTGTTGTCGTCCCCTAGGAAGACGGCGCAACCATTCGCGGTGGGCATGAGACCTTTGATAATAACAGGAATAACAAGGGAGGAGGCCATGGCGGGAGAGACGGCAACGCCGTCGGATGAAGGAGAAAGGTGAAGATTAAGGATGAACGGCGGGTTCGGCGCCGAGGAGACTGATGCCGAGTTCGTCAGCGCGGGCGAGCACGGCCGGCTTATCAATGAGGATGACGCGGCCGGCCTCGAGGGCGGCGGCGCGGATGGAGGCGGCGTGCATGGTCTCGAGGGTTTTGAGGCCGAAGCAGGGGACGTCGAAGCGGTAATCCTGGCGGGCTTTGACGGTTTTGACGAAGAGGGTTTCGTCGGTCTTAAGCGTGCCGGCGCGGGTAAGCATGGCGTCAGTGCCCTCGTAGGCCTCGACCGCGAGGACGGTGCCCTTGCGCACGACGCAGCCTTGGCCGATATCGAGGCGGGCACTCTCGCGGGCGATGTGCAGACCGTGCTCAAGGTAGTCGCGATGAATGGGAAACTTTTTGCGCGTCATTTCGCCGGGGGTGGCGAGGTGGGCGTCGATGAAAGCGCGGGCGTCGAGCAGGTGGACGCCAACGTCCTCGATCTCGCGGGCGATGGCACCGAAGATCGTTTCGGCGTTGCGGCGCTTGAGCGTGGCCATGAGGGCGAGTGCTTTGAGGTCGGGATGGAGGCCGGAGAAGAGGCGGCGTGGCGAGACCTGGCCCGCCATGTAGGCGTAGCCGGCGTCGAAGCGTTTGAGCGCTTTGAGCATCGCGCCGATCTGGCCGACTTTAATGAGCACGCGTTCGGACTCGGGGAAGGCGGCCTGGAGTTCGGGTGACGTTTCCTCCTCCATTGCGATGAGGCGCACGGGAACTCCGGCGGCGCGGATGCACTCGAGAACAAGGGCAGGGTAGCGGCCCTGGCCCGCGATGAGCGCAACCGGGCGTCGGGAATCAAAGCCGGCGGGGATGAACTGGGAGAGCGTGGACGGCATTGCGGCGGGCGAGACTTGAAAGAGGAGCGGAGAAACGGACTAAGGCAACCAAACCGGGTTAACCACGAAACACACGAAAGGCGGAGCCGGAGGATTGGCCGCAAAAAAGCGCAGAGGGCGCAAAAATGAGAGGGATATGGGCTGACTCTGGTTGCATCTTTGGGAGCTCCGGTTTCGTGTAGTTCGTGTGTTTGGTGGTTAAAACTCTGTCGGACCGAATCAGGGTGCAGCCTCAGGCGACGACGATGTTGAGGATCTTACCGGGGACGTAGATAACGCGTTTGAGCTCTTTGCCGGAAAGGTGGGGTATGGCCTCGGGGTTGACTTGGGCGGCGGCGAGAACGGCGGCTTCGGAGTAGCCGACGGGGAGGAGGAGCTCGCCGCGGCGTTTGCCGTTGATCTGGATGATTATCTTTACCTCGGAGGCGACAAGCTTGGCGGCATCATAAGCGGGCCAGGGTGCGAGCCCGGCGGTGGGCGCGATCTCGGCGCCGCCGAGTCGGGCCCAGAGCTCCTCGGCGATGTGGGGAGCGAGAGGAGCGAGGATTTGCAGAAAGCTCAGGACATCGCGGCGGGAGATACGCTCGGCTTTCTGCCACGCGTTGCTGAAAATCATCATCGCGGAAATGGCGGTGTTGTAGCGCAGGCCAGTGATGTCGTCACCGACCTTCTTGATTGTCTCGTGAAGGAGCTTGGCCAGCTCGGGAGAGGTGGCATCGGTGGCGTTGGAGAGCTTGGGGTGTGGGCGGCCGGTGTCGCGCTCGACGCATTCGCGCCAGATTTTTTGGAGGAAGCGATGGACGCCCTCGATGCCGTTGGGGTTCCAAGGCTTCATGGCTTCGAGCGGGCCGAGGAACATCAGGTAAAGACGTAGCGTATCCGTGCCGTGACTACGAATTATATCGTCGGGGTTGGCAACGTTACCGCGGGATTTTGACATCTTCTCGCCGTCTTCGCCAAGGATGATCCCTTGGTGGAAGAGACGGGTGAACGGTTCGAGGGTGGTAACGACGCCAAGGTCGTAGAGGACCTTGTGCCAGAAGCGGGCGTAGAGAAGATGGAGCACGGCATGCTCGGCGCCGCCGACGTAGATGTCGGGACCCTTCCAGTAGTCGAGGGCGGCGGTGGATGCGAGGGCGGTGTCGTTTTGGGTGTCGAGGTAGCGCAGATAATACCAGCAGGAGCCGGCCCACTGAGGCATGGTGTTGGTCTCGCGGCGGGCGAGCACCCAATGGGGCGCGGGGCGGGCCTCGGTGGCGGGGACGGCGGCGCCGGTGGCGGCGTCGAACCAGATATCAACCCACTCGGTGATGGAGGCGAGGGGGCTCTCGCCGGTGCCGGTGGGTTGGTAGGTTTTAGTCTCAGGCAGGCGAAGCGGTAGGGCGGCCTCGGGGAGGGGTAGGGCGAAGCGAGTCTGGCCGTTGATCACGCAGGTGACTGGCTCGGCGGGAAGGGGTAGAGCGACGCCGGCGGCGAGAGCGTGGGCGGTGGCGGCGACGTAGTCCTCGGGGTTGACCCAGACGAGGGGGAAAGGCTCGCCCCAGTAGCGCTGGCGGGAGAAGAGCCAGTCGCGCAGTTTGAAGTTAACCGTAGCCTTGCCCCGGCCGCGGGTGGCGAGGTCGGCGGTGATTTTAGCTTTTGCGTCGGCCCAGGGAAGACCGGTGTAGCCCTCGGAGTGGACAAGGCGTCCGTCGCCGGTGTAGGGGAGGGAGGGGGTGGCGGTGCCGTTGGTACCGGCTTCGTGGTCAGGTTCGATGACCTGGATGACGGGGATGGCGAACTTTTTGGCGAAGGCGAAGTCGCGTTCGTCGTGGGCGGGCACGGCCATGATGGCGCCGGTGCCGTAGCCCATGATGACGTAGTCGGCGATCCAGACGGGAATTTTTTGACCGTTGGCTGGATTGATGGCGAAGGAGCCCGACCAGACGCCGGTCTTTTCGCCCTTTGCGAGGTCGGTGCGTTCGAGATCGGACTTGGCGGCGGCGAGTTTGCGGTAGGCGAATACGGCCTCGCGTTGAGCGGGAGTGGTGAGGGCATCGGCGAGCGGGTGCTCGGGTGCGATGACCATGAAGGTGACGCCAAAGACGGTGTCGGGCCGGGTGGTGAAAACCTTCAGGTCACCGAGAACGGGGGTTTCGAGGGCGAAGAGGAGTTCGGCGCCATCACTGCGGCCGATCCAAGCCTCCTGCATGCGTTTGGTGGAGTCTGGCCAGTCAACGAGCTTGAGGTCGGAGAGTAAGCGATCGGCGTAGGCGGTGATGCGGAGCACCCACTGGCGGAGCGGGCGGCGTTCGACCGGGTGTTTACCCACCTCGGAGAGACCATCGATGACCTCTTCGTTGGCGAGCACGGTGCCGAGTGCTGGACACCACCAAACGGGTTTTTCTTCGACGTAGGCCAGACCCTTTTTGAAAAGCTGAAGCCAGATCCACTGGGTCCAACGGAAGTATCGCGGGTCGGTGGTATCCACCTCGCGTTCGAAGTCGTAAGAGACGCCGATGGCCTTGAGCTGGCGACGGAAAGTGGTGACGTTCTCGATCGTGACCTCGCGGGGATGGCGGCCGGTTTTCACCGCGTAGTTTTCGGTGGGCAGACCGAAGGCATCCCAGCCGATGGGGTAGAGCACGTTTTTGCCGCTGGCGCGGTGGTAACGGGCGAGGACGTCGGTGATGGTGTAGTTCTCGCAGTGTCCAAGGTGGAGGCCAGCGCCGGACGGATAGGGAAACATGTCCAGCACGTAGTATTTCGGCTTGGAGGGGTCTATGGGCGGGGTGCGGAAGGCAGCGGAATCCGCCCAGACTTTTTGCCAGTGAGGCTCGATTTGGAGGAAGTCGTATTCGGTGCAGGTCGTGGGCCTGGCGAAGAAGGAAAAGATTAGTGTGAAAGGCGGAGGGGGGTGGGGGGTCAAGGGCGGGGGCGAGGGCATTGCGGCGAGCCGTGCGGGACGACGGGGAATCGGTGAGTTAAAAGGGCGTGTGTCAGCGCCGGGAGCCAGCGCAGGCTTGCTCTCGCCGGAAGGCGAAAGCACACTCCCAATCCTGTGGAAACCCCCTTTAAAAATCCGTCGCTATCAAGCTCAGCAGCAGCAGGTTGGTATAATATTTTTCCGGTGCTGTTGTTGTGCATTTTCTGGGTGCTGGTGAATGCGTTTCTTGTGGATGCCGTGACGGTGCGACTCTGCGATCAAGCGGATAACGGGATCGCGAAGGAGCTGCGGATGCCGGTGTTTCTGCACGAGATCGCCAACGACGGCTACGTCTGGAACCGCCATGCAGAACATGTCGGAGAAAACGGGCAGTGGCGGGTGCGTCACACGGACTTCGACAACGCTCCCGAAGGGCGCGAGGTTCACTGGAGTTCGGGCTTCGCCTGGTATTTGCGCGGGCTGGGCGAACTCTATCGCTCGTCCGCTGGTGACACGCTGCGAAACAGTATTTTCCGAATGTCGATTTGGGCGAATCCCATTCTGCTCGTGCTCGCGCTTGGCATATTCACGACGATCGCGGCGCGCCGCTTTGGTCCGCTGTGCGGTTCGGTAATCGCGATCGGCATGGTGGCGGTGCCGACTTTTTACGAAGGGTTTCTACCCGCGTATCCCGATCACCACGGTCTGATCGCGTTCGCGATTTTAGGGATGATCTTTGGAATCGCGTGGGCGGGTGCGGGCTGGGTGCAGGCGGAGACGGGCGAGGACTTTGTGCTGCCGCGTTCAATGCGTCAGGCGAGGCACGGCATGATTTTATCGGCGATCTGTGGCGCGGCGGGATTATGGATCAGCGCGATCTCGACGGCGGTGGTTCTAGCCTCGATCGGGGCGGCGGTGGTGGTTGCGGCGGCCGCTTTGGGCCGCAAGCTGCGGCGAGAAGGGTTGGTTTTCGATGCCGACCTCTGGCGCCTGTGGACGTTATGGGGGGCGGGCGCAGGGGTGTTTTTTTATCTTTTTGAGTATTTTCCTTCGAACATGGGAATGCGGCTGGAGATCAATCATCCGCTCTACGCCTTGGCTTGGCTGGGTGGCGGTTGGATCATCGCTCATCTTACGGCTTGGCTTTGTTCGCTAGGGCAGGCCGAGAATCCATTCCCGTGGCGCAAACTGATCGGGCCATTGGCGGCGTGCGCGGTTCTTCCTCTGGTGGTCTTAGGAGATGGCGCCGCTGTTTACATCCCGTTTGATCCTTTCATGGCCGGGCTTTGGAAAAATATCCGCGAGCTCCTCTCGCTTTCCATGATTATTAAACTGAGCGGATCGTCATGGTTCGCCACCCTGGGATGGTTCCCGGTGCTTGTTTTACTCGCCGGAGTTTTGGTTGCTTTGCGTCGTGTCGGCACCGGAACGAAAGCGGTGCTGATTTTTCTGCCCGTGCCCATCCTTTTGATCACCGGCCTCCAACTGTATCAGGTGCGCTGGGGTATGCTCTCTGGGCCGCTTTACATCGCCCTGGCCGGTATCGTGATTCCGCAGGTTTGGCGGATTGTGCCGAGGGCGCTTTGGTGCCGGATGCTGGCTATCGTGGCGTTGCTCGTCTTTGGGTATCAGTTCGTCGGACCTTCGTTTCAAGGAAATATAGGCTCGGCTTGGGCACAGTATCGGAATCCACAGACGCTCTCCTTCGGGCAGGGAATCGCACTGCTCCACCGCCAGATTGCCAGAAATATCCTCGACAGTGCGAACGGGAAGCCGGTGGTCTTGCTCAGCAGCCCCAACAGCTCATGCATGTTGGCCGCGTTGGGCGGTTTTCGCACCATCGGCACCCTGTATTGGGAAAATGTCGACGGGCTCAAAGCCGGTGCCGAGGGCCTTAACGCACAGAGCGAAGTTGAGGCGTTCAACTTCATGAAGAAACACGGCGTTACCCACGTGTCGCTGATGAATTGGGAGAATTTCATCGAGCCCTACTTTAACATCCTCCATCCCGTCCCCGCGCCGGGGGTGTCGGTGCAAAACTCCTTTGGCAAAGCCGCGCTCTCCGACAGGCGCATCCCCGCATGGGTTCGCCCTCTGGTGTTCCCGGCGAACTCGCTGAGCCAGAATTTACAGCAGACGGTGCTTCTGTTGCAGGTCGTGCCCGACCAAAGTCTGAACGAGGCCCAGTTTCACCTAGCGCGTTTCGTTCGCTACGTCGAGGGCAGGCCGGAGCAGGCGGAGAAGCTCTTCAAGAGCATCCTTATCGCCGAGCCGGCGAGCAGCCTGGTGATGGTCGAACTGATGAATCTATATCTTGCGCAAAAGCGTTACGACGAGGCCGTGGAGCAGTTGCTCAACGCACTGCCTGATGCGAACGCCGATACCCGGGCAGCCTTGGCCGGACAAGTTGTCAGCGAACTTGGCAAGGTCGGCCAGTGGCCCCTCATCGCCAAGGTTTTTCGTCGCACCGTTGAGTTCCCTGATACCAGCGTGCAGACTCTCCAGAACGTGGCTTGGTTGATCGCCACCCTGCCAACTCCCGAGTCACGAGATCCGCGCTTTGCCCTCGCTTGTTGCGACCGGTTGGACCGGTTGCCAAATGACCCCGCCATGCTCGCGCTCACCCGGGCCGTTAGTCAGGCCGCCCTCGGGGATTTTCCGGCCGCTCTGCAAATCGCTCTTGATGTGAGAAGCGGGCGGATCCCGTCTACCGAGCAGCAACGCAGCCAGGCCACGGAGATGGCTGCCTCATTTGAGGCAAACAAGCTCTGGGTAACGGCGCCGTAATCGGGGTGCGGGACGCTAACGACTGCAAAGCGCCTCGGTCCTCCAGCCGCCCGTCGTCTTAATCGTAAAGCGCTTCGTAACCCCCGACCGCCTGGGTCCAGCCGAAAGCGCTCTTCATGCCGCGCGCCTGCACTGCCTTGCGCAGGGCCGGTTTTGCGTAGAGAGCCTGAGCTCGCTGCAAACCTTCCAGAAGGCTCTCGGCATTCGGCTCGAAAATAATACCGGTTCCGGCCGCTGGATCGCTTGATATATCCTTCACCGTATCAACCAATCCGCCTACGTTCGTCACCAGCGGAATCGTCCCGTAAATCTGCGAATACATTTGATTCAGTCCGCAGGGCTCGAACCGCGAGGGCATCAAAAAAAAGTCACTGCCCGCCTCCACCAGGTGGCTCATACACTCGTCGTTGCGGGTGCTCAGCGCAACTTTGCGCGGGAGTGAGGTCGCGAGATCGCGCAGGCTTTCCTGCAAGAGCGCATCGCCGGCGCCGAGCACAACCAGCCGGACATCTTCACGTTTAAAAAACTCACGGTTGGCCAGCACCAGATCCACGCCTTTCTGCGCTGTGAGCCGGCACACCATGCCAAAGACGGGGCCCTTAAAAGCCGCATCGAAGCCGTGGCGGCGTAGTAGCTCAGTGCGGCAAGTTTCCTTTCCTGCCAGATTATCAACGGTGTATTTCGCCGGCAGCATCTCGTCTGTCGCCGGATTCCACACTGCCGTATCAATGCCATTAAGCAGTCCGATGAGATCCTCACCGCGCGTCGCAAGCACGCCGTCAAGGCCGCAGCCAAAGGCCGGAGTCTGGATTTCCTTCGCGTATTGCGGGCTCACTGTAGCCAGACGATCGGCGAAAAGAATGCCCGCTTTCATCATGCTCATCTGCCCGTAAAACTCCACGCCATCAATGCCCGTGAGCTCTTCCGGCAGGTTCGTGCGGTAAAAAGAGCGCATGGGGAACACGCCTTGAAACGCGATATTGTGAATCGTGAAAACGGTATGCATCGCCAGCACGTCGCCGTAGCGTTGCTCGGCATGGCGCAGCAGCAGGGGCAACAGGCCCGTCTGCCAGTCGTGGCAGTGCACGACGTCGGCATTCATCCTTAGCAGGCGCATTGTCTCGACCACACCTTTGCAAAAAAAGATGAAGCGGTGGTGGTTATCTTCGTAGTCGCGTTCGCCCGTGCCGTAGGCGTTGAGGCGGTCAAAAAATTCGTCGCGACAGATTAGGTAGATCTTCAGGCCATCGCGCGGGGAAAAGGTCTTAACCTCGCCACTCATAAACACGTCGCCCATCTCAATCTTCGGGCGCAATACCGTAACCGCTTCGGACGCATCCGGGTGCTCCAGCACATTGCGATAACCGGGAATGAAGACCGCGATTTCATGGCCCCGGTCCGCCAGTGCGCCCGTCAGCGAGGCCACTGCATCCGCCAGACCGCCGGTCTTCATGTAGGGGTAGAACTCACTGGCCGCGTGGACGATTTTCATTTTTCGGGGATTGGATACGGTATGGTTTCATCACCCCGATTACCACCTCGAATCTCCACTGTCCCGACTAACACCGGAAGCCTTGAAGTGGCCGAAAAAACGAGTCGCTCCCGCGCCGCCGCCGCGTCCAACCTGCGCTATGCTCGCACACCGCAGCCAAATAGAAGTCCGCTACGCCGAGACCGACATGATGGGTGTCGTTTACCACGGCAGTTACCTGCCCTGGCTGGAAGTCGCCCGCACCGCGATGCTGGCCGCCGAGGGCCTGCCCTACCGCCGGTTGGAGGCCGCGGGATATTTCCTGCCGGTGATCGAGGTGAATCTGCGCTACCAGCGCCCCGCGCGCTACGCAGATGTCATCACCATCGAGGCCGTTATTCGGGAAAAACCCGGCGTGCGCTTTCGCATAGATTACCAGCTTTTCCGCCACGACGAGCTCATCGCCACCGGCCACACCGTGCATGTCTTTATTGATAAGGCGGGGCGCCCGCTCCGTCCGCCCGAAACGTTCGTCGCGATCACGGAAAAATATTTTCCGTAAGCGCATCGCGATTTCAGGCGTCCGCCCGGCGAGGTTCAAGCAAGGTTCAAGGCCCTGCTCAAGGCCCGCACTACGAAATCACCGCGCGGGCGCTCATGTCCGCCCCCGCGCATAAGTTTTCCGCTGCATATTCTGCCAGCACCGCCGAATCCGTCTCCGCGGAAAACAAGGCCTGCAGCCTCTCGCGCTGACCGAGCCGAGCCAGCGCCCAAACCGCGTGGGCCCGCACCAGCGGCACGCCCGTTGCGGCTAGCTCCGCCAGAGCCTCCACGCACTCGCTCGCACCGATATTTCCCGCTACGATGCAGGCGTTGCGCAAAAGTCCGGCGAGCTTCACCCGCTTGACTGCGGTCTTTTTGAAAATTACTGCGAAACTCGCCGGAGTGAGCTCTAGCACCTCCGCCAGACTGAGTCGCGCGATCTCTGGGCGCGCGGTCACCAAAATCTCGCGGCTGGCCTGCGCGAAACGATTCCAGGGGCAGACTTCCAGGCAGGTGTCGCATCCGTAGATGCGGTTACCGATGCCGGCCCGTAGTTCTCTCGGGATGATTCCTTTGTTCTCGATCGTCTGGTAGCTTACACAAAGGCGGGCGTCTATCACGCCGGGCGCGGTGAAGGCTTTCGTCGGGCACGCGTCGATGCAGCGTGTGCATTTGCCGCAGAGTTGTCCGGCGTGGGTGCCGGTGGCCTCGGGAGGCTTACCCGGCAGCGGTGCGTCGGGCGGCAGATCCAGCCGAGTAAGCACGCACGCGAGAAAGAGCCAGTTACCGAATTCGCGCGAGATCAGCATGGCGTTTTTTCCGGTGAAGCCGAGTCCTGCCCGCGCCGCCCAGCCGCGCTCCAGCACCGGACCGGTGTCCACGTAGTGCCTATGGTCCGCCGGCCCAATGCCGCCCACTTCTTCCAACACCGCGCCGGCTTCGACCAGCGCCGCCGCGATCGTGTCATGGTAATCCGAATACTGCGCATAGCGCGCCCAGCGTGGCGTCGCCTCCGCAGGTTTATCCGCCATTCCGTAGTTCACGCCTAGCATGATGATCGTGCGCACCCCCGGCAGCACCAGAGCAGGGTCGCCGCGTTTTGCCGCGCCGCGCTCCAGCCAGGTCATGTCGGCTTGGTTCCCGTCGGAGAGCCAGGCGTTTAATCCGTCGCCAAAGGCGGGCTCGGCGCGGGCAAAGCGCACCGCATCGAAGCCGAGTGCGCGCAGGCGTATTCGCAACGTCTCGCGCAAGATCGTGCCGGCGCCGTCGGCCATATCAGTGGGGCGGCAGCGCTTTGCCGCCCCCGTGGGCTCCGGCGCTTCCGGGTGCGCGGACGAAGTCCATCGCGTCGCGCCGGTAAACCCTAAGCACGTGCTGAACGATTTCCAGTTGGGGCCGGTTATCGGTGAGGATTACACTCCCCGAGTCGCGGTAGATAGGCTCTCGCGCCGCGTAGAGTTCGCGCACTCGCTTCTCGGGGTCCTCAACGTTGAGTAGCGGCCTTGAGCGGCTGTGCGCGGTGCGGCGCAGGATGGTCTCCACTGCCGCGTGCAAACAGACCACCACTCCGCGTTTTTGAAGCTCCGCCAACATCCCGGGCTGCACCACCAGGCCCCCGCCGCAGGCGACGACGGTTCGCTCGGCCGGGTGACCGCTCTCGATGAATTGGCGTTCCAAGCCCCGAAAGGCCGCCTCGCCCTGACTTGCGAAAATGTCAGCGACGGGCTTGCCGTTAATGCGTTCAATCTCGTGGTCGCTGTCCAGCCAGCGGTGCGAGAGCCGTGCGGCCACGATGCGAGAGACCGAGGTTTTACCCGTGCCCATGAAACCTACCAGATACAGATTGACGTCGTTCGGCTGCATTGTGCGCAGGGAGGCAATGCGCTCCGGTCCGCGTTGCCAAACAAATCCGCCGCCGCGCGATTGGTGCGAGCCACGTCATCACCGAATCATCGCCTGGGCTTCGGGCGGGAGTGGTGCAAATTGAGCCGGCTCCCGCCAGATGCGCGCTTCCGGTCCGTTGCAGCCCGCCAGCAGCAAAAGCCCTGCCGCCAGCACCGAAGCCAACGCCCGCGTGGAGCGATTCGGATTCAAGGTTTCGCCGACTTCGCGCCGCCGTGCCCGCTGTCTCGAAACGCACCCTTCTCCGCCGACTGCACGAAGCCTTCGGTCGCACTCTTCAACTCTTCCCAACGCGCACGGATCGCCTTCGCTTCCGCAACCGTGACCTGCTGGTCCGCGCTCGCCGTCGCGATCGCTCCGAGCAACTGGGCAAAGTCGTTAACGATCTCGTTGGTCGCCGGCACCAAGGTCTGGTTCGACGGACGGGCGGTGGGGTTGCGAATAAAAAAGCCGCCGGAACGCTCGCACACCCATTGCGCGATCCGCTCGTCCCTCGTCGCACGCAATAACTGATCGATCCGGTCGAGCGGATTGCTCGCCCCGCTGCCGGACGAATCGCCCGTTGGCTCAGCCCACTTGTAGATCAACGACAACGACAACCCCATCTCTCCCGCGATCTGCTTGGCGCTGGTGCGTTTTAAAACTTCCTTGAGCAGCTCGTGTGACTCCATGTCGCCGACTTTTGCGTTCACATCCGCCCGAGGCAAGGCCGGTTGCGTTCGTGCGTGATGGCGTAAAATCACCCGTTTTTTCGGCGTGCTAAAGCATCCTGTCGAACGCAGCTTCCTCGTTTTTCCATGAACATCCACGAGTATCAGGCCAAAGCCTTGTTCGAGAAATTTGGAGTCCCCGTTCCCAAGGGGGCCTCCGCCAAATCCGCCGCCGAGTTCGACGCCGCGCTCGCCTCTCTTCCCGAGGGGCCGACCATGGTGAAGTCGCAAATCCACGCCGGCGGCCGCGGCAAGGGCACCTTCACCGATGGCTTCAAGGGCGGAGTAAAGTTCTGTAAAACCAAGGCCGACGCCAAGGATCTGGCCGGTAAAATGATGAACAACACGCTCGTCACTATCCAGACCGGCCCCGCCGGTCGCAAGGTGCAGACCGTTTACTTCACGGTCGCGAGCGACATCAAAAAGGAATACTACCTTGCCGTCCTTCTCGACCGCGCCTCCTCCCGGCCCGTCATCGTCGTTTCTACCGAGGGTGGTGTTGATATCGAAACCGTCGCCCACGACACGCCCGAGAAGATCACCAAGGTTCTCATTGATCCCGCCTACGGCGTAGCCGATTTCCAACTACGCCAGCTCATTGGCGCCCTCCAGCTTTCCGGAGCCGAGGCCAAGAACGCCGCTAAGCTTATTAAGAATCTCTACACTTTCTTTTGGGAAACCGACGCCGCCATGGTCGAGGTCAACCCACTCATCACCACTCCGACCGGTGACGTCCTCGCTCTCGACGCCAAGGTTTCCTTCGACTCCAACGCCCTTTACCGTCACTCCGAGATCGTCGCCCTTCGCGACCTCAACGAGGAAGACCCGAAGGAAATCGAGGCCTCCAAGTTCGACCTCGCCTACATCGCCCTCGACGGAAATATCGCCTGTCTCGTCAACGGCGCTGGTCTCGCCATGTCCACCATGGACATCATCAAACACTACGGCGGCAACCCCGCCAACTTCCTCGACGTCGGCGGCGGTGCCACGAAGGAGAAGGTGATAGCCGCCTTCAAAATCATCCTCGGCGACGCCAACGTGAAGGGCATTTTCGTTAATATCTTCGGAGGCATCATGGACTGCAACGTCATCGCCGAGGGCATTGTCGAGGCGGTCAAGGAGGTCGGGCTCAAACTCCCTCTCGTGGTTCGTCTCGAGGGCAATAACGTCGCCAAGGGCAAGTCCACCCTCGCCAACTCCGGCCTCGCCCTCGTCAGCGGCGACACCATGGCCGACGCCGCCCAGAAAATCGTAAAACTCGTCGCCTAATCATCCAAACCTTCAACGCAAAGACGCCGAGGCGCAAAGAAACGAATAAGGAAACGACGCCTTTGCCCTTTCTTCGCAACCGTAGAGACTTCGCGACTTCGCGTTAAAACTAATTTAAAAAAATGAGCATTCTCATCACTCCCAAGACCAAAATCCTCGTCCAAGGCATCACCGGTGCCTTCGGCGCCAAACACGCCCAGCTTTCCCTCGACTACGGCACGCAGCTCGTCGCCGGCGTCACTCCCGGCAAGGGCGGCCAGTTTTTCGAGCACGGCGCCCATAAAGTGCCGATCTTCAACTCCGTCCACGAGGCCGCCGCCGCCACCGGCGCTACCGTCTCAGTCATCTTCGTGCCGCCGCCCTTCGCGGGCGACGCCATCCTTGAGTGCGTTGACGCCGGCCTCGACCTCGCAGTCTGCATCACCGAGGGCATTCCGATTAAAGACATGATCCGCGTGAAGCGGGCCATCTCCGGCGCTAAGACCCGCCTCATCGGCCCCAACTGCCCAGGCCTCGTCACCCCAGGCACCGGCGAGGGCTCCGACGGCGGCTGCCGCATTGGTATCGCCCCTGGATATATTCACAAAAAGGGGCACGTCGGCGTCGTTTCCCGCTCGGGCACCCTCACCTACGAGGCGGTTTTCCAAATCACGTCCAAGGGTCTCGGGCAGTCCACCTCGGTCGGCATCGGCGGTGATCCGGTCAACGGCACGAACCACCTCGACGTCATCAAGCTCTTCAACGCCGATCCCGACACCAAGGGCATCATCCTCATCGGTGAAATCGGTGGCAATGCTGAGGTCGAGGCCGCCCGCTGGATCAAGGACAACTGCACCAAGCCCGTCGCCGGCTTCATCGCCGGCGCGACCGCTCCTGCCGGCCGCCGCATGGGCCACGCCGGCGCTATCGTCGGCGGCCACGAGGACACCGCCGCCGCCAAAATCGCCGTCTTCGAGGAGTGCGGCATCGAGGTCGCCGCGACGCCCTCTGATATGGCTGATGCGCTCCTCCGCGCCGCCGCCAAAAAAGGCGTCAGTCTCGCCTGAGGCCGGCGTTCCTGAAGATAACGCGGTGGGATGATCGGGAAATCATTCTCGTTCTTGGGGCCGAAACCTTCGGCCCCAAGAACGATCATTGTGACGCTTAGCCGGGAAGAAGTTGGCGATGCGGGCGTGGTGAGAGCGTGAGCAGGCCGGCGGCGCGCAGTTGTTCAAGCGCGGCCCAGCTGGGTTGATCGATGACTTGGAGGGTCGGGCGCGGGCCGCTCCACGCGGTAGCGGCGAGCAGGGCCTCGAGGCGGGGGCGGGCGTCGGCGGCGGAACCGGTCACCACCGCGAGCAGCACGGTGTCGCTGGCAGGCTTGGACAGGGGGACGAAGCCTGGGCCACGTTTGGGCAAGGGAGCGGAGTGGGTTTCATCGCAAGAAATAAGGCGGGGTCCGAGGCGGGCGCGGGCGGATACGGCAAAGGCGAGCGCCGGGTCGGCGGCGGGCGCGGGAACGGTGGCGGCGAGCGGGTTGGCGGGCAGTTCGAGAACCTGGTGAATGCGTTGCAAAAGGGCGTGGCGGCCGCTGCGGAGTTTTAACGTGGTGAGGTCACCGCGGCCGTCGAGCACGCCGTCGGCGAGATCTTGTTTCCAAGCGAGGCTATTGAGTATCCCCTGCTCGACGGTGCCTTCGGCGACGAGGTTAAAGACGGTCACGGGGCGGGATTGGTTTTTGCGCCAAGCGCGGGCGATGCGTTGCTCGAGCTTGGCCGGGTTCCAGGGAAGGTCGCAGTTGATGACGACGCTGGCGTGCTGAAGGTTGAGGCCGACGCCGCCGGAATCGGTGCTGAGGAAGAGGCGGCAGGCAGGGTCGTCGCGGAAGGCGTTGATCTCGGCGCGGCGCTTTGACTGCGGCACCGAGCCGGTGTGCCAAGCGTGGCCGATGCCATGCGCGACGGCGTGGGCGCGGACCAGTGCGAGCATCTTTTCCCACTCGGAGAAGATGATGACCTTTACGTCGGGAGCAGCGAGGGCCTCGTCCACGAGCCGGGCGATTTCGGGGAGCTTTGGGCAATCGGTGCAGTCCTGGCCCGTGATGATGACGGGGGTGGCGCAGACCATGCGCATCATGGCGAGGTGGATCATGAGGCGGTCCTGCTCCTTCGGGGCTAGGGGGCGGCGGACGGACAGGGTGGCAAGACGAGCGACCTCGGACTGGTAGTCGGTGTAGATGGCGCGTTGGCGGGGAGTGAGGGCGACGAAGCGGGTGCGGTCGGTGCGGTCGGGGAGCTCCGTCTCGACCTCGGCCTTGCGGCGGCGGAGGATGAGCGGGGCGATGCGTGCCCGGAGTTGTTCCAGGTTCTTGTAGTCGGAAGGGCGGCCTTTCTCATCAAAAACGTAGTAGTCGCGGTTAAAGCGGAAGAGGGGGCCGAGGAGGGCGGGGTCGAGGTAGTCCACGATGGAGCGAAGCTCGTCGAGGCGGTTCTCGATCGGGGTGCCGGTGAGCACGAACGCGTAACGGGAGCGGAGGCGTTTGACCGCGAGAGCGGTCTTTGTAGCCCAATTCTTGATACGCTGGGCCTCGTCGAGCACGACGATATCAGGACGGAGGTGCTCGTTGATCTCGTTGAAGTCGGTGACGACCTGCTCGTAGTTCACGACGGTGAAAAGGGGCGGGTGCGGCTCCGCGTAAAGGCGAAGGCGGGCAGACTGGCTGCCGAAAACCAAGCGGAGGGGGAGAGTGGTGAAGCGGCGGATCTGCTCCTCCCACTCGCCCTTGAGCGAGGCGGGGGTGACAAGAAGCACGCGACGGGCGTGGCCGAGGCGGTGGAGCAAGGCGCAGGCGGCGACGGCTTGGGCGGTCTTGCCGAGACCCATCTCGTCGGCGAGGAGGGCGCGCTCGCCGAAGGCGAGGTGGAGCATCCCTTCGCGTTGATAGGGGAAAAGCGGGAGCAGCGTCTCGTGGGCGGGGTGGCGGCCAATGGTGACGCCGGTCTCGTAATCGCGGCGGCGGTCGCGGCGCTCGCGTTCGCGGCGGCGGGCGTCGAACCACGGCGCGACCTCTTGGGATACGCGCACCGGGCTCTCTGCGGAGGTAAGGCGGGCGAGGGCGTCGTGGGGTTGCAGGTCGGGACGGAGGCGGCCGTCGTCGCGAAAGAGGGGGCGAAGGCGGGCGGGGAGGAGGGCGAAATTACGCTCGATCCGCAAGGTGGCGGCGGCGGGGTCGGGAACGAGATCGATACGGGTGGAGCCGGAGGAGCGGGCGGCGGCGAAGGCGGAGGGTTCGGTGTTCTCGAAGTGGACCAGGACGGCCTCGACGTGTTTGCAAGTGCCGAGATCATTGATGCGGAAATCAGTGCAAGTGCAAGCGTGGTGGGGGGCGGAGAGATCGCGGATCTCGACGCGGTAAGTCTGGCCGCTGGGGGAGTGGACCTCGAAGTTGGAGAAGATGGGGTGTGCCGGGGTAAGGTTGACGATGCCGGGTTGTTCCTCGCGAGCGCGGGCGCGGCGGCGGTTGATCTCGTCGGCATCGGAGGTGCGCCAATCTCCGAGGGAAGGAATCGGGTCGGCGGCGGAGCGGGGGGCGGAGTCGCGGCGTGGCGTCATGTTGAAGGTAAGCCGATTGGAAGCGGGGCGGGCGGGCAA